>PUPH01000057.1 GCA_003553085.1 Thermoplasmata archaeon
ACCCCTATGGTCACATCTCCGATTATGTCCGCCGAGGGGCTGATGTATGTGGATCCGTGTATGTTCGGTTTCCTTCCTTCGAAAGAATATACTGGCATATAACACCGACTGCATTGAGAGGTATAAAAATATGTTGTAAACGCAGAATTTAAAAGGCAGTAGTATCTAAAAGGTACTGTATGAAATACGTCGTGGACACCTCGGTTATACTGTCCGGAAAGGATATCCCCCTGACCGATGAAGTTTATGTACCACCTTCAGTACTTGACGAGATCAAGAAAGGCGGGCGTTGGTACAATAAACTGAAAAGGTTACAGGCCGCCGGATTGAAAGTCGTCACACCTTCTGGTCCGTGCATAGAGGACGTCAAAAAGCATTCTAAAAAAACGGGTGACTTCATAAGATTGTCGGATACCGACGTCGAGGTCATCGCACTCGGTCTCCATCTGGATGCGGTCATCCTGACCGACGATTATTCAATCCAGAACATGGCGAGATCCATGGGGATCTCTTACAGAGGTATGAACATGGTGGAGATCAAGAAAGAATACAGGTGGGGATATCGGTGCGCGAAATGTCATCGCTTCTATAAAGAACCGGCCGACGACTGCAGGATATGTGGCGGAGAGATCAAAACCATCCGCTTGACCGACGATTGAGTTCAGGTGATATCCACCGAACTCTCTATATCTGATATGGCCTGTCTCAGTTTAGATCGATCCATCTTTATCTCGATGGCGTTCTGACCGCATATATCTACACATCTGCTGCAGCCTCTACAATCCTCATGGACACGAGCTTTTCCATCTTGTATCTTCATGGCGTTCACAAAACAGACTTCAGCACATCTTCCACAACCTATACAATCATCGTTGACGTTGATCTCGATACCCGGTAGGCTGTGTATCTTTTGTGATATGTCCGGAGCCAGGTCGGGGATCATACGCCAAAGACAGCAGCACGGACAGCAATTACAGATGGTCAGAAACTTTTCTTCGGGCTTTACGTCTAACCAGACCGGGTCGAGCTTATTCCTGCCGATGAGATGTACGAGTCCTGCTTTTCTGGCCCTTTTAACATGATCGAAGGCCTCCTGTTTGGTCACCGAACAGCCCAGTCCAGTGTCTATGCCCTGGGGGGCTTCACCGAGAAACAGACAGCCTATATCCTTCGGGTGTTCTGAACAATCAGTGGATTCCCGGCAGATACAGGTATCCATGATCCAATGGTGACCGGCTTTTTCGATGAAGTGGTTCACCACCTGAGATGGTAGTATCAACTCTTCAGGTCTTTGTATATCGACATCTTTATCGATGACCCGATCCCTGGGTAGATATATCAGATCGTCGTTTTCAAACAACATCTTGTCGATGATCTTTCCTATGATCGGAACATGCGTCACCTTGGCCAGGATAAACCGATATTTGAACAACCGTCTAAGTAATGATACGGACTGACGTGTTCCCTTCATTCAACCCCGTTTAAACATCGTTATATAATAAACCATGCTCCGGTTTATCATCGGATAGATGAGATCTCCATAGCACGTTCTTTGATCGTGGGTGTAAGTGTTTCTGACTCCATGTATCCCTCGACCTCTTCTCGTATCGATGCAAGGTGCTTTTTTCTCCGTTCATCATTCAGTGGTTTTTCTCCCTGCAATTTGTGGTTTCCTTCGTTGAATCCTTCCGGGAAGTACCAGTCTTTGAACCATGTGAACCCGTGCTGCAACATCAAAAACCCCAATCGACTGAGAGGCGGTGGCACCCCTGTGTTCAGTTCACGTAGTGTTCGCTTATCCTCCGAATAATCCACGAACAATCTTCCACCCGGAGGTAAGCTTGAGGAACTGAGATCAAGAAGGTATTCTTCCATATCTGAGTCGAAGAATGTAAGTTTCGGAGTTTTGTTTTCTATGGAAAACCACTCTATCCAGGGTAGATAGTATGGTGTTTTACCCTCGTATAATCCAAGATACATCAAAAAGTACGCATGATCTCCAGATAGAACCTCGAGTTCCATATACTGGTGTCCCTTCAGGCGCCCCTTTACGGGAGTTTTTCCTTTAACCACTAAATCTCCGACTCGTTCTCCCTTTTCTAAAACATCGATCAATTTCATCTTTGCACCAGATAGTATAGTCTATTGTAAGCATCGTGCTCAGGAAAATAGACCTTCGTTTCCTCTTGGATATCGAAATATTCTTCTAATAGCTGGTGGGCTTCCTCGTCCGTCAGATTCCAAAGGTACAGTCCGGTGTTTTCGCGGTAAAATCCATCGGATATCTCTTTGGATCCCATCTCTTCCAGTTCTCTGGACTCGTTATGATCGTTCAACTTCACTATGAGACGTCCATCGGGTTTTAAGATCCGTCTGAACTGTTCCAGTAGTTCCCGGGAATGCTCTGGTAATAGGTTATCGACTACATTGAAAAGTATGCCTCCGTGGAAATCCGAGTCCGGTATATCTTTTAGAGTCGACACATCACCTTTAACGAATTCATGGGGGACTCCTAATCCTTCGGTGTTCTTCTTACAAGACTCTATGGCACTGCTGCTTATGTCTATACCCTTGATGAAGGCCGCTCCCTTCGCTGCAGTACGTAGTAATACTTTACCGTTGCCACATCCAAAATCCAAAACTCTAGATCCGGGCAACAGTACCCAATCGAGAGCCTCTTCCACCCATCTGTAGGGTAATGGTTCGTATGCGTCGAATCCGTGGGACTTCTGTGCGAACACTCCATCCCAAAATTCCTCGGTATCGTCATATTCACTCATGTTCTTACCTTACACAACAACTTAATAAAAAATTCTCGGTGTTTGAGACCGTAATATTCTTATCCTCCATGTCGATAGGGTCTCACAGGGGATATAAAATGACCGTAAAAGTAGGAATAAACGGATATGGAACGGTAGGAAAGAGAGTTGCTGACGCAGTCAACCAGCAGACAGATATGGAAGTCATCGGGGTTTCTAAGAGGAGTCCCACGTACGAAGCCGAGATGGCCAACGAACTGGGGTATCCTTTTTATGCGGCTTCTAAGGATCATCTTGGTGATTTTAAGAAGAAGGGTATCCACGTTGACGGTATGCTGGAGGATATTTTAGCCGCCGCCGACATAATCGTAGATTGCACACCTAAAAAGGCTGGTTATAAGCCGATATATGAGAAGGCGGGTGTAAAAGCCATGTGGCAGGGTGGAGAGAAGCATTCTCTGACGGGATTGTCTTTTAACTCCTTGGCAAACTACGACGAGGCCTACGGTGCAGATTACGTACGAGTGGTCTCTTGTAATACCACCGGGTTACTGAGGACTTTGTATCCTATACATACAGACATAGGGATGGATAGGGTGAACGCAGTGATGATACGGAGGAGCGCGGATCCTTGGGACACTAAGAGAGGACCGATCAACTCGATAAATCCGGTTCTCAACATTCCATCACACCACGGACCGGATGTCCAAAGCGTCGTTCCTGAGATCAACATACAGACCACGGCAGTAAAGGTTCCTACGACTATAATGCACCTTCACAGTGTGATCGTCGATCTTAAAGAAGATGTGGACACCGAACACATATTGGATCTATGGGAAAGGACGCCTCGGGTCAAGTTCTTTGAGGCTTCACAGGGAGTAGATTCCACCGCCAAGATCATGGAATGGGCTAAAGACAGGGGTAACTTGAGAGGAGACATAAACGAGATAGCCGTATGGAAGGACGGTACCCAGGTGAAGGACGGCACATTGTATTACTATCAAGCTATCCATCAGGAAAGCGATATCGTTCCTGAAAACATCGATGCTATCCGAGCCATGATGGAGATGGAAGAGGACAACATGAAGAGTATCGAGAAAACCAATGCAGGTATGGGTATCGAGTAGTGATCTTGTATGATAGTGTGTCCCCTCGATTACAGATACGGCAGAGAACGGATGAAGAAGGTATTCAGTAAGGAGAACCACGTACAGAAATTACTCGATGTCGAGGCGGCCCTTGCTAAGGCACACGCCGAAGTGGGTAATATACCTAAAGAGGCAGCCGAGGTGATAGTTCAGAACGCAGACTCCGAAAAGGTCGATTGGCGTGAAGTGGAGCGCGTCGAGAAGGAGGAAACTAAACACGACATCATGGCCTTGGTCAGAGTTCTCGGTCGTTCCTGTGGGGATGCGGAGAAATACATCCACCTCGGTGCAACTTCCAATGACATCATCGATACGGCTTCCGCTTTGATATTGAAGGAAGCTGTACAGTTGATACGTGAGGATCTAATATCACTCCACAATACACTTGTCGAGAAAGCAAAAGAGCACAGAGATACGGTCATGGTCGGCAGGACCCATGCACAGCACGCTGTCCCTATCACGTTTGGTTTAAAGCTAGCTGTCTATGTGAAGGAGATCGAACGGTACATAGAACGCCTGGATGAGATGAAAGGACGTATAGCCGTCGGTAAGATGAGCGGTGCCGTTGGAACCGGGGCTGCTCTCGGTGAGCATGCCGAACAGTTACAGCGTTTAGTCATGGATGAATTGGATCTAGGAGTGGAAGAGATCGCGTGCCAGGTGGTCGGAAGAGACAGATATACGGAGCTGATATGCTTTGCAGCTTCACTGTCCGGTTCCGTGCAGAAGTACTCTACAGAAGTGAGGAACCTACAGAGACCTGAGATAATGGAGGCCGCCGAGGCTTTCGACGTGAAGAAGCAGGTAGGTAGTTCAACCATGGCCCATAAGAAGAACCCCATAGTCGCTGAAAACATATGTGGTCTGGCTAAAACCCTCAGAGGATTCGTCCTACCCACCTTCGAGAACTTGATCACGTGGCACGAGAGAGACCTGACCAATTCATCGTCTGAACGTTTTACATTGGGACACACTCTGATACTATTGGACGACATACTGGTCAAATCCGAGAAGGTTTTCAAGAACCTGGAGGTCTTTCCGGACAATATGATGAAGAACATCGAACTCAGCAAGGGTTTGATAATGGCCGAAGCCGTCATGATGGGGTTGACGAAGAAGGGCATGAGTAGGCAGGAAGCCCACGAACTGATCCGACAGGCGTCCATGGTCGCTCGCGCGGAGGATAAACACTTCAAAGAAATACTGCTGGGTAATAGCGATGTCATGGAACTGCTGGATGAGCATGAACTCGAAGAGATGATGCACCCGGTGAATTATACCGGAAGATCACAAGAGATGGTGGACTCTTTAGAACTATGGTGATCTAAGGGACTACCTTACCTTCACGCAGTATCCTAACAGCTCTTTCAGGAAAACCCATTCTTTCCATTTTTTCTATCGTTCTATCGATATCGTATTCGATCTTTTGAAAAATTAGTTCACCGTCCTCTAATATTGCGTAGGAGCCTCTCCAATCACCGTCTCTGGGCTGTCCTAGACTCCCAGGATTGATGTATCTTTTTCCATTTATCGTTCTGTCCATGGGTATATGTGTGTGTCCTAATAGGACGATATCTTCTTCTACATCCAAAAAGGATCGAAATTCTTCTTCTGGAGTTTCCGGTTTGAGATATTTGAATAGATCGTTCAATGACGCATGAGTGAGTAGTTTTCCATGGGTTGTTACGTACATGGGAAGGTCTGCCAGAAACCGCATCCCTTCCTGGTCGATCTGTTCTCTGGAAAACTTTCTTACTTCCTGTGAAAGTTCCTTCATCTCGTATCCACAGCCACACTCCATCCCGGTGACGACTGCGTTGTCGTGATTACCTTTCACCGGGATCGCTATTTCTCGTATCCGTTCTATACATTCCTGGGGTGAGGGACCGTAATCAACGATGTCTCCCATGCAGTAGATATCATCCCAACGTTCGAGCCTGAGAACTTCATCGAGCGCTTCAAGGTTACCATGCACGTCGGAGATCAATAATTCCTTCATCCCGTCTCCTCCCTCGAGATCGCTGGAAACCAGTGTTGGGTCCTCAAACATATATGCACTATGATAAGCATGATCGGTACCTCGATGAGTAATCCAGTAACTGCGGCCAGGGTTGCATATGAATCGATGCCGAACAGTGTTACTGACATGGCTATAGCTACTTCAAAATGGTTGCTCGTAGCTATCTGTGCGGTAGGTGCTGCATCTTCATATGGAAGCCCTATCTCTTTCGCTGTCCAATAGGATATTATGAACATGATCAGGAACTGTACGATCAAAGGGATGGCTATCAGTAGGACTATCAAAGGTCGATCCATTATAGTCCCTGAATGTGGGGATACTATCACCACTATGGTGATCAACAGGGCTGAAATTGAAACATAGTGTAATCTGTTTACAAAATCCTCGAACCACTCTTCTCCTTTTTTATCCAGCAATATCTTTCTGGTCATGTAACCTGCAACTAGGGGCCCTCCGATATATGCTAAAACCCCGAAGGCAATCTTTCCGAATGGAACTCCTACATCTGCACCCCGAGCCCCGGCTATGGGTAGTAGGATTATTGCCAGTGGAGCGTACAGAACTAGCATGGATAGCGAATTGATAGCGGTCACAACGATTGTGTGACCCATGTTACCTTTTGATAGATAGGACCAGACCAGTACCATGGCAGTACACGGTGCGATGCCTAAGAGGATCATACCTCCTATAAGCTCGCTGGTCATTTCAGGTGTTAGAAATCTAACAAATATCACTGCAAAAAAAAGCCAGGCCAAACCCGCTTTTAAGAAGGGTTTTACACCCCAATTTAGACCCAAAGTTGCTAATATCGGCTTGGCTGTTTTTCCAGCCTGGATTATCTTCTGGAAGGGCGTTTGAACCATGATCGGATAGATCATAAGGAACAATACGATAACCACCGGTATCGAGTAACTGGATATCTCAAAGGCTTCAAAAGAATCAGTGATCCCGGGGTAAAGATATCCGATAACCATGGCGAGAACGATACATATAGCTACCCATAACGTAAGGTATCTTTCAAAGAACCCCAGTCCGTGTTCTTCAGTCACTTTTACACACCTTCAACGAATCTCCAAGCTCTTTCGCGTTTTCCAATAGATCCATCACCTGTTTTTGTGAAACTTTGTAATAGTTCTTCTTTCCTCTTCGCTCTCTAGTGACAAGTCCACAGGTATACAACTCTTTTAGATGATGGCTCACCAGGGATTGTTCAAGTTCCAAGCATTCTGAAATAGAGTTAACACACATCTCCTGTCCGCCTATGCAGTATAGTATCCTTCTTCTGTTCAGATCTGAGAGGCACTTGAATAAATCTTCGTTCATATGAAGGAGTATTCATATGTTGTATAAGTAATTTTCGATGTTGATAATCCAAAAAGCTTTTAACCGTTTCAAACCGATACAATTCTGAATGGGCGATGAATGGATCTCCGCAGGTGACATTGAAAAGTACGGTTACTGTCCCCTCAGTTGGTGGTTGAGCAGGGAGAAGGAAGAGGTGGTCAATGATCGTATGAAGAAAGGTATGGAGGATCATAAAGAATTGGGGGATGCCTTGGAGGATCTACAGGAGAAGGAGAAAAGGTTGGTCGAGGTGGAAAATATGGTCCTATGGTTGGCTGTTGCCGCTTCTTTGGTATCCGTAGGGGGTTTGACCTTTTTGAGACCTGAAGGTTACCTGAGACAGATATTCATCATCATATCCCTTATATGGTTACTTGCTGCTACATTTTTCCTCTATATTGTTGAATCCAAGAAGTTTTTGGAGATAGGACTGAAGTCCGAAAAGATCGTTTTGGCGTTCGCCATGATCGCAACGATACTCGCACTTTTTGCAGTTTCGTTGGGTCTAACCGATGCTAACATCGCCAGGATCTCACAGGTCATTTCACTGTCTTGGTTGGTTGGTGCCAGCTATTGGCTTAAGGTTTCTCTTAGTTTGAAAGCTGAAGCCAAGGATAAGAGAGATGAATACAATGTTGATAACGGGTCGATAGACTATGTCGATGGTATGGAGGGTGAGGAGGACATGTTGGTATACGAGGAGTACAAGATACGTGGAAGGCCGGACTATATCATCGAGAATGACGGGAAACTTATACCTGTGGAAGTTAAAACAGGCCGTGTTCCCAAAGGGCCTTTCTTTTCCCACATACTTCAGGTTGGAGCCTATTGTTTATTGATCGAAGCAGATAAAGGAATAAAACCGCCCCACGCTATCGTACAATATGGTGAAAAAAAATTCCAGGTGGAATACGATGAGGACCTAAAAGATCTGGTCATCGAAAAGGTCCGTGAGATGAGGGCATTGATCGAAACTGAAGACGTACATCGTAATCATAATCGTAAGGGTAAGTGTGCAAACTGTTCACGTAGAGAGTTATGTCCGGAAAGGCTTGTTTAATCTTCACTATCGGAATCTTCTATCATGCTCTTCATTACGGCGATATCCTCTTTCATCTTCAACATCTCTTCTTCGAAGGCCGTGAAGCCCTGGGAAGAAAAAACTCTATGTGAAATGAACATGCCCAAGAAAACAGCTCCGATTATGGCCATTATAGTGATAAATACTAGGGCGAAGACGAATGCGTAAAAATGTGTCAAAGTATCTCTTACCGGGTAATAACCGGTCATTATCGCTAATGCAAATATTCCAAAGACCAATACCAAAAATCCCAGTATCAGTAGCGGGAATGGTACCTTTTTCATGACTATTCCACCTCCATACGGCTCATCCTTTGTATATGTGGGAGGTCAACTCTTCTGATACTTTCTACATCTTCGTTTTCAGTTATCTCAAAGATTATGTTTTCTTCCATGACGACACGTACATTAGCCTCATAGTAAAAAAGACTTTCACCCAACTCTGCGGATGCGGTAAGATCAAACTTTTGCTTATCGGTTCTATATTCGATAGAAAATGCGTCGGTCTTTGAGATCATCATTTCATCGTTTATGGTAAGTGTGATATTTGAGTACTTAATTACTTCGACTCCAGAGATGTGAAGTATCGTCGTGTGATTACCGTCAACGTCTTCCACTATATCCATCACTAAACGTGAATACTCGGTTGGCGGAGGTCTAGCAGGCTCCGAACATCCCACCAACAATAAAGGGAGGATGATTGATACTATGGCAACCAACACGATCTTCTTCATGTGTTTTATATGAACCACTAACCCTAATTAAGTTTTATCGTTATTTCAGGACGAATATCCACATATATCACTGTTGAATTTGTTTCGATATGGGACTATTTTTTTCATGATAAACATCTCGATCACTCGGGAAATCACTCAAAGAAAATTCTGACGATTTATAGTGGGCTCGTCAGAATCTCAGATTCTAACTACCCACTTTTATGAAAAAAGTGGGCTCAGCCGGATTCGAACCGGCGATCTCCGCCATGTCAAGGCGACGTCATAACCAACTAGACTATGAGCCCGAGTAGATACGAGTTGTTCCCGCGGTGTGTGGGTGCGAAGGATATCCCTCGCACCAGCGAACGGGTCTGCCATGGATGATTTTACATATAAAAGTTTCTCTTTGAGAGTATTAACATATATTCACCACTACTAGAGATCAGGGACGATCTCTCTCTTTTAGTAACCAGCCCAAACATTTTTTCTTTCTTTGAATATTGAATACGTGATGGATGAGAAGTATCCCGATGATGGAGGAACCGGCCGAGAGGACTATCT
>PUPH01000077.1 GCA_003553085.1 Thermoplasmata archaeon
GAATTAGAAGAAAAGTTGAGAGGTACGGTATACCCGTTCCCAGCGATAGTAGGGCAGGAACGGATGAAGAGAAGTCTGTTACTGAACGCCATCAATCATGAGATCAATGGTGTGTTATTGTGGGGGCCGAACGGCTCGGCTAAAAGGACCGCCGTGCTCGGGATAGCAGAGCTCTTGTCAGATATAGAGGGTTTAGATATGGACACCACCAAGATATGGGATGACCCGGAAAGGTACATAAGTGGTACCTTGGTCACTCCTAAAGCAAACGCATCATACCTTATAGATACACTGCTGCATAACGGTGCCCTGAGTACCAAAAGCCTGAACGGTGAGGCCGTAGGCAAGACCATACTTGTGAAAGAGGTGTCAGCTTCGGATAAGGAGATGCTCTCCCATATAGATTCATTCACATTGCACGTGAAGATCGATCCACCTCGAGACCTGGATAGAAGGATGGAAGTCGTGAGAAGGTACAAGGAGTTCTGTGATGATCCAGAAGCATTCCATGACCGTTATAGTGAGGAGATCGATAGTTTACGTAACAGGATCATACAGACAAGGGAGATACTTCCATCGGTGAACGTTCACTCAAGACAGCGTTCGACCATCTCCAAGATATGCGCTCACAACGACCTACCTTCCGGTATCGATATAGCCATCGAAGAGATATCCCGTACGATCACTGCCTACGATGGGCGGGAGGAAGTACTTGACGAGGATATCCAGGAGGCTTTAGATCTAGCCCTGGTACACCGGGTCACCGGCGACCTTACAGAGGGTAGGTAAAGTTCACGATCATGCCCAAGGAATCCGCGACCATCAAAAGGATCAGGAGGAAACTACCTCGAAAATACGGCTGCCGTATATACGAAAGAGATTTTAATCTGGCCATTAGATTCCCCCATAGAAAGATCTCTCAATTGGAGGACGAGGACATGGTCCTTGCCCGGGAGTCTCTGGAGATAACGGGTATAGAGGAGATAAGTGATAAGACAGTCTCCGCATACCTCATAGCCGATAGAGACCACCTGGAGGTCGAGGTGGAACTTTTCCTTGACGCTGTGGAAGAAGGCGCGGCCGCACCGGTCCTGCAAACCCTGGTCATGGAGGAATCTCAGAAAAAAGTGATGATAGATAACCAAGTACGTAAGATAGTCGATGAGTTGTCTAGGGAAAAGCATTCAAAATCCGTGAGTACCTCCTCCGGTGCCGGAGGCAAAGTTAAAGGTAGTTATACACTGGAAGGAAGGGGAAGGGTAGTCGGATATCGTCCGGGGCGTAAAGACACTTCGTTCGGAGATGTTGCCATAGTCCCCACCATACGGAGGGCTATACAAGAGGGTAGTTTTGATCCACTTAGAGGAGTGAAGATAAAACCACATCATGTGCAGGAGAAGATCTATAGATCCCGTACCAGGACCAACCTGTGTATAGTGGTGGACACCAGCTTTTATTCCGATAGTGTTAGGGAGATCAGTACTTTGGAATGGATAATAAGGATACTTCTCACCATGGCCTACGAGAAAAGGTACCATGTATCGTTCGTTTCCTTTTCAGGTAATAGGGCCAAAGTAGAGATGCCGTTCACCACCGACGTGGATAGAGGTGCGGAGGTTGTGGATAGGTTCGAATTCGGAGGTCTGTCGCCCCTGGCATCCGGTCTGAAAACCGGCTTCGAGATGTTGGAAAAACAGCGTGGCGATCGGGCTGAGATCGTATCACTAATGGTGATCATCACCAGGGGTAAAGCAAACGTTCCGCTTTATCCTGGCGGCTTTTTGAGGAGGGAGTTGGTGTACTACGCTAAACTCCTAGGTGGTTCTACGGTGAACACGTTGATAGCACACATCGGTGATGAAGAGGAACACATGATCAAAGAGTTATCTTTGAGAGCGAATGCTAGATACTATAAACCGCCGATCTTGAGCGACAGGGTACACGCTGCATCTGATTTTCTAGAAAATCTGGGAAAAGGTGACGAGAAAGGCGTTGTTGAATCCGGTTTAAAACTACTGAAGGAGATAGAAGACTAGATCACTCCGAACAGTGACATCACCAGAACGATGACCAGTCCCAGGATGAACACCACTGAACCGATCCGAGCGATCAAAGACATATCTAAACCCGATCTGATCTCTTCCTCTGGAGACTCGACGACTTCTGGTAGATCCGGTTTTTCCACATCCTCTACCGAAACGTGTTTCACGTTCCCCAGTTTGTCCTGAAGTTCCTTCTTCTCTTCGTTCAGATCCGCTAGCTTGTTCCTGAGGAAGGTGAGGACCTTTTCGTTATCCTTGTTCTCTTTGGCTAGAGCTTTCAATTCATCGATATCGTTGTTTATCTGTCTCAATCGATCCTTGATGTATCCTTCGGCTACCTGCAGCTGCTTTTCCGCTAAATTTTTTTCCAGTTTTAGGATGCGTATCTTCTTTATACGCTCCCCTTCAGCCCTTCTGGGCTCCGGTTCATCATCTTTTTTCACGGGATCCACCGCTTTATTTTCAATCGTTTTTACGTCTATAAAAGGTATTCGCATAAATTTTGAAATCAGATCATCTATACGGGATCTGTTTATCTCCAATATCTTCAACTTTCTGTTCAGGTCCACTACACGCCTAGCGTACTCACGACGGCCGATACTGGCGGGTTCAGTCTGTGAGAGTGTATCTATCTGGATCTCCAGCTCATCTACCTGTTTATCTATGGAAGCTCTTTTTTTTGATAGAAAGGAAACCGTCTCGGTACCTCGTTCCGCTAGATGCCGAAGTTGGTCGTCCAGATCGATGTATGTCGTGGATTCAAAGAGTTCCGGATCGCTAGCCCGTCTGGCTTCAAGTGATGCGAGAAGGTCTTTCGCTTTACTGTACCACGGAGGTCTGTAGATATATCCTCCGCTGCCTTCGATCAAGTCCTCAGAAGAAAACCGCATCTCCACTCCTCTGCAGTCCAGTATGTAATATCCGTTCTCCTCTCTAGTGATCGTACCAAGGCGCTCTCCGTTCTCTTGAAGATAGACTGGGCTGCCATCAACACTTTTCTCCGGCAGTAACATTTCCTTTAATCGAGCTGAGATAGAGGGCATCTGCTTCCAACCTGCTTGGTGTATAATGGTAGGTGTCGATTAAATAGATTGTGATTGTATAACCATGATAGCGATGTGATCTCGTCTTCACACACTAGATAGATGGAAAGTGATGGTCGAGTTCACGTTGACTTCGCCGACTTCTTCCGGTATGATGTAGGCGACCTCCACCCAGACGAAGTTAGAAGTTCCGTCCTCGGCTACGTTGTTTTCGAACCACGAATCCACATATCGCGTCCGGGTGAAGTATGCCCCCCTTCTCTTAACTGAAAGGCTCAAGGCTAAGAGAATATTCATATCTAACATCCAGATGAATGGATCGATGAACGCATTTGTGTGAACAAACGACGAAACACATCAATACATATACGTTGATTTTTGATATTCAAGTGTATACCATTGAATTAGTCATATCAACCCTTTAGCGTTGTTTTTATATACTATGAAGTTGTACTTAGGGCTGATGAAAGATAGTCATTACCTGCTGCTAGGAGATATCATCGATTCCCGTAAAATAGACGATCGACAAAAGTTTCAGAAAGACCTTATCGACCTATTCGATAGGATAAATAATCGATTTTGTGAACACTTATATGCGGATCTTAAAATCTTAAAAGGTATAGACGAATTTGCAACCGTTTTAAAGGATCCTTCAAAAACTTACGAGATAATAAAAATGTTACAGGAAAGTATTTTACCACAGAGGGTAAGAATCGTTCTAGCAAAAGGCTCTATAGATGTTGCTCAAGAAAAAAGAGATGTTGAGTATATGGATGGTCCAGTTTTTCATATAGCAGATAAATTGATGAACGATCTCAAAAAGACGAAACTTTTTTTTGACCTGAATGTAGGTGATCAGATCATCGAATCAGCTCTTTTTGGGCAGATAAATACTCTGATACTCCTAAAAAATGATTGGACTAGTAAACAACTCGTAGTTATCAAAAATTTTCAAAAATATGGAAGTCAAAAAAAGGTCGCAAAAGATTTGAATATAACACCACAAGCTGTTTCTCAGAATTTAGACAGATCGAATTATAAAGAAATTCATCAAATTGAAAAGAGATTAAATAAGTTCATGGAATTATATAAAAATGAGCAGAGGTGGTGAAATCATGGTCTGGTATGATATATTTTACGATAATATCGAATTTTTGATCGTCCTATCTGGATATTTGTTGCTGATACTAACTAGTGGAATGATGGTTAATAAGATAGTGAACTACATATCTAAGAAAGAGGGGGTGAAAAAGGTCACACAGGATGAGAAAGATACAGGCTTCATCATCGGTAAATGTGAAAATATTTTGATCCTTACTTTCATGTTGCTAGGTGCTTACACTGCTTTAGCGCTGATATTCGCTGCAAAAACGATCGTTAGGAAGGAGGATATGAGTAGAAATTCCCTCTATTTCCTCTCTGGATCTATGATCAACGTTACCTATTCCATCGTAGTTTCAGTAGTGGTAAAAAGTCTTTTGGAAATTATTTGACCATTCTAAAAACGTTTTGAAATCTTTTTTAGCCTACAGAATGTTTAAGGAATATTTGCCCTCATCACACCTCACCATTGTAATCATCAAGATATCCCGCACTTTTGAAGTGTATGTATGTTTCTCCTACATATCCTTACATCGCACTCGATGAATAACTATGGTCACTCAGAGCAGAATAGGAATGTTGTATAGATGCCCGAACCGCTCTTCAACTGGCACCTATGAAGGAAGCAAAAACACATTTTTGAGCCAGGATCGGATGACGTAGAGGAAGAGTCAGTGTGGACCTCTAGATAAAAAAAAACAGATTTCCACTTGGTATCGAAGATGATCACATTCTCACACACTAGATAGATGGAAAGTGATGGTCGAGTTCACGTTGACTTCACCGACTTCTTCCGGTATGATGTAGGCGACCTCCACCCAGACGAAGTTAGAAGTTCCGTCCTCGGCAACGTTGTTTGCGTATTCATCGTACATCCAGAGGTTGTAAAGTGCGTCGTGATGGCCCGCGGTCCTCGTGGCCGTGCTGGTGTCTGCTTCCTTTCCGTATAACAGGTTTGCATCATTGTCGTATCCGAATCCGGAACCGATCACCCATCCATCTGATGACCTATCATGTGAAGAACCGTCATAATATAGGAGCCCGGTGTCCTGATCGACTTCTAAGCCGTAATCACCCGCCGGAGCCCTCGGGTCACCGTGGAGATACACACGCATGTAATCGGTATCTCCCTCTACCTCTATCCTGGTCACTCGGAAATCTGAAGAACCTGCATTTACCAGTGCGAACGCGTCCGGTACTACAACTGTGGTACCGGGTTTAAGGTCTGAGACACTGAGGCGTATTGAATTTCCTTCGACCGTTCTTATTGTAGGTCCGCCGTCGTGCCTTCCGGCCCCCATGAACGTTACTGTGGAACCGTCGTCGAATTCAGCATCAACTTCTATCTCGATGGGGGCACGATAAGTGGCTGAGTCCACTTCTATAGATGGAACTATACTCACCTCTACCCAGACGAAGTTGGCACCTTCATCAGCTACAAGAGGATCGTCGAAATCGTACGCCCACACTCCGTTATCCTTGGTAGCTGTTGCAGATTCTCCACCATTCTTGTAAACTAGATCGTCGTTAGAATATCCATCACCTGGTTGAAGCTCCCAGGGTGTCACGCTTACTGGACCTTCGTCATAGAATAATTCGGTATCGCCTGGTTCCTCTACCTGTGCTATATTAACTATATCTGAATTAGAAGGTTTATCCATGTGCCTGTGCAGGTATATCTGTATCCCCTCGGGGGCTCCAGATAAAGATAAACTTTGTATAGATACCGGACGATCGGATGGATTGACTATAGCGAAGGCTGCAGGATAAGTTCTATTGGTTCCAGCTATCCACGAACCCAGGGATAACCTATGCATACCACCGTGCTGTTGAAGTACACGTTCACCATCAGGATTATAATCCGCAGCCATGAGCTGCAGCGAGTATACGTCCTCAGGTACGTTTAGTCCAGCATCGGTTGAAACTGTAATGAAAAGATTAGCCCATAGAGTAGAAACTATAAGCAGGAACAGGGTGAAGAAAACCATCAACCGTTTGAAGTGCGGTATGGACTTCATGTGTTATCCACCACCCTGAACCATACCATCCGGTTGTTTGTTTCCCCGTAAACCTCGTCGGTAACTCCGTCGGTGCCCTCCGCACGCACTATGGCTTTGTAGAGTCCTGGATCTAATCCGGTAGTATCAAATGTGTACTCGAACTCCATCCAATCCCCGTTCTCAGCGGTGGGTTCACCCATATCGGTATGATCCACTATTACCTCACCATCGGCCCTCATTATGGTTATATCCGCACCGGCGATCGTTTCTTGGGCGGTTCCTTCCAATGCTGTGACCTCGGCTCTGAACTCTACATCTTCACCTTGATCGTAAATGGGTGACCATTCCTCGGTGGGAGTTGACTCTTCTCCATCCACTCGGTATGTTTTTACGATGACGGTAACAGCCATGGGAATGTCTTCTTCACCACCCAACTCGTAATGTGAATCGAATTCCGCATCACCGTAACTCAGGACTATCTCACTGTAGCCGTGGTCTGAACTGACGCTGATCAACAGCTCCACTTGATCACCCGCATCTAATGTTATGACCGGATCTTCTAAAGGTACGTCCATCTCATACCATTCAGCTCCCTGAATTGTTTGGAAGGATGTTTGAGCGAAGGCCTGAGAAGTGTAGGTGGAACTGTACTCTAAAGTTATGGTGGGCCATCGACCCATCTCAAAGAGGTATGTACGTCCGGCATCGGCACCTCCATTCCCGTGATAAGGTGCGCCGACTAAAACAGAGTCTATATCATCACCGAGCACGTCTCCCGGCTTGCTCAGACTGTGCCCGAATCTATCTCCGGCGACCTCCCCCTCTCGAATCACATAGGCGTCGTCGGCCACTAACTCGCTACCGATACCCCATTCTCCTGTGCTGTTGAAGAAGTACGCTCTCCCGGTATCACCGTCGTATCCCGGCGCACCGATAGCTATATCGCCGTGGCCCGTGCCGTCGAAGTCTCCAGCACCGATAACAGACCAGCCGAACTGCGCATTCGCTCCAGGACCATCGAAGGTAACGTCCGGTGGGAACTCCGCGTGGAAGAGGAATGTATGTGTCTTCGGGCCGTCCACCAGGGACTCGTCGTCATCACAGACGTATTTTATATTGCGTGGATCAGTAGGTCCTTGAAGAGGCGTTTCCACACTGAATTCAGACGAAGAGTCCATCCATATCTCGTCGGGCGATATATCATCATAAACGGATTTGTCCTCCGAAGTTCCTTCTTCGGTCCAATAGAGTGTGGTTGAGGGATCTTCCGAAAGATAACCGCCAGCTGTGGACACGATGATGTAAAATTGATGATAGAACTCCCCAGTCTCAGTATAATAACCGTCGGCGGTCCCGGATGGTGGATCTGGAGTGTACCACCGTTCAAAGAATGTTGAAGCATCCGATGTGCCTTCGTAAGAATATTCAGTTTCCACATCCGCCCAAACACTGACAGGATTTCCATCGTATGGATTCGCGACGGATTCCTCGCCTTTGCTTACATAATTCACTATGGCTGGATTGTGTTCATCCATCTGTGTTGTGTAAGCCCCTTCATTCTGAGTTTCCGCCTCGAATGTTATCTCTACCTGATGATGTAAAGAGAGTACCGTGGTTTTGCCTTTCTCAGTATCATGTCCCGGTGAGCCTACGGCGAAGTCCGCGTGCGGATCATCGTTCACGTGACCGACGTTGCTCACCGAATACCCGAGTAGATCACCAGCTGCATCGCCTGTGTGGATGTGATCGGCATCGGCGGCATCACTGGTACCTGGTATGCTATCGAACACGTAAACCCTTCCTGCGTCAGTCCCACCCTCATCGTTGAGCGGAGCGCCGGCTATCAGCTCGGCAGAGCTACCGCTAACGAAGGCACCTCCGCTGACGGAGAATCCGAATCGATCGCCTGTGGCTTCGCCGACTATCTCGCCCTCGGGGGTGAGGAAGGAATACTCAATTTTTATATCGTATAGAATGGGGGTGAAGACACCATCGCCCACAAAATTGACTCGGTATCTCAATTGATCGCCATCTTCCTCCAACGGGAACGTGTACCAATCACCCTCGATTAGCGCACTCTCGTTCCATGTTGTGCCTCCATCTCGACTGATTTCCAACCATAAATCGGTAGAAGATATAGCGGTATCCGGAACGGTGGTATTCCACGTGTAACGCACCGCGTTTATGTCTGAATCAGCTGTGGTGGTAGAAGATGTTAGGTAGCCAGGGGTGTTTGGGAAGGTGGAAACACGAACTTCATCCACATAGACTGTCGTTGTTAAATCTGGATCAGTGTCTATATATATTTTTCGAGAATTTAAGTCATTGTAATAAGATAAATTTTCTTCGACACATTCAAGTTGTCCTTGGGTATTGTTAACGTACACATCCCAAGTATAATCATTATTATTATAATGGATCTGTATATGATACCACGTGTTTGGTGTGTACTCCATGATAGGTTCAAAATGAGGATCTCCGTCTACTAATTCCAGGTAATTCAACTTCCCATCTAAAAATGCTAAAACAGTAGTAGAATACCAACCCGAGGGGAATGTAGAATATCCCGCTTTCCAAAAGTAAAATCCATCTCCATCAGTTCTTACATAAAATTCTGCAATACCTCTAGATTCAGCAGTCCAATCATCTGATTCCATACGCACAAACTCATCGGAAGTACTTGTATCCTCTAATTTAGCGCTATAATCACCATATATAGAAGTAGTACTATCGCGAGTTATTGACCCTCCATCTTCATATAAGGTCCATTGATTCAAATCCGTTTCAAAATCATCGAAAAATTGGTCCGTTCCCGTTAAGTCCACTCGTCCATCCCAGTTCTCGTTCCCTTCTTCGGTCTCTGGCATTATCTCTACATTATCCTTATCCGAATAAGTTTCAAAATCAGTATCTGTTCGATGGTGTACTTGACCTTCCGCTTCAGCGATGTCCTCATCAGAGAATACGTACACCTTACCATTTGCAGTTCCTGGCGCTCCTACTCCTACACTGTCGCTACTCGTGCCGGAGAATCCACCGATAAAAGAAACGCTCCAACCGAAATCTTCTCCCGTCTCACCGGAGAATATTGTAGTGTCTGTGCCGAAATCTGGTCCATAGTACACATAGGCTTCGTCCCTCCCGGGCGCACCTATCAGTATATCGTAATTCCCGTCACCGTTCACATCTCCGCCCCCATCAAGGGAGAACCCAAACATGTCTCCGTCCGAGGTGCCGTTGAGGATGTAGTCGGCATCGACTCCAGCTGTAGGTAAGGAAGCGGTTTCTTGGAAGATGTATGCGCGACCAGTCTTAAAATTTCCTTCACATAGTAAGTAAACTTCATCTATTGCTGGACCC
>PUPH01000171.1 GCA_003553085.1 Thermoplasmata archaeon
GACCATAATCACAGTGTGAAATACACGGTGATCACCGACGAGGTCCATGATGTTAGGATCACCGATTCCCCCGGTGGAGAACCTTTACAAGACAGATCCGTTCACATCGGCACGACCATCCAAGGTCACTGCTCCGTCTATAACGAGACCTCGGATTATATCTACACCGCTGAAGGGAACTGGACCGCAGAAGGTGGGAACTCTGAACTACTGGAAGATAACCCCAACGAATACAACGTCATCGATGTGGGTTCCCAGCCGGGTCTCGTTTGGTTCAACCTCACTTATGAAGGATCTACCGACAGCATCGAGTTCGAGGTGCTCCCTCCTACCATCGACGAGATACGGATAACGGACGTCCCGGGCGGAGAACCTCTCACAGGAGGTGAAGTGCCCGTTGGATATCGGGTATGGGGTAATGTTTCGGCTTTCAACGAAACCCACGGATACATCTCTACGGTAGAGGCCGATTGGGATCTGGAGTACGGAGAGGATATGGATCCCGATATGGGGCCGAGCCCCTCCCACTCGAATCGGCTGGATGTCGGGCACGGTGCAGGTGATATAACATGGAGCGCTTCTTACAGCTACGGAGACGAAGTTTACAGTGATTCCGTGGAGTTCAGAGTCCTGGAGCCACTACCGGATCAGGTAAGGATCACACACGATGGAAGCGAGTTGGAAGGGGGCACGGTCCCGGTCGGGCATCGGGTAGAGGTCGAATTATCCGCATTCAACGATACCTCCGGTTTCATCGGTCTGGTGGATGGTGTATGGGATGTCCAAGGGGGGAACGCATACCTCCTCGACGGTACCACCGGGATGGAGAACACCTTGGACGTGGGCACCGTACCGGATACGGTACAGCTCACCGGAAACTACGAGGGGATGGATGATACACTGTATTTTGAAGTGATGGAGCCGGGAATAGACTACATCCTAATCAGGGATCGGCCGGACGGGGGTGGAGATGTTCTGGACGATATCACGTTGGGATTCGAAGGGTCTCTTGACATGTATGCGGCGGGTTACAACAACACCATGGGCTACGTCGAAGAGGTCTATGCGAACTGGTACCTTGACCATGATAACGTCGGTGAGATAACCGAGACACATGGGACCGGCACAACTTTCTATCCCAAGGATCTAGGGGTGTGTAACGTGACCGCGGAACACCAAGGACAGGAGCATACCGCACAGGTCACCGTAACGTACACACACGATCCCGAGATCGTCGGGACCATCCCCGATCTGGAGCTGAATAGCAACTTTGGAGTCCATGAAATAAACCTGATAGAGTATGCAGATGACGAGTACGATCCACATCAGTACCTGAGATGGTACGTCACCGGTATCGACGGATCTTTGATTGATATCTACGGTGAGAACCAGACCGGTAATCATGTGATCACCCTGATATCACAGAAGGACACAGTGGGCTCCATGCGCGTCGAGTACCGGTTGGTCAACAGTGCCGGGAATGAAGCTTCACAGGAGGCTTGGATAAACATCACCGATACTTACGAACCACCTAGATTGAGGCGCTGTCCCGACCTCTTTGTACATCATGATGAACCCTATGAGTTCAGCTATGCACCTTACATAATATATGATGAAGATAGGAAACACGAACTGACACTGGAAACCGACGACCCCGAGCATACCGAGGTGCGAGGGCTAAGGGTCATATACGAGTACCCCGAGAGCATGCTGGGTGAAGAGGTCGTCGTGATGATAACCGTTTCAGACGGTATAGAGAGTGATAACACCGCCATCTCGGTTACCGTTACCACCAACCATCCTCCGGAGAAGGTGGAAAGACTGCCGGATGTGGAGATACTGCAGGGAGAGGTGATCGAGAACGTTTTCAACCTCGACGATTACTTCATGGATCCGGAGGGCGATCCCCTCTATATGAGCTACGGATATACGTACCTGAGCATAACCATACACGGAGATCACACGGTGGATATCAGGGCGGATGTACACTGGCACGGAGTGGAGAGGGTGACGTTCAGAGCAAAGGACCCGGTGGGAGCCATAGTCGAGCAGACCATCAACGTCACCGTTATCCCTGTGAACTACCCTCCGGAGATCAAGGAATTACCTAGATTTTATGTCCACTACGACGAACCATACACCTTCGATCTTAGGTACTATATCTCGGACAAAGACAACGAAACCCACGAGCTCACCATAACCACCTGCAGCCCTGAATACGTAACGGTGACAGGTACAAGGATGACCATGCTGTATCCCAAAAGGATAGACGATGAGAGGGATACCAACTACAACGTCACTCTGGAGGTCTTCGTATCCGACGGTATAGATACCGTATCACAGGTGACCGTCGTTACGGTAGGTGATATATATCCTCCCGAATTGATAATACCTCTGCACGACGTGGCTTTCAGAGAGAACGAACGGCTGCTGAACGCGTTCAACCTGGATAATCACTTCATCGATAGGCAGGACGATACCATGTATTACACCTCAGGGAATGACTACATCGAGGTCACCATACATGAGAACAGCAGCGTGGATTTTTCCGCACCTCGAAACTGGAACGGCCAAGAGTTGATCACCATCAGAGCAACGAACTCGGCTGGTGCACTCATGGAAGACTCCCTCATGGTGACGGTGATACCGGTGAACAACCCTCCCATGATCTCGGATATACCCCAACAGGAAGGTGTGGTAGGACGCAGCTGGATACTAGACATGGGTGACTACATAAGCGACGTGGACAACGAAACCCACGAGTTACAGGTGTATGTGGATGACCCCAATGTGGATGTATTAGGGCACAAACTGGTTTTCGAATATCAGGAGGAGGGAAGATACAACGTTACAGTGGAAGTGAGCGACGGTATCGATACCAACACGACCCACATAGATGTGATAGTGAGGCCGGAAGAAAGTGACAGGCTTATATCCCCTTGGTTCGGATTACTTCTGATACCCTTGGGCATCGGTGGTGCGGTATATCACTATAAAAAGAGTAAGTACACCGTCGAAGATATCTTCTTGATCCACGATTCAGGTGTACTGATAAAACACCATGCAAGAACGGAGAAGGCTGAACGGGATGAGGACATACTCGCCGGGATGTTTTTGGCGGTGAATAACTTCGTGGAGGACGCCTTCGGTGGTGAGGAAAAGGACACTTTGAAACGCATGGAGTATGGAGACCATATCGTACTGGTACATAAAGGTAAAAACGTGATTTTGGCGGTCTTCATATCGGATAACGTGCCCTCCTGGCTTCTTGAAAGCATGGCCCAACTGGTCGATGATATAGAGGATAGATACGGTGATGAGATCGTAGATTGGAGCGGGGATGTGGATAAGCTGTCAGGGATAGACGAGATGTTGGCTTTCCTGCTCCGCTCAAGGGGTAGGTATGAACATGGAGATTGGAAGAAGAGTTCTCGTTGAACATCAGATGGCCGGATTTTTATATTTTATACTTCAAGTTGGTAAAGGAGCAAAACAAATTAGTAGTACGGACTCGCTTTTTAGTTTGAGATGAACTTGAAAAGGAGGAGAATACTCGCGTTCCTTACTTCGGGAACCCTATTATTCGCCCTGTTATCAGTGGCTGTTTTAGGTTCTCCTCCATCGACCATGGATTTTGAAGACATAGACAGCCTTTCTGAGGGCCCATGGCCCTCCTTCGGTATGGATGAGAGGAACACCCGACTCAGTCCTTACGCATCCGGTCACGTTGACGGGACCTTGGACTGGACGTACGGCACAGGTTTCTGGTTGTGGTCCTCTCCGGCCATAGGTTCCGAGGGTGTGATGTACTTCGGTTCACCTAACGATGACCTTTATGCTCTAGATGTAGAGGATGGTTCCGAAAAGTGGGTCTTCTCCACAGACGGTGATATCCTTTCATCTCCTGCGGTCTCCCATGAGGAGGTTATCTACTTCGGTTCCGGTGATCACAATATCTACGCGTTGAACCCCGACGGGAGCCTGAAGTGGTCCTACACCACAGATGGAGAGGTCTATTCATCGCCAACCGTGGATCTAGAGGGAAACGTTTACGTGGGCTCCTATGATGGTAATCTATACTCCATCTCCGGCGAGGGAGAACTCAACTGGAAGTTCAGCTCGGATTCGTGGCTGTGGTCATCTCCTGCACTGGGACATGATGGAGCGGTTTACGTGGGCTCCGGCGATAACAATCTTTACGCCATCGACATGTTCAGCGGAGAACAGTTATGGAACCACACGACCGAAGGGTCCATATACTCGTCCCCGGCGGTTGATGAGGACGGTTATATCTACTTCGGTTCCTACGATGGATATCTGTATGCGCTGAACCCGGATGGAGGGTTGGAGTGGAAGATCGATCTGGGAGCAAGGATACACACTTCCCCGGCCGTCGGTGAGGACGGTACCATATACGTGGGGGCAGACGACGGAGGTTTTTACGCGGTCCACGACGGTGAACTTCAGTGGTCATATCAGACAGGGGATCGGATCAGATCATCTGCGGCATTGAGCGGTGATGGGGTCATATATTTCGGTTCTTACGACAGTCATTTTTACGCTTTGGACACCGACGGTGAGGAGAGGTGGATACATGAGATCGGTAGTACGGTCTATTCATCCCCGGCGATAAACGAGGACGGACGTGTTTTCGTCTGCGCATGGAACGGAGATGTTTACGCGTTCACAGGTATGGAACATGTGGACGAAGTCACCGTTTCCCTGGCGGTGACCGGGAGAAAGGGCAACATCGTGGATGCGGTGATAACGGAAAACGGTGAAGATATCGATTCGGTCTCGGTGAAGAGGACTCCGGGTCCGCCAAATGAAGGTGAGATCTGTTTCGAATACGATAATGAAAAAGAACACAGTCTTATACTGCAGTACGATGGAAAATACCTTGGCGCTAATCCGGTAAATATCACTTTGAACACCGGAACGGGATTCGTCAGATTATTTTACAACTTCGTCGGAGTGAACGGTCGTTTCCAGGAAGTCAGCTTCGACCTGAACGAAGAGATAGAAGATATGTTATCGAAAACAAAGGAGATGCCGTCCTTCGGTAGAGGAGGCGAAGGATATCCACTGGATCCGACACTGTCCATATCATTCTATCAACCGGAAGCCGAGACCATGGATGTTGTATTTTACGATGGTAGTGACGGCTCAGAGATCGGCAGTGTTCATGGATCTCCCATGGGTGAAGTGGCTCAAGTGACCTGGGAGGGACTGGAAGAGAACAGTGATCATACCTGGTACGCAGAGGTCACCATAGAAGGGGAAGAGATAGAACTCGGTCCATGGGAGTTCTCCACAGCCGGGATAGACGATGTGTTCATCACGGACGATGGAGATATCATCACAGAGCGGCGAGTGTACACCAACAGTCAGGTGGAGGGATATCTTTCCGCGTACAACGAAACCCACGGCTTCATCGGCCAAGTACCGGGAGATTGGAGTGCCGCCGGAGGGAATTCCGAACTGACCCAAGACGGTCTTTATAGAAGGTCCTGCGGTATCGATGTAGGAGATATAAGCGGAGAAGTCTGGTTCAATGCTACTTACGACGTATTTTCTCACAGTGTTATATATACAGTATTGACACCTCTCTCGGACGGTCTACACAGTATCCCTCAAGAGATGGAGCTGAACAACGGCAGCGGCGCATTAGATCTGAGCTCTTACATACCTGACGCAGATAATAGACGACTGACCATATCGGTGGATGATCCCCGGGTAGAAGTGGTAGACCACACGTTAGTTTTCAATCACGAAGAGCCTGGGACCCATAACGTCACTGTGGAAGTAGAAGATGAGATATCTAGTTCATCCTTCGATCTGAGATTACATGTTCCTTCGTCATATCAAGCAACAACACCGACCAGCTCTGGGTCCATGGATCCTCTCTGGATCCTTGCGGTCATACCCATCGGTTTGGCCGGTGTGTTAGTGTACAAGTTCAAAAAAGATAAGTTCAAGGTCGAAGACATATTTTTGATACACGAGTCAGGTGTGTTGATCGAGCACACCGCTAGTTCTCTAAATTCTTACGTCGAGGAGGATATCCTTGCAGGTATGTTCATGGCCATCAATAACTTCGTCCAGGACGCCTTCGGAGGACATGAGAAACATACCCTCAAAAGCATGAGATACGGCGATAAGACCGTACTGGTGCACAGAGGAGAGAACGTGATACTCGCTGTATTCCTGTCCGGAGAACCACCGGCCTGGTTTTCGGATAACATGAGGGTGGTCGTTGAAGACATAGAGATGCGGTATGCTTTAAAAGAATGGGACGGGAACAGAAGGAATCTACCCGGGATCGGTGAGATCCTGAAACAACTGCACGAGCAGCAGGGCAGATTCACCCACAGAACATGGAAGTGAACCCGTTATCAGGAAAGGTTATTTATCATGGATCAGATGACTATATCGTGTCGATCTATCTGTTCATATACCTATCCATCATCCTTCTGCTGATCGCAGCGGGTATCGCCTATATATTAGGTGCTGTCAGGGTCGGAGACACGGTACTTGAGATCATCAGATGGATCATCATAACCATACTAGTCATCGTGCTCGTTATACTGCTCCTGTACCTTTTTGATCATATCGATATAGACGATGTTTTGTCTTTCACCGTTAGATAGTCTTGAATAGAAAATATTATGAAAGGGTTGTTTATTTGGATAGAACATGAATATCAGTATCATAGGGACGGGATACGTTGGTTTGGTATCGGGAGTAGGACTGGCTGAAAAGGGACATCAGGTCATCTGCGTGGACACGGACCCTGAAAAAGTACGGTCGATAAATGAAGGAGTACCCCCGATATTCGAAAAGGGGCTGGCACCACTACTGGAGGATCTGGTGGAAGACGGAAGGTTGGTCGCCACCACGGATACGGTATCGGCGGTAAAGGATACTGATGTCACCTTCATATGCGTGGGAACGCCTTCAAAACCCGATGGTAGTATAGATACATCATTTCTAAAGGGTGCTTCTAACGACGTTGCCGACGGGCTGGATGCCAAGGGGAGGTATCATATGGTCGTCGTAAAGAGTACCGTCGTTCCCGGGACCACCGAGGATATTACTAGATCTGCTCTAGAAAGAAAGGGGTTCAGAGCCGGAGAGGACTTCGGCCTGGGTATGAATCCCGAGTTCCTCCGTGAAGGTGTGGCTTTGAACGATTTCAGATATCCCGATAGGATTGTCATTGGCGGGTTGGACGACAAGAGTAAAAAGATACTATCTACGTTGTATGAAAACTTCGACGTGCCCCTAGTGGTGACAGATATAAAGACCGCCGAGATGATAAAATACGCCTCCAACGCTCTCTTGGCCACCAAGATATCCTTCGCGAATGAAGTATCTAGGATGTGTGAAAAGATCGGTATAGACGTTTACGATGTGATGGACGGTGTAGGATCGGACCATCGAGTGAAACGAGATTTTTTGAACGCTGGAGTCGGGTTCGGAGGCAGCTGTTTTCCCAAGGACCTTAAAGCCCTTATATACTTCTCAAGAGCTCAGGGTATAGAACCGAGGATACTGGATTCTGTGGTCAGGGTGAATGAGCAACAACCTATCCACACGGTCAACGTGCTGGAAGATATGATGGGAAGGTTGACAGGTAAGAAAGTCGCCATCCTAGGACTGGCTTTCAAAGCGGACACCGACGATGTTAGGGAAAGCCGGGCTATCCCCATGGTCAAAGAGCTCCGTAGGAGGGGAGCTAGAGTCGTAGGTTACGATCCCCAAGCGGCGGATAACTTTGCCGAAGTGGTGGATAACTTCGAGCCGGTAGAGAGCGTAGAAGAAGCTTTGACCGGAGCCGATGGATGCATACTTCAAACCGATTGGGATGAGTTCAAAGGACTGGTTGAAGACGATTTCATGGTCATGGCCGACCCAGTGGTGCTGGACGGGAGAAGGGTATTGAACCCGGACGATCTCCCAAGGATAAAATACAGAGCTATAGGAAGATAAATTTAAAAACATATCACTACATACCCTTTAGAGGTAGAATCCGATGAACACAAGAAGGCTCCTGATAGTTGGGATCGTACTACTTTTCGTTTTCCCAACGATGTTTCTAAGCTTCACAGAAGGGCAGGAGCCTATGATAGGGGAAGACGATGAGTACCACAAAGAAGCGGAGATAGAAACCAAGGTTTCATTCAGCTGGACGGTATATCGAAATGCCACGGTGGACTACGTGTTCAGAGTGGAGGTCGAGGGAGATCTGGAAGGTTGGGTCAAGGAGATATCTCCGGATCATTTCGTTTTGGATGAAAAGGAACAGTATAGGGTGGTAAGGGTAACTTTGGAGCTACCGAGTCATCCGGAAAGAGATGTTACCCACGGTGATGTGATATTCTCCTACAGAGAGATCGGATCCACTGAACGTAACATCGTTACTCAAGAGATATCCGTACGCGCTAAAGGTGTCCCACCGGTCCCTGAAGCCAACACCATCGTCGGAGGTTATCCGAATCCGCTGCCGGAACCATTGGATAATCCTTACGGTGCCTTCGCTTTGAACATGACGATCTGGTTCGCTGTCGGATGGATTTTTTATTTTCTGATAAGCCCGATAATCCATAGTCTTACAAAAAAAACAAAAACGGATGTTGACGAGATCATCATCCGCATGCTGCGTAAGCCCATCCTCGGGCTGATAATCCTCTATGGTTTTGTTAATTCTTTGATGAGACTGGACCTGGCATTTCAGGTACGTACCGCCATATCTCAGCTATACATGTTGACCGTGGTGGTCATCGGTACCTTGATCGTCTATCGTATAGCTATAAAAGTCCTTGAACAGATAACAAGGGAACGCGGTGGAAGACATACTGCCTTCGGTCAGGTGCTCAAACCGGTACTGGAAAAGATCTTCGGCATAATCATAGTGATCGGCGGTCTGATCTTGGCCTTGAACATATTGGGCATACAGGTCACCGCACTCCTGGCCGGTGCCGGTGTGGCCGGTCTGGTGATCGCCTTTGCAGCCCAGGACACATTGGGTAACTTTTTCAGCGGGATGCATCTCCTGGTGGACCGGCCTTTCAGTATAGGGGAGATAATAATGTTGGAGGATGGTGAGTACTGTAGGGTGGAGGAGATCGGCATGAGGAGTACGAAACTGTACAATATCAGGGATCATGAGGGCATAATATTACCGAACAACGCCATCGCATCCCAGAAGATCGTCAACATCGCCAA
>PUPH01000086.1 GCA_003553085.1 Thermoplasmata archaeon
AACCGACGACCATCGTTGATATCGTGGCCAGGAGCAGCATGGATCGATACTACTGGTGCGACGTGTTCGCCTTAAGTAAACTCATGGATGAACCTTACTCCAACAAGTTCCCGGAAGATGTGGCGGAGGCCGCCAAACGATTCTTTGAAAAGTGATAAAAAATACTTTTACGAACTCCCCTCATGATATAGGATCAGATGTCACGGATATTCGACCATATAGCTCCGGTTTATTCGGTATTCGACAGGTTTATCCCTCGACCCGATGTAGAGACATCAACGTCGAATTCGGAAAAGATACTCGATGTTGGAGGGGGTACCGGCACGATTCTACAGAGGATCTCGGATGAGAGGCCGGATACACAAGTATATCTTTTGGACCGGTCAAGACCGATGTTGAAACATTCCGATCGATCGCTGCACAGAGTGCAAGGAGATGCCAGCAGAATACCGTTCAGCGATAGTTCATTCGATACCATATTATGCATCGATGCGCTGCATCACTTTGTAGATAAGCACAGGGCGTTGAAAGAATTGGTCAGGGTGACCGAACCAGGAGGAAGTGTGGTGATAATTGATCTCGAACCGAAGAGCCCTCTGACCAAGATAATATGCATGGTAGAAAGGCTGTTAGGCGAACCCTCGTATTTCTTAGCTCCAGGATCGCTAGTCCGCTTCTTCTCTGAACATGGTTGGACCTCAGAGATAGATGGATCAGACTTTCATCAGTTCATACTCACTGCAAAAAAATCCGATTCAGGGTGACCAGGCTTTTTCTACCTGACTTTTTGGGATCCAATCGTCACCGATCAATATGGCTTTCTCGGTCGTAGCTTCAACCGTCCCCTTCAAAACCCCTTCAGGGATCCTCTTCTTCTCGGCGAGCCAGTCAGCTACTTTCACGGCTATCTCTTCACCCTTTCCTACGTCTTCTACGGATATCTCATCTTCTTCGCTCATAGCCGGTGCATAATTTTGTATAATAAGAGTTTTTTGGAGTCGATTCGAAATTGATCATATATTCCATATCATACCCAATATATTCATGGACTCGATATCAGTATATTGAGGTCGAAGATATCATCCATCGATCCGGGTCCAACCTAATTCTTCCTCCACACGTTTCCTCACGGTGGTACGCACCTGCTCAGGTGCCTTCCGGATGTGTTCTTTAGCCCTTTCTAGTTCTTCTCCCTCGAGCCCCTTCAAATATTTGATCACGTTCTCATGGCTAAAATCCATCCCAGTCTTTGATTCGAAGTTCGAATCCAAACCGGTCCATACCGCTGCATCCAGACCGTTTTCTATCAGCCATTGATTGACTTCTCTCAAGACCCTGGGGATACAACATCTACCGTGTTCGTGAGTCACGAAGTCTATCCCGGGCTCGATGGTACCTTCTTGTTTCCGCAGCATCTCGATAGCTTCGCTCAGGTCGTCGGTATCGAGTTCGATCCAGTAAACGCGTATAGGTTCGGCATCCCAATGCAGTACAAGGGTCAACCTTCCATCGTCAGCGACCCTGGCGAACTCGATCGGCAGCTCAGGTCCATCGTTTCTCCATCTTCCCTTAACATTAAGGTCATGGGATCTCCACAACAGAGAACCCCATCCCAGGCATGCGATCTTGATTTTCTTACCTCCATAGGATATGATAGAAGGCGGATTGACGATATGGTCTGCCATAGAGACCATACTTCGAAACCTAACATCACTCTGCGCTTCTGTAAGTACATCACATACTACGTAAAGTAGTTTTTCGTTGAATCTTGATGTCCGCTATTTTAGAGAGGACCTTTACGATACCTCGATGATCTCACGATGAATAGTATTTTGTATATTAAAATAATTTAATGCATATACATAATAACAAGTCGATCATACCATATCGATGAAGAAGGGAGTATATCTAGTAGCGATATTGATACTGTTCATGGGTTTTGTATATTGAGCACGCAACATCAACACCTTGGTGATGGGAAACATATCCTTTCTTTTCAGATGACAACGGCGAAAAGCCCGAGTTTTTAACTTATAACCTCACAACAGAAACAATACCTATTGAAAGTGAATCTCCCTTAGAGAAACACCGCCCGACGATGATTATGCTGACGGGTGGGTCTTATGATTTTGATAATCCCATTGATTGCAGCCTTGGTTATCGTGTTGAGACTTGTACTGTTCATGATAAAAAAGAAAGTTTAGGCGAACAATGTGCCTATAGAGGAGGGAGAAATGATCGAGAGCTATGATCTCTTTGGCTGATATCCTACTATCATCTTAAACCACCTTACCGATACGCATCTGGGTAGGTTCGCGTCATCCTCTTTCCCTTTATGATCATAAACACCAGCTAAGCATATACACAATAAAGCGGAAATGAAGTAATCGCCCATTATATAGAAGTAGCCTGCAAATATGGTTATGGCTATCTGGATGATGAACATCAGTACTGGTTTGGTGAACTCCGTTTTTAGGGACCTATGAGGTTTTTTTATCAATGAGTGATACAAATAACTTCTGATGGTTTAGACTTTTTTAAAATGGACCTACTAGGCTAGTAATTCAACTCATCAATTTTCTTGTGTAATTCGAGCCATATTCTTTTAGGATACATGAATGTAAATTATCATCAGTAGAGAACAAAAGAATTTCCATCTCGTTTTTTTCAGTCATTTTTATCTATAGTACCTTGTATGTCGTTCTTTATAATCTTTATGAATTTACATCACTATTGGTTAGAATAATTCAATTAGTTAACATATAATAGTTCAAACCACTCACTCCAAAATATTTTCTTCTTGAACGATTTGATTGATCTTTTATCTCACCATTCTATGTTTTATTATCTATTTGTAAAAGGTTATCAGTGTGATGAAAAAGATGTTTTATTCCTTTCCATCCAAATATATTGATTTTATCAATAGCAATAGCAACATATTATGAAATATATAGTTGATGAATTTGCAGAAAAAAATAAATATAAGTTTGTTTTACACTCTATGGGAAAGGGACACAAATTACCGTAAAACGAAGAGAAATGGTGAAAAGAAATGGAAAAAAATAGGATAAAAACAATAACACTGCTGCTCGTACCCGTACTGCTGATAGCAGCGGTGGCTGGGTACTATCTGTACGAGGATGAGCAGCCGATAGATGTGGAAGAAGGGTATGTAGAGATTGATGTAGAGTATAGAGATGGTTTGGTCGAGGGAACGGACCTTACGGATAAATACTATGAAAACAAAACTTCTACTGCTGTTTCTATCGTAGACGAGAATTACACGTTAGAACTGACTATTTTAGTACATCAATCATCGATAGTAGGAAAAACAGGGGAATATCAAACTATAATATATTTGTATGCCGTTGGGAACTTCTCTGATAGTTACGATTTAGATGAGTTTATCTTCTCCGTTGAAGGATTGGGTGGTGAAAATACCATAGATAATCATGTAAATTTCCAATTGGGTACCTATGAAGGAAATAATACCTCATTCGTTGGTTATGATGAACCTAGCAAATATCAACTAGGGGTACGGGGTGATCGAAAAGCCTTTGTCACATTCGATGTAGAAGATGGACACTTCAGTGTATCTACAAGGCTAGATATATTAATCGGCGAATCGAATTTAGTAAATCCATACACTTACCGATTTGGAGGGACCTTGACTGGTCTATCTGAAGATGTAACCTCGACAATTGATCTAACATTTATGGAATGGTGATTTATCATGAATGGTAAAATATTCTCATTATTGATTGTCGTAGCATTGTTATCTCCGTTAGTTATAACCAGTTCGTCCGCTGATTCAGATGGAACAAATGAGGAGATGTGGGATGCTGTATGGTTCCAAAGTAATGACTCCCCCGATATGACAGGTTATAATATGGATCTTAAATCTCACGACCAAGAATCACCGTTTGTTGCTTATCACCAAGGGAACAATTACTACTTAGAAAATGGAATATCACTGATTGCTGATGTTTATGATACGAATAGTCTTATAAATGAGCATGGGCAAGAGTGTACGGAAATAAAAGTTCTTGTTAGTGCTACAGCTTTTTCTGAATCTGTAACGCCCCCTACTAACCATTATTACAATGGATATGGTATTAGATTATCTTCATACTTCAGTAGTAGAGATAATGATGCACCACCTGGAAAGATTAATGTAAATACAGGAAGTAATTATGGGACTAATACGACTGGTGATAATTGGTATAATCAAGATGAGGGGGATACTCCAAACATAGGTTCTAGAGAGATTATGAAGGAAGGTGCATCACATCTTGTCGACCATTTTACGGGATATCCTATTTCTGGATTATCTTCCTATATCTTTGATTACTGTGGTGCTAGTAAATCAACACTTGTAGGTGACGCTACTGATTTCCATGAAGAAACCTTTGTTGAATTCCAAAATGTTATAGGTTATAATGCAGTAGATTCCTCATATCAAGCCGCCACCGTATTTTCTTTTGAAATGCCTCATGATTCCAGAGAATATTCACTTCACATCTCTGCAACTAACCTTATTGGTTCTTGGTTACAAGGGTCACCTACTAATAACGTACAGACCATATTAGATAGTGCAGAATCTACAATAATAATAAATATATATAATGGCGAGATACAATCAGTAGATTCTAACTGGGCAGGTCATAGCCCCACGCTATCAACGACTAGCGGGCAAAGATACTGGAGTGATGATATATCCGTAGATGTGACAGACCCCATGAGCCACCCGACGTATGACCCGATGTATCCACCGGATTGGGAGTTTTCACCGATACCTTTAGTGGATATAAAAGTTGATTTTGCTTCAAATTTACCAGGGTATCATGCAGTAGAACAGATCGAAGATTGGGAGCCTTATTCTTACGTTTTAAATGGTTGGAATATGTATGAAGTCGAACAGAACGAGATCACCTTGTCACATACCTACAATCTAAACGATCTAGGAATGAGCCCAGGCGATAGCCAAGAGTTCGTAATAGAGATCACCGCAAGCTCTGCTGAAGGTTATGGTGGCTGGGAGAAATCCATCAGCTATAGCATCACCATCGATTATATATCGAGTTCTGGAGGCGGTGGCGGAGGAGGAGGCGGTGGAGGTCCGACTCCACCAGATCTCATCCTAGGAGAACCTGAGCCACCATCTGATATGACCTGGAAAGGTGATATATGATCAGACGGTAAGCGCTACATAGCGTTGAACCACTTTTTTATAAAACCCCTTTCCTCTTTCTTTTTTTTAAAATATTATTTTGTAGTGATGAATACATGTCTGGTACAAATTATGGAATGAATAGTTATTCTCACAGAAGACATGTGGCACTAAATCGAGTGTGTTGAACCGTAATGGTGATGAACCAAGAGGTTACCGAACATCGCTTCACAGCTGGACCCGTGGAGAACACTCCTATACCGATGGACACGGCAATACCGTCCGGATATATGACATACAGGTAAATCCAACCTTGTCTGATTCGCTGTTCAATCCGTGAATAGGGGACGATCATGGATAGTCACCATGGTTTTAGCATAAGCTTTGGTAAATATTTTAGTTTCATGGGAAACCATTAAATAGGATAGTTTCATCAGAAACTTATACGATGGCTACCGATAGTACAAGATCATATGATGAAACTGAGACCGAAGGCATCTATCAGAAACTGCGTAGGTATATGGGTAAACCAGGAAAGGACGAGATTTTAGAGGGGAACATCCTGATCGTGATGTTAAAACTGGGATGGCCCATTATGGTAGCGACCTTTTTGAGAACACTTTACAACCTGGTTGATACCATATGGTTGGGACGTTTGCCAGTCGAGGAGGCTTCATACGCCGTGGCCGCTTCCAGTCAGGCCTGGTCCGTCGTACACATCATCATGGCGTTGGAGATCGGCTTCGGAATAGCAGCTTTGGCACTGATATCGCAGTACACGGGCTCAAAGAGGTACAAGACCGCTTCTAAGTACGCAGGACAGCTGTACTTTACGGTGATCATACTTTCGGTGATACTCGGTGCCATAGGATATCTATCTACCCCGTACCTCATGGATATGCTAACCGGTGGTGGTGAAGAGGGTGCAAAACTCGCGCTGTACGGTACGCAGTATCTACAGATAACTTTCTTAGGGATGCCATTCATGTTCCTGTTCTTCGCTTTCATGTTCATCATGCGGGGTTGGGGGGACAATATCACGCCCATGAAGATCGTTGCCGTAACCACCACCCTAAATCTGATAATCGACCCGATCTTGATCTTGGGCTCCGGATACGTTATCAGTATAGGTCCATGGAGTCTTACCATACCAACGATATTTGGTTACTCCGTACCTAGTTTAGGCATAAGGGGTGCAGCCATAGCCACTGTCGCCACCAGAGGTGTGGCGGCGGTGTATTCATTCTACCTCATGTTCTCCGGTAAGCTTGGAATCCATGTTAAACTCTCATATCTTAGGCCGGACTTCGACAAGATAAAAAAACTCGTAAAGGTGGGCATCCCTGCTTCATTCGGTAGGTTCGGTAGTTCATTCGGTTTTCTGATATTGTGGGCTATCATCTACCGTCTTCCGAACCCCGGTGTCGCCGGAGCCGCATACGGTGCGGGCAGTAAGATACTCAACATAACGTTCCTGGTTATGGGCGGCATAACCATGGCCATGGCCACCATGATAGGACAGAGCCTGGGTGCCGACGATATAGAGAGGTCGGAAGAGGTGGCAAAGACCGGATTGATCACCCTCACGGCCCTCATGTCCGTTATAGCCGTGGTGATATTCATGGCAAGGAACCTGCTGATCGGTTTCATCGTACCTGAAGATCCGGCGGTTATAAGCGAGGGGGCGGAATATCTACTGCTGTTCTCACTCTCCATGCCGTTCTTCGGCATATTCCGAGCGGTGACCAAGATAATGGGCGGTTCGGGTCACACCGTTCAGCAGATGATACTCAATCTTACCAGGATATGGGGTCTAAGATTGGTGTTCGTGTTCTTCTTCGCCCTGGTTCTTGGGTGGTATTCTAGAGGTGTTTGGGTCGGCATGGCCTTCAGCAACGTTGTAGCGGCGGCTATCGCCATGGTGTTGTACTACACGGGTATGTGGAAGGAGAAGATAATCGAAGATGAATCCGAACTGCCTTTAGATGACGAAGAGATAGAGACCTGAGGTGCTGTGATATGGAAGATGAACAAAAAGATACGATACATAAACTCCACCAGATAGTACACAAGAAGCTGATAATGTACATCCGAAAGATGTTAAAACCATACGACTTCAGCCGAGGAGAATTCCCCGTACTTTTCAAACTCATCAAAAAGGGTGATGGCAAAACACAGAAGGAACTATGTGAGGCCCTTCACATATCAAAATCCACTATCTCCAAGGTGATAGATAGTCTTGTGGAAAAGGGATATCTGGTAAGAGAAAAAGATCCTGACGATAAAAGGGCGGTGAGGATCTACCTCACAGACAAGAAGGACGAGATCGAGGACCTTATAAGGAAGATCGACCGTAGAGCGGAGGACAGGATGTTGGAAGGATTTCAAGAAGATGAAAAGGAGGCTCTTAGGAACTTTCTGGAAAGGATCATGGAGAACCTCGTTGAGGAGTGCCGGTGAAAAGGTTAAATAATAGATATGCTTAGTAAAGCATAACGAGGAAATAACATGAAGAAAGACGGTCGAATAAAATATGTATCTTTAGTTCTTGTTACGATACTTCTGTTAAGCGTAGTTCTTACAGGTTGTGTAGAAGATGAGGATGACGTAGAGGACGCTTTGATAGTAGTTCAGGGAGAGGCTTATGAGTTAGAAGATCTCAAGGATATGGACACGGTTTCCGGCGAATCATCCTTTCAAAATATACACGATAACTGGAACGAAAAGGCCCTGTACGAAGGTGTGCCTTTAAGCACACTAGTCCCTGAGATGGATGAAAACGATCTGCTCGAGATAACAGCAACCGATGGATACTCACAGCGTTTTTCTTATCGTCAAATATTCCCTTCCGAAACCAACAGGGAGATGCAGGGTGATATAATAGTCGCTTACTCCGTGGATGGCACGGAGGTCCCGGATTGGGAGTCCGGACCCATGATAGTCGTCATGCCTGATGACGGTGAATTCAGCAACGCCGATCTGAAGATGACTAGATCCCTGGATGCGGAGTTCGACACACAGACTTCGGCAGGTTCTTTGTGGGTGAGGAACGTACATGAGATAGAGATCATAGAGGATTTCTATACCGACACAGAGGTAGGGATCACCCTCGAAGGGACCACCGAACATGATTATACCTTCGAAGAATTGAGGAACATGGGATCCGTAGAGGGAGAAGGTAAAAGGATAAGATCTACAAAGAGTATCAGCGGACCCAACACTTACCGGGGAGTTTATCTCACCGATCTGGTTTCCAATATCTACAGTGGGCAGGAATACACCCTTGAGGTGGAGGCTAGAGACGGCTACACTATGACATATCCCAGGGAACAGGTAGAAGGGTATGTACCAGTATTAGATGAAGATTACCAAGAGACAGACATAGATGCGAAGTTCGAAGCCATACTGGCCTTCGAAGAGGACGGCGACCAGGTCCCGGATTGGGAAAGAGGACCCCGTATAGCCTTCTTGAACGATGAGGGACATCTGAGCGAAGCGGGGTTGTGGGCCAGAGAGGTCAGGTATATACGGGTGTTACCTGAGCAAGCAGATTGGACACTGGAGTTGGTTAAAGGATCAGAAACCGTAGATATAAGTAAACAGTATTTTGAAAGCACAGCCAGCTGTTACTTCCACAGGGCCGAGTACGAAGTGGATGGTG
>PUPH01000071.1 GCA_003553085.1 Thermoplasmata archaeon
GGTGGTTAAGAAACATTCCGACGACTGCGGTGTTTTGATACACGAAGAACCGGAGGATCTCGACGAAACTCCAGTCGATCTGGAAAATCCAAAACCACTGCGTCCATTCGAACTCCTGACCAGGATGTTCGCCCCTCCCAGATATGACGAGGTCGATCCTACCTTCGTCATCGCTCCGGCCTTCGTGATCTTCTTCGGCCTCATGCTAGGTGACGCCGTGTACGGACTGCTCATAGTGGCCGTATCTCTGGTGCTGTACTACGGCATCGGTCGTATAGAGAAGGGGACCAGGGATTTTTCACTCATCTTACTCGCAGCGGGTATTTCTACGTTCGTTTTCGGTATACTTCAAGGAGGATACCTAGGGCCCAACAGGGATGAATATCTCAACCTGCTGGGACGGTTCGGTCTGGAGCCGCCGCTGCTTTTAGATACCCTTGAGGGCGACGGTCCGCTGGTGCTCCTGATAATCTCTCTGATCATCGGATTGGCTTACATCAATCTCGGGCTGATACTGTCCTTAGTACAGAACATACGGAGAAAGAATTACAGGAACGTGTTGTTGGAGAACGTTTCATGGTGGCTGCTTCAACCCGGTGGATTCATACTTCTCTCCGGTAAGTTATTCGGTTGGTACGATTTCTCGGGAACGGTCTACCTGTTCGCGGCTTTGATAACGGCTGTTGGCCTTATACTACTAGTGGCAAGGGCCAGGGGTTTGTCATTCTTCGAACTCACCGGTTTCTTGGGTGATTTCCTATCCTTCGCAAGGATACTCGCTTTGGGACTAGCCACCGCCGGTATCGCTCTTACGGTGAACGTGCTCGCGTACTTGGTGGCCGACGCCTCCATGGGTACGACCATGATGGCGGTTATCGCTGGGTTGGGCGCGATATTGATGGTGCGATGGCTTATGACGAAGGACAAAATGATGCTTGGTGGTGGTTCGGCACTGCTGGTCATCGGTGGCTTGGGATTCATCGATCCGATGTATCCATTCTTCATCCTATCTCTGGTTGTGCTAGTCGGTGGTCATTTAATCAACGCATCTTTACAGGCACTGGGTTCCTTCGTACACTCCCTTAGGTTACAGTACGTCGAGTTCTTCGGATACTTTTACGAAGGCGGTGGTAAGGAGTTCAAACCGTTCAGACCTGAAAGGAAGTACACTTCACGAGAGGAGGGGATGAAATGAAGAGGGTAAGATATCTTGTAGTTTTAGCTTTGATCTCGATCTTTATCATCTCATCCTTCGCAGTAACGGTGGTGGGAGAAGATGAAGGACTACGGATCACCGTGGACGGTACCTCCGTACGCGAGAGTATAAGAGTATATACGGTCAACGACGAAGAGGTCGAGGTCGAACTGGGTGTGGACTGGATAGAAGAGGATATACCTGAAGGTGAATTCAACGTCACCTGGGATCTAGGGGATGATTCCACTCAACAGCACAACGGTACGATACAGGAGTTGATGGAAAAGAACATCACCCATAGTTACGGCATAGGTGAATACAACATCACACTCACATTGGACCATGATGATCATACGTACATACACAGTATAGAATTGATAGTAGAGAACGACGAGCGTGGTACTTACCTCACAGCCATCGGAGCCGGGTTGGCCGTGGGCATCGCCGGCATGGGCGCCGGGATAGGTGTGGGTATAACCGGCGCCGGTGGAGCCGGAACCGTGGCGGAGGACCCGGATAAGTTCGGTAAGTGTCTGGTGTTCCAGGCACTGCCCCAGACCCAGGCCATATACGGCCTACTGGTGGCAGTTTTGTTACTACTGTTCACAGGTGTTCTAGGAGGAGATGCATACGTTCCCCTACCCATAGGGATAGTCTCCATAGGCGTAGGACTTGCCGTGGGTATAGCAGGTCTGTCGGCGGTGGGACAGGGTATAGCGGCTTCCGGCAGTGTCGCTGCATACTCTGAGAAGGAAGAACTGTTCGGTAAGGGCATGGTCTTCTCCGTTCTACCGGAAACACAGGCTATATACGGACTGTTGATAGCCATACTTTTGATGGTCTTCACAGGTTTACTCGGTGGTGAGATACACGGATTCATGCTGGGCGATTACGGCTTCGGATTAGGGGTGGTAGCTGTGGGAGCCGGGATCGCTGTAGGAGTGGCAGGGCTCTCCGGCATAGGACAGGGAGTCGCAGCGGGAAGCGGTATATCTTCAGTAGCCGAGAAGGAGGAGCTGTTCGGTAAGGGCATGGTCTTCTCCGTTCTGCCGGAAACACAGGCTATATACGGGCTGTTGATCGCCATACTTTTGATGGTCTTCACAGGTTTACTAGCAGGTGACCCCCTTGCGATAATGGCGGGTGATTCCGGCTACGCCATGGGGCTGATCGCAGTTGGAGCCGGGATCGCTGTAGGAGTGGCAGGGCTTTCAGGCATAGGACAGGGGATCGCAGCTGCCAGCGGGATAAGCTGTGTGGCCGAGGATGAAGACATATTCGGTAAGGGGATGGTGTTCTCCGTACTTCCTGAAACTCAAGCGATATACGGTCTGTTGATAGCCATATTGTTGATGATATTCAGCGGTTTGCTAGGTGAGGGTACCACTTTAGATATCGGCATAGGATTGGTGGGAGTCGGTGCCGGGTTAGCGGTAGGTATAGCCGGCCTATCCGGGATCGGACAGGGGATCGCAGCAGCCAGCGGTGTAGCCACGGTCACCGGTGACGAGAAGATGTTCGGTAAGAGCATGGTCTTCTCCGTTTTACCCGAAACTCAGGCGATCTACGGTCTATTGATCGCCATCCTACTGATGGTCTTCTCCGGTCTGCTGACAGGTGATTTTCCGGCGGCTATTCTGGGAGAACAAGGATACGGACTCGGTATGATCGCAGTTGGTGCCGGATTAGCGGTGGGGATCGCGGGCATATCGGGAGTGGGCCAGGGTATAACATCCGGAGCAGCCATACCTGCGGTGGCGAAACGGGATGAAGTTTTCGGAAAGAATATGATATTCAGCGTGATGTCGGAGACCTTTGCGATATTCGGTCTTTTGATAGCCATATTATTACTGATCTTCACAGGTCTTTTGGGAGATCCGTCTCCCATAGATCCATCATTAGGGTTGGTGGGTGTAGGTGCGGGACTAGCAGTCGGGATCGCAGGCATGGGCGCCGGTATAGGCGTGGGAATAGTGGGTGCTTCCGGCGCCGGCATAGTGGCAGAGGATCCGGACAAATTCGGTAAATCACTCGTGTTCCAAGCGCTGCCCCAGACACAGGCCATATATGCACTGCTGGTCGGTATATTACTGATGATTTTCACCGGCCTCCTCGCCGGAGAAGCTGACCCAATCATGGCAGGGGAGACCGGACGTGCCATAGGTATCATGGCAATAGGCGCAGGGCTAGCCGTCGGGCTAGCTGGGTTATCCAGTATCGGACAGGGGATCGCAGCAGCCAGCAGCGTTACGGCGGTGGCTGAGAAGGAGGACCTTTTCGGTAAAGGGATGGTTTTCTCAGTTCTACCGGAAACTCAAGCGATATACGGTTTGTTGGTGGCCATCTTACTAATGGTGTTCAGCGGTATGCTGGGGGATGTGGTGGAGATGGAGGCTTCAGTTGGTCTTGTAGGTATAGGAGCTGGGCTCGCCGTGGGTATCGCCGGCCTATCCGGTATAGGTCAGGGGATCGCGGCTTCCGGAGGTATATCCACAGTATCCGAAGACGAGAACATGTTTGGTAAGGGCATGGTCTTCTCAGTTCTGCCGGAAACTCAAGCGATCTACGGATTGTTGATCGCCATATTGTTACTGGTGTTCAGCGGATTGCTTGCAGGAGATCTTCCAGAGCTCATGATGGGGGACTCCGGCTACGCCGTAGGTCTGATCGCAGTCGGTGCCGGGTTGGCGGTGGGCATAGCCGGTCTGTCCGGTATAGGACAGGGCATAGCCGCATCCAGCGGTATCGGATGTGTGGCGGAGAAAGAGGAACTATTCGGCAGAGGTATGGTTTTCTCCGTACTACCTGAAACACAGGCGATCTATGGTCTGTTGGTTGCCATATTATTGATGATATTCAGCGGATTACTGGGCGAAGGCACCACCTTGGACGTGGCCATAGGCCTCGTGGGAGTCGGTGCCGGATTGGCGGTGGGTATCGCCGGCCTGTCAGGAATAGGACAGGGTATAGCCGCCGCAAGTGGCGTAGCGACGGTGGCGGAAGACGAAAAGATGTTCGGCAGGGGTATGGTGTTCTCAGTTCTGCCGGAAACTCAAGCCATATACGGACTATTGATAGCCATCCTACTCATGGTGTTCAGCGGTATGCTGGGCGGAGATGCCACCATATCCATGGGTATGGGCATCGCTGCGGTAGGAGCTGGATTGGCCATAGGTATAGCCGGAGTTTCCGGTGTGGGCCAGGGTATCACATCCGGATCGGCCATAGCGGCGGTCACACGAAGAGAGGAAGTGTTCGGTAAAGGCATGATATTCAGTGTGATGTCGGAGACCTTCGCTATATTCGGTCTGTTGATAGCGATATTTATAATAGTGTTCCTTGGGTTTATGTGAGGTCTTAAGATGACGGTAGATAAACTGGTAAAGAAGATCAGGACGGACGCAAAGCGGAAGGCGAAGAACATCGCCAAACGAGCGCAGGAGAAGGCGAAGGCTGAGGAAGAGAGGATAATCTCCGAGAAAGAGAAGAAGTTGGACGAGCTTCGTAAAGAGAGTGAGAGGGAGCTGAGGACACTGAAGAACAGGATACATTCGCAGGCCAAACTCGAGGCACGTAAGATGGAACTCAAGGTAAGGGAGGAGATGATAGAAGATGTGTTCCAAGGATCTCTGGAGCGATTGAAGGATACCCCTCCTGAGGAGTACAGTGCTTATCTAAGACAGGCCATAGGAAAATGCGTCAATATACTGGGTGACGACATCGTCATCGAGTGTAACGAGGAAAGTCTGGATACGGTCAAGGATCTGGCGAACAAGATAGCCTCCGGCTTAAGAGTGGAGCCGAACCTGCAGGCGGTCGGAGGTATCAAAGCCCGTTCCAAGGACGGTTCATACATAGATATGACCTTCGAAGCGAATCTGGAAAGGATAAAGAAGGACTTGAGGAAAGAAGTGACCGAGATGATGTTCAAGGAGGAAATGTGAGTGCTCGAAGGAGTGATCGATTCCCTGGGGATGACTAACCTTGTTCTGGTCATCGTAGGAGGTTCACTGCTGGTGGTCGTATTACTGGTGATGAGTTATTTCAGGGTGTTGATCTCCATAGCGAATTTTACCTATCCCAACGCAAAATACAGGGCCATAGGCACACCGTTCATCACCGGTAAGGTACTGACACCTCTTCTAGATTCCAACAATCTTAATGAAGTTTACCAGGAACTCGAAGAACGAGGATATGATCTGACAAAAGAAGCGACGATGGATCCCTCTGAATTCGACAGACAGCTGGAGGGGCAAACGATCTCCTTCATGAAGAGGGCCTACAGTACCTGTCCTCAATCTGTGAGGGAGTTCACTTCTGCATGGCTTCTTCGTTTCGATGCGAAGATGGCCAAGCGGGCTCTGAAGTCTAAACTCGCCGGTGAAAGAAGGGAAGTGATGAAGTCGAAGTTGATACCTGTGAGATGCATAGACGAAGAGACCATAGAACGTTTGGTGAATGCTAGAGATCTTCCTGAGACCATGGACATATTGAAGGAAGTGGGTTTTCAGGAACCACTGCAGGGGAAGGATCCCTCTGAAGGCATGTTCCCCATCGAAGTAGCCATGGACAACTACGTGTATCAAAGGTTGAAAGATTCGGTAAAGAACGTAGACCCCGAAGAGAGGCCGGCGGTCAAATTATTCTTCGGTAAGTACGCCGACATGAAGAACCTCAAGATAGTGATGAGGGGATTGAAACAAGGTGTGGATAAAGAAGTACTGTCCCAGGCTCTATTACCGGAGGGTAGAGAATTACCCAAGTGGAAGCTGGAAAGCATGATCGAGTCCGGCGGGGTGGATGAAGCCATGGTGGAACTGGAAGGTACATCCTACTCCGACCTGAGGAGGAGCGCATCGGCGTCCAGTGCCTTCGATATCGAGAGGTACCTTGACAAGAAGATGCTGGAGGTTTCCTCTAAAGTGATGAGTCAAAATGTACTCAACGTCGGGCCTCTACTGCGATTCTTGATAGGTAAGGAAGTAGAACTAAGGAATCTCAACGTATTGACAAGAGGGATCAGGGAAGGAATCTCAAAGGATATATTGACGGAGTTGATGATAGTGGAGGATTCGATATGAAGGTTGTTGCCATAGGTGATGAATACTTCGCAGAGGGCTTCTCTCTGGCAGGTGTAAATGAGTCCTACGTACATGAGGACAAACATGAAACCATAAAGCATCTAAAAGAATTCGTGAACTCAGGAGATGTGGCCGTAGTATTGCTATCAGAGAAAGTAGCGGAAGAAGTGAGGGAAGAGTTGAACCAGATGATGAATAATAAAGACGTTTACCCCGTTATCGTAGAACTACCTGGTAAGGAAGGTGCGATGAAGGATAAAAAGGACCCGCTGGAAGATAAGATCAGACGGGCTGTAGGAATAGATATCTCATTAAAGGAGGATAGCTGACATGGAAGAAGATGTTGAGAGGCGCATTAAAAGTATCTCAAAACCCGAGACAGAAGAAGTCGGTAACATAATCAGGATCGCCGGTCCCGTTGTGCAGGCGGAGAATCTTCAGGGAGCCGAGATGTACGAAGTGGTCGAAGTAGGTGACGAAGGACTGATCGGAGAAGTGATCGGTCTTGAAAGGGACGTCGCCACCATACAGGTATATGAAGAGACCGGAGGTTTAAAGCCTGGAGAGCCGGTCAAGAGGACAGGAGAGCCGCTCTCCGCTGAACTCGGACCAGGTTTGATACGACAGATATATGATGGGATCCAGCGGCCTCTAGAGGCGATAAAGAGCGAGGCCGGAGATTTCATCCTTAGAGGGGTAGATGTAGCTCCTCTGGACGAAGATAAAAACTGGAGGTTCGTCCCGGAGGTGGATGTAGGCGACGAAGTGACTTCAGGAGATTATCTGGGAACAGTTCCTGAAACCAAGGTGGTCGATCACCGTGTGATGGTTCCACCTGGAGTGAAGGGAACCGTGGAAGAGGTGGTGTCAGAAGGGGAGTACACCATCAAAGATACCATCGCCCGTATAAAGACGTCGGAGGGAGTAGAAGAGATCAAGATGAGACAGAGGTGGCCCGTGAGGATCCGACGACCGGTGGGTAAAAAGAAAGCTCCCGGCGAGCTGCTGATCACCGGACAGCGTGTCCTGGATACGTTCTTCCCACTGGCTAAAGGCGGTACCGCAGCCATACCCGGGGGGTTCGGGACAGGAAAAACTGTGATACAGCACCAATTGGCTAAATGGAGCGATGCTGATATCGTAGTCTATGTGGGTTGTGGTGAGAGAGGTAACGAGATGACAGAAGTGCTGAGAGATTTTCCTGAACTCGAGGACCCAAGGACTGGAGAGCCTCTGATGAAGAGGACCATACTGATCGCAAACACCAGTAATATGCCCGTTGCAGCTAGAGAGGCATCGGTCTATTCGGGTATCACACTGGCGGAGTACTACAGAGATATGGGATACAACGTGGCTTTGATGGCGGACTCCACCTCACGATGGGCAGAAGCCCTCAGAGAGATATCGGGTAGATTGGAAGAGATGCCCGGTGAAGAGGGGTACCCCGCATACCTGGCTTCATCCCTAGCAGCTTTCTACGAACGTGCGGGGATCTGCGATCTGTTGAGCGGTGAAGAGGGTTCCATATCCGTGATCGGTGCGGTGAGTCCGTCGGGTGGAGATTTCTCCGAACCGGTGACTCAGAACACCCTCCGTATCGTGCAGGTATTCTGGGCACTGGATGTTGAGCTTCGTAACAAACGTCACTTCCCGGCGGTCAACTGGTTGCGCTCATACTCACTGTACCTCGACTCTGTTAAAGAATGGTGGAATGAAAACGTTAACGAGAAATGGCACCAGCTGAGGAAAGAAAGCATGCGTTTACTGGAGAAGGAGTCCGAGCTGCAGGAGATCGTACAGCTGGTAGGTCCCGACGCCCTGCCCCAGAGCGACAGGTTCGCACTACAGGCAGCCCGTGTTATACGGGAGGACTTCCTGCAGCAGAACGCCTTCCACGACGTGGATACGTACTGTGACCCTGAGAAACAGTTCAGGATGATCGAGATAATGATGGAGTTCTACGAAAGAGGAACGGAAGTTGTGGAGAAAGGTGTTCCCGTGGACAAGATCATGGAGATGGAAACCTTCGAGAGACTCAGCAGGATGTCCAACGTACCTTCTGATAAATGGGAGGAACGGTTCGGTCACATAGAGATGGAGATGAACGAAGAATTCGATTCTCTCCTTGAGGAGGAATGAACATGGAAGGAGACATATCAAAAAGGACGGAATACAAGAACGTTGTAGAGGTATCTGGCCCCCTCATGGTGGTGGAAGGGATCACAGACGTGGCCTACAACGAGATAGCTAAGATCAGGCTTCCCAGCGGTGAAGAGAGGTTGGGGCAGGTTTTGGAAGTGGAATCCGACAGGGCAGTGATACAGGTCTTCGCCGGTACAAGAGGTCTCGATACCAAGGACACCTCCGTTCAATTCACCGGAGAGGTCATGAAATTCGGTGTCTCAAGAGAACTGCTGGGAAGGGTTTTCAACGGTGTTGGAGAACCCATAGACGACAGTCCGGATATAATACCCGA
>PUPH01000062.1 GCA_003553085.1 Thermoplasmata archaeon
CAATAGGGTGGCGGTGGTCGGGGATAGTCTGGAAAGGGACATCAAGCCCGCCAAAGATCTGGGGTTTTACACCATATATGCAGAGTACGGTGATAGGAACAGACCGTGTGGGACGAAGCCCATTTACGATTCCATCATCCACGAACCGGCAGAGCTGATGGACGTACTCGGATCAAGATGATGTAAAGAGGTATCGGTATGGAAAGGTGTAAAAGGTGTAAGGGAACAGGAGTATGCCCTGAGTGCGAAGGCTCCGGTGAAGCGGAACACGGTCTGTTTGGCCTGGACCTTGTAGAGGACGTGTGCCATACCTGTGGCGGTACCGGTAAGTGCCCGGATTGTGAGGATCGAATTTGATAGGGTTACGGTCTTCGTAAATCTTTTTTAGAGGGAGTCGATGGTGGTTCGATGACATCGATATCCATATGGATGGCGATCTCCATAGGCTTGGGTATGGCAGGTACGGCTGTGGCGACACTGACCGCCCTTAGAAAGAGAGGGGAGATAATGTCCGCCCTGGACCCCTATGAGACGGATACTACCCAAGAAGACACGGATATGACCTTTTCCAATACTTCATTGGTTTATTCGATATTACCTCTCACGGGTACTACTTACTGTGTCTTGGTATCACTGCTCATACTGATGCAGGAAGATCTAACGGATGTTCAGAGTAAAGTGGCTTTGGGCTCTCTTTTGGCAGTCGGTCTTAGTGCATTCTTTTGCAATGTGGGCAGGGCTATGTTCTACAAAGAGGCACTGGACGGATTGGATGAAAAGAAGGAAGGCAGTTTGGAGAACTTCGGTAAATATATGGTATTCTTGTGTTTACCCGAAACAGCCCTGATATATGGTCTTTTGATAGGGATATTAGGCTTGACTTTTTCAGGAATATTGGGTGGAGTTCCGCCTGAATTCGGGATGGATGCAGCTGATAGATTCCTACAGGCCGGGGTGATAGTCGGTCTTTCCTCCATCGCGACCATAGCCATGGGATACATGTTCAACAATACACCAAAAATATACAAGGACGGATCCGTATTCGGCATCAAGATGGTAAAAACGATCATGCCTCATATCATCAACTTATCAGGGCTGACGGTGGCCGTACTGTTGATGATCTTTTCTGGGATGATCGATTGAGGGCAATGTGTAGATGTATCTAGACATATCTTATAATAGTTAAGTATATATACAAGAAATAATATAACATATAGCAAATCACTTTTAACAGATCCAGACATAATGGGTGAAATAAATGAAAAAAGAAAAGACGCTGGTATTCAGCCTGGCTTTGATGTTAGTTATAGGTAGCATCGCCTTCGCTGGTGTGGGATTTGACTTGAGCTCGGGACTCGATATAGGACTCGAAGAAGGAGCTTTCATCGAAGGTAGCGGCACACGAGATGATCCCACGATGATATATGATATATATGATCTGCAAGACATGAAGAACGATCTCACAGCCCATTATGCACTGGCCAACGATATCGATGCCAGTGACACAATCAATTGGAACAGCGGTGAGGGCTTCGAGCCGGTGGGTAGGGCCGGATCGGGCGGAGTCCGTTTCTCAGGCAGCTTAGATGGACGGGGATATACGATATCTGATCTGTACATCAACCGATCCAGTGGCTCTTACATCGGCCTTTTCGGAAGTGTCGCTACAGGGGGTATGGTAGGCGACGTGATCCTCAAGGATGTTCATATCGAAGGTGCGTGGTACGTGGGCGCACTGGTCGGTGAGAACTTGGGGACGGTTTACGATGCTCAAAGCACGGGCTATCTGAGCAAGTCAGCCTGGTATTTGGGAGGTATAGTAGGGTTGAACGACGGTGATATATCCGACTCTCATTCCTGGGCCGATTGCTTCGGTGGTAGTATGTACACTGGAGGTCTGGTGGGTTTGAACCGGGGTGCGGTTTCCAACTCTTCGGCCGGGGGAAACATATTCGGGAGCAACACAGTGGGCGGGTTGGTAGGACGAAGTGAGGGCGTGGTGATGAATTCCCACGCCAACGGAGACGTTAGTGGTGGTTATTACATCGGTGGATTGGTGGGGACCATCTCGATGGATTCAGTGGTGTCCCATTCATCTGCTACGGGAAACGTATCATCTAGTGGTGTATATATCGGGGGTTTGATCGGATATATTTGGAATGATGCATTGGTGAAGTATTCGTTTGCTACGGGTGATGTGACTGGTCCTCAACGTATCGGGGGACTCCTGGGATACAGTGAAGGTACCGTCAAATACTCGTATGCTACGGGAAGGATCGACGGAACGGAAGATCATGGTAGCGGGGTATCGAAAGGCGTTGCGGGAGGCCTTATCGGTGAGATGAAGGAGGACGCGGTAGTATTGGAATGCCACACAACCGGGGATGTCCATGGGGTAGGTCACGTCGGGGGCTTGATAGGTCTCAATCACGGATCGGTACAGGATTCGAACTCGATAGGTGAAATAACGGGTACCGGATCTCATGTTGGAGGTCTGGTAGGTTATAACGTCGGTTCCATAGACAATTCTTCATCCGCAGCTCACGTCGTGGGCTATGATACTAACACAGGAGGTCTCGTGGGCTACAACACCGGATCGATAAACCGGTCATTTGCCACGGGTGAAGTCACGAGCACGGCAAGCAGTACAGGGGGTCTTGTGGGAAGTACTTTTGGTGGATATATACTGGACTCCTATTCCACAGGGAATGTGATCGGAGCAAGCAATGCCGGCGGTTTGATCGGTTCAAATCATGGGTTGATACGCCGTTCTTTCACAAACGGCAGTGTCGATGCAACCGGTGATGGGGTGGGAGGTTTTACCGGTCACAATGGCGCATCCGGCATGGTGGAAAATTCCCACGCATCCGGTGATGTGCATGGTAATAACAATGTGGGAGGTTTTGTGGGTTGGAACAACATGGGTGCCATAAGATATTCCTATTCCATCGGTACACCCACAGCGGTGAATACCAATGTCGCAGGTTTTGCAGGACGAATAACCACAGGAGATAATTACGAAGACACCGCCAATTTTTGGGATACGGTGACATCTGGAATGGAAACATCACCTATGGGCACGGGAAAGAACACGGATGAGATGATGTCAGAAGATACATTCATCGATGTGGGATGGAACTTCGACGATGTATGGTGGATGATAGAGGGAGAAACATATCCTCTGCTCTGGCACCAGGGATGGCCCGGTACGAAATTCAACCCCTACATGATACGTACCGTACATGAACTACAGGAAATGGAGAACGATCTGGCCGCATACTACGTACTGGCCAATGATATCGATGCAAGCGAAACATCCGGCTGGAACGGTGGATCTGGCTTCGACCCGATCGGTAACGGCTTGGATGTTCAGTTCACCGGCGGCTTCGACGGTAAAGGATACACCATAAGTGATCTATACATCAACAGGGATGTTCCTTACATAGGTCTCTTCGGGCATCTGGATGGAGCTGAGATCCGAGATGTCGGTCTCGTGGATGTGGACATAACCGGAACTGACCAGTGGAGCGGAGGTCTGGTGGGAAGGAACTGGGAAGGCACCGTTTACCGGTCGTATGTCACAGGAAATGTCAGCGGTGACAGTTTTGTTGGAGGTGTAGTCGGCAGTAACATGTTCGGCACCGTCAGTGGATGTCTTGCGGATGTCAACGTTCACGGTGCTCAGGATGTGGGCGGAGCAGTTGGGTACAATCGGGGCATCGTGATCGATTCATACTCTCGCGGGCCTGTCACCCGTTCTACCGGGTCGAATACCTTTATAGCCGGTTTTGTAGGTCATAACTTCCGTGCTAAGGTGATAAACTGTTATTCCACGGGAAGCGTACATTACCTGGATGCTGCTGATCCAACCGACAAAGGATTCTGCGGCGGGGTATTCACGGGTGGTGACTACGAGATGACCGGTAATTTCTGGGACACCGAAACCAGCGGACAGACCGGCACATGGGGAGATGCCCTCGGCCTACCCACTGTGGACATGATGGATTTAGATACCTTCACCACATGGGATATCGTTGCAGTCCAGGATGAGTATCACAGGGACCTCAGTTACGTATGGAATATGGTGGATGGGGCAACGTACCCCTTCCTGAGCTGGGAATTTGCAGAGGATCCCCCTTTCGCGGGTGGAAGCGGTAACGAGACAGATCCTTATCTCGTTCAGAACTGGCACCACCTATACAATGTTAGATATCACATGGATGAACATTTCATGCTTATCAACGATCTGGACGAGCTTTCCGAGGGTTACAACGACTACAATGAAGCGGACGGATGGTTGCCCATAGGAACCAGTTCACATAGATTCGAAGGGGTATTCCACGGTGACGGATATGCCATAATCTCCTTGTACATAAACCGACCTTTGGAGAACGAAGTAGGTCTGTTTGGATATTTGGGGGATACCGCTGTCGTATCTGAGTTGAACCTTACGGCTCTAGATGTTACCGGAGGTGAATACGTAGGAGGTTTAGCGGGTGTATCCAGTGGTATCGTGTTCGGTTGTCACGTCTTTGGAACTATCTCCGGTGAACATCATGTAGGCGGACTATTTGGTTTATCTGCAGATGGTAACATTTCCCGTTCAGGTTCTGTGGTTGAAGTTTATTCTTCCGGTGACTGCGCCGGCGGACTCATTGGATTATTCGCGGGAGGCACACCTCTGGAAAATACCCATGCACAAGGTATCGTCACGGGTAAAAATCTCATCGGAGGGCTCGTAGGCGAAAGCAAGGGTACCATATCACGGTCCCACTTCATCGGCGATGTTAAAGGAAACGAGATCATCGGCGGACTTGTGGGGCAAAACAAAGACACCATCGAGAGTTCCTATGCAAGTGGAAACGTGACCGGTTTTTCTGATCTTGGAGGGTTAGCCGGAGTGAACGAAGGAACCATCGGGGACTCCCGTTCATCTTCTTATGTAGTGGGAACTTCGGATAATGTAGGCGGCCTCGTTGGCCGCAACGAACGATATAGTTTTGTTTTCGGATCACATGCAACCGGCGATGTGACCGGAAATGATTGTGTGGGCGGTCTGGTGGGATTGAACACCATGGCCCAGGTATCCGGATCCTACTCTTCGGGTGCCGTGATAAGGGGATATGATTATGTTGGCGGTCTCGTAGGCCGCAATACCCATGGCATCTTGAATAATACATATGCTTTGGGCGATATCAAAGGAAATAATTTCATCGGTGGTCTCGTTGGGTTCAACGATCAGGGCTATGTGGCCCATTCCTATTCAACCGGAGAACCCATGGGCGAAGAAAAGGTAGGGGGTTTGACGGGACATACCGATACCGGCGGTAACTACGCGGATAAGGCGAACTACTGGGACGTGGAAACATCGGGCATCGATCAATCCGCCATGGGGACCGGGAAGCACACCGTAGAGATGAGAACCAGGGCTACTTTCATCGATTCGGATTGGGACTTCATCCAAGTGTGGAAAAATCAAGAAGGAGTCGGATATCCCATCCTTAGATGGCAAAATGGAGAAGGTACGTACGAAGATCCTTACTGGATCTCCACGGTAGAGTGCTTGCAAAGCATATCGACAGCCATGGATGCTCACTATCTACTCGCCAACGATATCGATGCAGCGGTGACGGATGGATGGAACGACGGTGCCGGTTTCACCCCCATCGGCGATTTTGACCAAAGGTTCTCCGGTAGCATCAACGGTAATTCATATGTGATAACCGGACTATACATAGACAGTCCAGCAGTCGATCATGCTGCACTCATCGGATACCTTGACGTTGACGGCGTATTGACCGGTATCACACTTATCGATACAGAGATCGTCGGTAAAAGACGAGTCGGTGGTATAGCAGGGTACGGCCTCGGTACGGTAGAAGGCTGTCATGTTCATGGTGATATCAGCGGTGAGCTTTACGTGGGTGGTCTCGTGGGAACGCTCTTAGGCGGTACCATATCCCACTCGTCTACCTCTGGTAATGTTACAGGTGATAATGACGTAGGAGGGCTCCTGGGCACGAATGAAGGAACAGTGCTTGGTTCCTACTCCGATTCGGACGTTACCGGCTCATCCCGGATCGGTGGTCTGGTAGGATACAATCTTTTCGATAGTACTGTGGAAAATTCCTACGCTACAGGTGACGTTGAAGGTACCAGCAACATAGGCGGTTTTGTAGGTAGGAATCGTGAAGGGATGATCAGGTATTCCTACTCGGCGGGTCAGGTGACCGGAGGCGATCATACCGGTGGTTTCGCAGGCCGTGCCGACACGGAGGGAAGCTACGAAGATATCGGGAATTTCTGGGATACGGAGATCTCTGGTAGAGAAGGGTCCGCCATGGGTACTGGGAAATACACAGGCGAGATGAAAACTCAGGATACATTCACCGTTGCCGGTTGGGACTTCACGGATACATGGCATATGGTAGGTGAAGTGACCTATCCTCTCTTGCGATGGCAGGGGTTACCGGAAAGAACTACCACGCCCATCGGTCTATCAGCAACATCTGAGAACGGCGGTTGGAACTTCGTTTCTCTCTCTCTTGTTATGGAGGACACATCCATCGAGATCGTACTGAACAGTATCGAAGGGAGTTACGACCGGGTGATGTGGTATGACTCTTCTGAAGATGTGTGGAGAAGCTATGTACCATCAAGAGCTGCGCATTACAACAACCTCCGGAGTTTGGACAGGACCATGGGTGTGTGGATCAGGATGACCACCAACGATGTCCTCATGATCGAAGGCTATACTCCCATGAGTACCGATATCATACTATGTCCTGGCTGGAATATGGTGGGATTCCCCAGTTCGACAGCAGGAAACCATGAGTTACCATATGAGGTAGATAGGGTAGGATACTTCGACGCTTCCAATGAATACAACGTTGCATACGACTATGATCCGGCAAACTTCGTCTTCGAACCTGGTCATGGTTACTGGATCTACAACTTGGCCGACTATGACGTGGTATGGACTGTCGAGTACTGAAAATGACATAAAGGCAGATGTGAATGATCAACGATATAACAGCGGTCCGGGACTGGCTGCAGAATATAGTTGATCTGCATATGGATCAACACCATCTAGAATATGTCACGGGCTAGATGAACTGATCAAGGGCGTGGTAGCAGATAATTTCCTTAGGAAAATGTTGCGTGCATATTTGACCGGAGGAGATCCGTAGGTAGGTTCGAATAGTTGATCGTAAACACAGAAACAAGTTCCTTTAGATCAAGAGATATCGCCCCCCCCGGTCGATCCCTTCTGATGTTTCTATATCATGTCACTGGATCCAAAGTGAAGATATAACAAAGTATATATTCTGAGTAGTCTTATTATCTAAACATAATGAAATTTTAATAAACAAAGAGTTGATAACATGGCTACAAAATATGTAAAGGTTCCGGATGAGTTCTCCCCTTTGTTCGAGAAGGCTGAAGACGTCGTTTCCAAATATTTTCTGAACAGAAAGGATGACCCCTCTGAAGGAACCATAGAAATAGAGGATGAAAGGTACATCCTTGTAAGAGCAAAGTCGATGTCCATCAGTTTCATAGAAGAGATGAAAGGAGTTCTAGGTGAAGATGCGGCCATGAATTTCCTCTATTCCTTCGCCAAGGTGATCGGGCAAAATGATGCCAAGGCGTTTCACCAAAAGATGGAACTCGAAGATCCCATAGAGAAACTATCCGCAGGACCGGTACATTTTAGTTTTACCGGATGGGCCTATGTGGACATATCCCCTAAAAGCTCTCCCACCCCAGATGAGAATTACCTGCTGATTTACGACCACCCCAACACCTTCGAGGCGGATTCTTACATATCGGCAGAAAAGAGATCCGATATCCCTGTCTGCGTGTTCAGTTCTGGGTACTCCGCTGGATGGTGTAAAGAGAGTTTCGGCTTGAACCTGGATGCACAGGAGATATCATGCCGTGCAAAAGGTGATGAGGTATGCCGATTCATAATGGCTCCGCCTACCAGATTGTCCGAACAGGTGGAGAGATATCAGAGGGGATGAACCCTCGTAACCTAGATGGTGATACATATGGAAGACTTCTCTACACGGTTGAGGTACTACTTGAAAGATAATGTCGCCATGGGTGAATTCATACTGAAAAAACAATGCCAGGACCTGGGCATCGATCCTGACGACATACCGGAAGATAGGATAGAAGAACTGGCTGTAAAGATCGCATCTGCGGCCGAGATGTTCATCGGGCAGGAAAAAAGCAGGAAGCTGGAATCCATGATCAGAAAACAAAGACTCTAGGGATGGAAACCAGGAGTCGAGGAACTTTTACTTCGCGATCCGGATTATGGTGATGAACCCCTAAGAAACCTCTCTCGGATAAGGTGTGGAATCCCACCCACCCCACTAATTTTTGATCATGGTAAAAAAGTAAACCATATAGCACATAATGATAATATCATCATTGTTACAATAGTTATAGATATAATAAAAAAGTATATATAGTGATTAGAACTATATGCGCCGGTGAATCACTTTTATTCACGAACTGTAAAAATATGTAGGAGTAGAAATAATGAAGATATATAAGATGCTGGTATTCAGCCTGGCGCTGATGCTTGTGATAGGAAGTGTGGCCTTCGTGGCCGTAGGGATCGATTTCAGTTCGGAAACCGAGATGAATGATGAAGAGGTCATCATAGGTAGCGGTACCCGTGATGACCCGGTGATGATATACGATGTG
>PUPH01000128.1 GCA_003553085.1 Thermoplasmata archaeon
CAAGTCCACCCTATTGCGAAAACCGCAATGCGTTATTTGAGTTTAAACTATTTCAAATTGCCCCTTCTTTTAATCATATTTCTAATGGATAGAAATTCGCTAGACTTTCGGGATGAAGCCGGCTGAATCATAGTTCATGCCGGCAAAAGTTCAAAAGGTAGATTCATAGCGGATGATGTCGTATATCCGAGCTGAGTATGATATCGATCTTGTTAAGATATTGACAGTTTACTCAAGGATAGCGTCACAAGTTGGACAGATATCGGTGTCATCCTCCACTTCCTCTCTACACTGTGAACAGATAAATTTCATCTGTTCGTAATCCATCTCCTCCAGTATCTCAGTCCCACACTTAAGACATTCGAAGTCATCGGGTACATACCCTCCACAAAATGGGCATTCGACGAGTACTTCTACATAGCCAACGTTTTCCGATGAATCACTCATGCTCCCCAATCATTATGGATAGATATTAATCCTTCGTTTCCAAACTTATCTCTCCCCACCTGCCCGTGCTGATCTGCAGACCGTATCCCTTGTCCTGCACGTATCCGTTTATCACTCTCACATCTTGGCCTATCTCCATGGAATCGACGATATCGGTTTCATCGTTCCAGAGAACGATCTTTACAGAGCCACTTCCATCGTCTATGCGCACGTTTCTCACCTTACCGCTCCCTCTTTTGGAATCGAACGTCCGAAGGGTTCCTAGATCGACTATTTTACCCTCTATGGTGGCTGCGTTACCCTGTTTTAAGTCTTTGATCTTTGAGACCACATCTGAGTCACGGTCATGTTCGACGACGATCATGTGGGCGATAGTACTTTCCTTGAAGTAACCCGCGTTTTCTTCATATCGACGTTGTATCTCTTCCACAAACTCATCCTTCTCGTATATATCTTCCACCAGTTCGTGGTACTCGTCGATGGTCCTCATGATGGGGTCCATGCGTTTTGTGGATAAAAGAATAACGGATGCCCAAGGTTCTTTGATAGTAACACCCAACTCTATCTATGCGGCACCTTTTCATTCAAGATGTTCGGTTCTCCAATGAGATATGGAGTGACATCACCCCACACAGCAGGGTCGTGGGCTTACCCCCCCCTCTGTGAACAGCATAGATCTTACCACATTGTAAAGTATGGCATCATGGTGATTGTCACAGTGGCCACGTATAATAAAACAACAACCCACTTTTATGAAACATATCTGAAGGCGTTATCCACAAATCTTTTAATCCTAGCAGCGTTCAACCAACTGAAAAGATGTTCTTTGAACATCTGTTCGATCAATGAGGTGCCCTCGATGCAAGTATCAGAATCAAAGATCATGGAAGAAATTTTAAGTGAATACCACCCGGAAAAGAGCTCTCTAATCCCGGTGCTCCAGGCCATACAGAAACAATTTGGATATCTACCAAGAGAGGCCATGGAGGCTATAGCGGAGTACCTGGAGATACCTTTGAGTACGGTTTACGGTGTATCTACTTTCTATGCCCAGTTCAGATTAGAGCCCCTGGGAGATCATCTAATAAAAGTATGTCATGGGACCGCTTGTCATGTGAGAGGAGCGGATAAGATAAACGAGGTGTTGGAAAACGAATTGGGTATCAAAAGCGGAGAGACGACCCCAGATGGCACATTCACATTGGAACGGGTCGCATGTTTAGGATGCTGCAGTTTGGCACCGGTGATAATGGTGGATGATACTGCCCACGGTAATTTGAGCAGGGAGAAGGTAAAGAAGGTCCTAGCCGGTTACAGAGGTGATCCTCGATGAAACCGAAGATATCTGTGGGATATGCATCCTGTGGTATCGCCGCGGGAGCCAGTGAGGTTGATAAAGCGTTGAGAGATGCAGTTTCTACAACATCCATGGATGTAGAAGTGCGCAGGGTGGGTTGTGTAGGTATGTGCCACAATGAACCCATAGTCGAAGTACACATGGAAGAAGGTGTGTATGTTTACGGTGACGTTAGTCCTGATGATGCTGAATCCATAGTTAGATCCCACCTCGGGGAAGGTGTTCCTTTAGAAGAAAAACTGATCGTATCCCCGGAAAAGGATTACGATTATTTCTCCAGCCAAAAAAAGATCGTATTACGTAACAGCGGCGTCATCGATCCTGAGAACATACAGGAGTATATCGACAGCGGAGGGTACGATGCTTTGAAGAAAGTTCTGGATGAGATGTCCCCTCAGGATGTGATCGACGAGATCAAAGACAGTAATCTTAGGGGTAGGGGTGGCGCCGGATTCCCCACCGGGCTGAAGTGGCAGTTCGCCGCCGACGCCAATGCTGATAAAAAATACATCATATGCAACGCAGACGAAGGTGATCCAGGCGCCTTCATGGATCGTTCGATATTGGAAGGCGATCCACATGCCATCCTAGAGGGTATGATCATCGGTGCTTACGCCATAGGTGCTGATGAAGCTTACATCTACTGCCGTGCGGAGTATCCCCTGGCCCTCAAACGACTGAACATAGGGATAGAACAGGCCAAGGAAAGGAGCTTTTTAGGCGAAGATATACTCGGAACCGATTTTTCTTTTGATATACACATCAAAGAAGGTGCCGGAGCCTTCGTTTGTGGAGAGGAAACGGCTTTGATGCACTCGATAGAGGGAGGCCGAGGCATGCCTCGACCTAGACCTCCTTTCCCCGCACAGAAAGGTCTTTTTGATAAACCCACCAACATCAACAACGTGGAAACATGGGCAAACGTGCCCTGGATAATACGCAATGGTGCGGATAGATATTCAGAGATCGGTACCGAACGGAGTGGTGGGACCAAGGTTTTCGCACTAGCTGGAAAGATAAAAAGAGGAGGTCTCGTGGAAGTCCCCATCGGAACCCCACTCAGAGAGATAATCTACGATATCGGTGGCGGGATAGACCAGGATCTAGAGTTCAAGGCCGTTCAATTGGGAGGTCCGTCTGGCGGATGCTTACCGGCTGAATATCTGGATACTCCCGTGGACTACGAGACTCTTACCGAAGCCGGAGCCATAATGGGCTCAGGAGGGATGATAGTCATGGACGAGTGCGACTGCATGGTCAACGTGGCGCAGTACTTCCTCGATTTCACACAGAAGGAGTCCTGCGGGAAGTGTACCTTCTGCAGGGTGGGAACCAAACGTATGCTTGAGATCCTAGATAGATTCACCGAGGGTGAAGGTTCTCAGGAGGACATAGAAAAACTACGATCATTGGCCAAATACATCAAGTCTTACTCACTTTGCGGGCTTGGACAGACTGCTCCCAATCCGGTACTAACCACACTTAGATATTTTTACGATGAGTATATCCAACACATAGAACACGGTCATTGTACCGCAACCGTTTGTCGACCCCTGATCATATTCCAAATCACCGATGAGTGTGTTGGGTGCACAAGATGTGCATCAGAGTGCCCGGCGGATGCCATAAGCGGTGATCCTAAATCAAAACATGTCATCGATCAGGGAACTTGTGTTAAGTGCGGTGCATGTGTTGAGGTCTGCCCTGTGGATGCAGTGGAGGTGGAATAGATGTCCGAAAAGATCGAGATCACGATAGATGAAAAAGCAGTAGAGGTCGATAGAGATCTATCTGTTTTAGATGCATGTAGGCATGAAGGCTACTCTATACCGACCCTTTGCGAGATCGAACATATACCCGAACCCTTCGGAGGATGTCGATTATGTTTGGTGGAGATAGAGACCGATAGGGGTTCTATGATCACAACATCATGTGACACCCCGATCTCGCCGGGTATGAAGGTATCGACTTTTTCAGAAGAGATAGCTGCTGGACGCCGAGCGGCCTTAGAGCTGCTTCTTTCTGAACACACCGGCGACTGCGTAGCACCCTGTTCACTGGAATGCCCTGCGACTTTGGACGTACAGGGGTATCTCGCACACATCGCCAATGGAGATCCCAGGGCTGCTGTAAAACTTATCAAGGAAAAGACTCCACTGGCCATCTCTTTAGGGCGTGCTTGTTTTGCTCCCTGTGAGGAGGAGTGCAGACGTCAGATGGTGGAGGACCCGATATCCATCCGACAGGAGAAGCAGTACGTCGCCGAGGTGGACATAGATGAACCTTGGACTCCAGAGATCCCTGGTGATACCGGTAAAAGCGTGGGTGTAGTGGGAGGAGGTCCGGCTGGTTTGACAGCAGCTTACTTCCTTCGTTTGAAAGGGCACGAAGTTAAGATATACGACATGATGCCGGAACTCGGCGGGATGATGAGGTATGGGATACCCAATTATCGATTACCCAAAGATTTACTCGACAGGGAGATCGATTGGATACTGGATCTCGGTGTGGAGGTACAGACGAGAGTAGAGTTCGGTGAAGATATCCACATAGAAGATCTGAAAGAGATACATGATGCGGTCTTCATATCCACCGGAGCCTGGGAAAGTTGGATGGTTCCGATAAAAGGTAAGGATCTACCACGGGTTTACGGAGGCATCGATTTCCTTGTGGATCATGCACTTGGGAACGAAGTCGATATAGGTGAAAAAGTGATGGTCGTCGGCTGCGGTAACACGGCGATGGACGTGGCTCGCACCGCTAGAAGGTTGGGAAAAGAAGTTACACTCGTTTACAGGAGAAGCGCCGAGCAGGCACCAGCCTCCGATGAAGAGATGAAAGAGGCCATGGAGGAAGGTATCAAGTTCGAGTATCTGACCAATCCCGAGGAGATATGTGGTTGTGAAGTGAACGGTGTTAGCAAAGTGACGTGTGCAAGGATGGAGCTCGGGGAACCTGACGCATCCGGAAGACCACGCCCGGTCAAGATCGAAGGTGAGACCGTCGAATTTGAGGCAGATAGTGTGATACTAGCCATCGGTCAGTCCCCAGAGGTGGATAAACTTGAGCAGGAAGGTCTATCCATCGAAAAATACACGTTGACGGTTAACGACAAATTCAGTACGAACATCGAAGGCGTCTTCGCAGCGGGTGATGTGGCCCTTGGACCGTGCTCCATAGTTGAATGTACTGGACATGCCAGAGAGGCGGCATACGCAGTCAATGCCTACCTTAACGGAGGATTAGATGCATATACCCCTCATGAGGATTATAAACTCCCCTTCGGCTACAATCACATCGACGAAAAGGATGAAGAGGATTTCGCTGATTGGAACAGGATGCCCGGCATACGGATGCCTGTGAGGATCCCAGAGGAGAGGGTCAAGGATTTCGATGGTATCGAACTAGGGTTCGACTCTGAAACAGCCGGGTCCGAGGCGGAGAGATGTCTGGAGTGCGGCTGTTTGGACAGGTTCGAATGCAGATTGAAAGAATATTCCACAGATCATGGTGCAAAGCAGGAAAATTTTGAGGGATTCAAGCACGATTACGAGATCGATGAGAGCCACCCTCGTATCATCCGAGATCCAAACAAATGTATTCTCTGCGGCTCGTGTGTCAGGACCACTGAAGAGCATGGAGAGGGAGTGGTTCAATTCGTCGAACGGGGTTTCCAAACCATCGTTGAACCGGCTTTCGGAGACCCGTTGGGTGACTCGGATAGCAAGCTGGTCGGGTCATTAGCCGATGCCTGTCCTACAGGTGCATTCGAAGAGGTGCTACCATCGGTGAAACCCGGTCCCTTTGAATTGGTGGAGATGGGTACTACCTATTGTCAGGGATGCGGACTAGGGTGCCCTGCAAAAGTGTATGGTGACGGTGAACGCTCGTTGAAGCTGTCACCTATCGAAGGCCATCTATGTGATATAGGCAAGTTCGAAAGTCTACCACATATGTTCGAAGATCAAGCAGGAGAACTGGATGATGTGGACGGTTACACCATAGACGTATACGCCTCATTGAAAGCCACCTCGGAGGAGCTGGAAGCCCTTAAAAAGCTGGCCCATGCCACAGGCGGTGGAGTCCATGCGGACGTACCCTCTATCGTTTCCACAGCCGATAGGGAGGATCTGTTGAGTTCCGAGGAAATCTATGTGGACGAAGAAGCGTTTTCACTCTGCCCGGTCCTAAAGGATCTAGTACCTCCTTCCAGCAGAAAGAAGGGGCCGGATGCACCGATATCGGTGGTCACTGCTTCCGAAGATGTTGAAGGAAAAAGGGTAGTAGCTCAATCCGGCGCCAACGCAGTCGGTCTTTATCTGGATGATATCAGGCCGCTGATGTCTAAAGAATTCGAGGTACTACTTGTCTATGATCAGGAAGTTCCCGAGAACGTCGATGCGGACTACATAATCCAGATGGTTTCGGATTCAAGACTTCTATCGGACAAAGCCGACGTTCAAATACCCATACGCTCTTGGCTTCAGAAGGGTGGTACAGTCGTGAACATATTCGGCGAAACTATCGAGTTGGAGCCGGTGGTTCCTTCCAACCTTCCTTCCAACGTGGAAAAGATAAACGGTCTGCTGGAGTAGGAAAAAGTAATATCCCTCCTCTATCAATTGAACGACCATCATGGATTTCGATAATTTCACAAAGCGCTTCAAAGACGTACGCAGTTCAAGGACCGGCCTTGTAAGTTCATGGCATGGTGAGGAACTGCTCGACGGTGAAGTAGTGGATACTTTCGCTGTTATATTCCGCACCAGAGGTTGTGCGTGGAGTCACCGTAACGGATGTACCATGTGCGGTTATCACACCGACACAAACCCTGAGATAACAAGATCCCATCTGAACACCCAGCTGAAAGAAGCGATCCAAAGGTATGGTGGGGAAAGGATAGTCAAGATATACACGTCCGGCAGTTTTTTTGATCCTGGAGAGATCCCTTTGGATTTGGCAAAGGATATATTGTCGTCCTTTGACAGTGAACTCACGGTCGTAGAGTCGAGACCCGAGTTCGTTAAACCGGACCTGTTAAAGGAACTGTGTGATAGCGTCCAACTGTTGCAGATCGCCATGGGATTGGAATCTGCAAATGATTTCGTCCTAGAACACAGTATAAACAAGGGATTCGGATATTCTGATTATTTAGATGCCCGGGAGATCGTGTTCAATGCCGGTGCCGTGCTGAGAACTTACCTTCTACTAAAACCACCTTTCCTTACCGAAAACGAAGCCATCGAAGACTTGATAAGATCCATATCTGAGGTGGATCATCCAAAGAACACCATCTCGATAAATCCTGTCAATGTGCAACGCCACAGTCCACTGGAGCTATTGTGGCGGAGGAAGCTGTATCGCCCACCATGGTTATGGTCACTGATCGAGGTGATAGAAAGGACGGATCAAGACCTGATCATCTCAAGGGCTGGTTTAGGCAGTAAACGGGGTGCAAACAATTGCAGCGATTGCGATAAAGATATCGTTAAAAAACTCCAAGAATTCAATCTATCTCAGGATCGAAGTCTGTTTTCAGATCTACCGGACTGCACGTGTAAGTCTCATTGGAAGACGTATAAAGAGATGGAACCTTTGACGCATTTCAGAGGCTCTTTAGAGATATTAAGCGATAGATACGCTGGATATATCTGAGTGCCTCATCATTATCATACGGGCGATGGATAGATTCCTACCTTTCTTACCGATGGCTCTAGCTTTGTTTTCTGGCTCAACTTCCACCGTTCCATGCTTGACTTCGTTTTTATCCGTGATATCTATGTTCTTGACGTCGTAGCTGTAGAATATGTTGCCTAAGAGCTCTTTGGGATCTTCGCTGAATTCGATAACGTGAACGTTCCGTCCTAATCTATCTCTAACCTTGGTTACGTTCGTTCCGCCCTTACCGATGGCTTTCTCTATATCTCCCTTCTTCACTAGGAATATTACTTTTTCAGGTATATCGATACAGTCTTTAACCTTGGCACCAGTAACATCTTCGAATAGTGTTATGTATCTAAGGGTTTTTTCTGTCAGCTTTATATCTTCCAAAAGAGTTCACCCCTTTAGGGATAGAATATTGGATTCTCCAGGCGATATCACCGCCAGGGTGGATATCGAAAAAGGTTTTCCTGCAGCAGAACCCAGTTGCTTGTTGGTACCTTTGAAATGATAGATGGGTACTCCTTCGAACTGGTCCCCTTTGAATTCCGATTCTGGGCACTTTTTCGTCACTATCAGTAACTTTGCCTCTCCCGATGAGGCTGCGTTTTTCGATTCTTTTATACCAAATACGGTGTCGCCGGTGTTCACGGCCAACCTGATTTCCCTGTTAACGTCCATACTAATTCCTCCTTATATCTCTGGATGTTTTAGTCCTCATTTATTCACCTATATATAACTGTTTTACCTCATAGTCCTATTTTTTCGGTGTATACTTCACTTCCACGGCTCCGGTGCCCTGAGTTATAGGCTGTCCCACGATGATGTTTTCAGCAACACCATCCAATTTATCGACCTCTCCTACTATGGCCGCCCTTAGGAGGTGTGTACTGGTGATCTCGAAGGCCGCCCTGGCTAACACGCTGGTCTTCTTTCCTGAAACACCGTGCCTTCCTATGGCTTTTATGTCCCCTTCGTTAGTCATCATATCCGCTACGAGCATGATGTGCCTTATGTCCACGTCGAGACCTTGTTCCTCGAGTGTTTCCCGTGCCTCGCGGATAATGGCGTTTCTAGCGGCCTCGACCCCGAGAACGTCATAGACTTCTACCGGGCTGTTGGATATAGTGTTGGTTATGTCCACACCATCGATCTTCAAGACTTCCTGAAGGTTTGATCCTTCGGTGAATAGTATGTGTTCCACACCGGTATCACGTATGACCGCTCTTTTTACACCCTTCAACCCCTTGATCTTGGTATTCTTTGCCTGTTCGACATCGTTATGGAGCAGTGCGTATTTTGGTTCTTCCTGTGTGATGAAGATGTGGTCTCCCTTTATGTTAAGATTGCCTTTTACATACCTAGATTTTTTCAGACACTTCACTATGTCTTTTGGTTGGAGGTCCAGCTCCTTCATCTTTTTCTTATCTGGTTTGATGACCACCTTCATCTCAGTGATATCTAACTCAACTTCAGCGATATCTATCAATCTGGTTACTTCGAGTTCGGAGGCTATCTTCTTAGCCATGTTCCTGTCTTTCTTGATATCGTCTTCCAAGTGTACTTCCATCATGGGCGTACTCGGAACTTTACGGGCGTCAACGATCTCTATCATACGGGGAAGGCCCTGGGTGACACCTATCTCTGCCACACCCGCATAGTGGAAGGTCTTCATGGTCATCTGTGTACCGGGTTCTCCTATGGATTGGGCACTGACTATACCGATAGATTCCTTAGGATCTATCTTTCTGTTTTCAAACCTTTCCTGTATGAGGTCCAATACGAGTTCATAATCCTCTTCGTCGATACCCTCTTCTTCTATCTTACCGGCGGTCTCCTCCAGTAAGGAGCGTGGAAGATCGTATCCCTTCTTATCGCATATCTCCTTGAGTTCTTTTGCCAGACCGGTGATATCTTTTATCTTATCTGGGATGGTGAAAACGGTTTTCTTTTTCTTCTTCTTTTTCTTTTTGCTCTTCTTCTTTCTTCCAACATCATCAAGGATACCTTTCGCTTTCTCTTCGTCTCCTACGATTCCAGTCAGTTCCTCCACAGAGGCTGATTTTACGTCCCCCAGGGTCATACCTGCATCTGCAAGTTTAGTAGCAGTGTTCTCATCTACACCCCGTCTGATCAGCGCTTTTATGGTGTCCTTCTTTGCCATCAGGCACCACCTCCCCTCTTAACGGCCTTCAATTCAGTCAGTATATCGTTGATATCTACGGCATCCCCTTTCTTACTCCTCATGGGATCGATGCCGTCCTCTCCGAATTTGAACTGTATCATGGTATCTCCAGTGTTACGTACCGAACCATCGTTGTACACCATGAGATCCTCCATGGCATGTATCAATCTACGCTGCATGTATCCGGAACGACTCGTACGTACGGCAGTATCCACAAGCCCCTCGCGTCCGGCCATACTGTGGAAGAAGTACTCCACTGGTTTCAATCCCTCCTTATAGCAGGATTGAACGAAACCCTTCGCCTCCGCACCGAGAGAGCCTCTTTCAAAGTGAGATAAGGTCCGTTCTTCATATCCTCTACTGGGTCGCTCTCCACGTATAGCCTGCTGCCCTAAGGCACCTGCCATCTGTGTTAGATTGAGCATGCTGGCTCTAGCTCCGGTTTTCGCCATGACCACGAAGTTATTCCCCAGTCCGAGATGTTTACTGGCGATGGTACCAACAGTATCTCTGGCTTTACCTGTTTCCTTCATCGCCATCACTTCCAATGTTTCTTTTAGATCCCTGCCGGGCATCTGCTCTAGCTCTCCGTCTCGATAGGCTTCTGCGTAACCCTTCACTTTATCGGCGGCCTTTTTCAATATCTCTCTCATCTGCTGGACCGCTTGGTTGGGCAGATCCTCGTCGCTGATCGCTGTGGTGAAACCTCTCAAGGTTATCGTACCGAGTGCTATTGTGGTGATCCTATCTATGAACATCCTTGCCTCTCTGGTACCCATATCCCGAGCGATCTTATCAACAACTTCACCTTTGAAGGCACCTACCGCGTTCTCGTCTATGGTGCCTGTTTTAAGATAACCATCTTCTATAGAAACGTAAGCGTCGTGCTCACACTCTTGCTTGAGGCACTTTTCACAGGTCTCGCAGATGGAAGCCCTGAACTCCTGATTTAGGCCATCGGGTAGAAAATGGCTGAATATCTCTTTACCATACCACATCTTTTCTCCGTCTATCTCGACTGCCGGTGGGAAGTTCTCTGTCTTTATATTTGAGAATAAGCTCACCACCTCTCTACGTGAGAACAAAGGATTTTGATATGTCAGGAAGAACAGGCCGCTTATATGGTCCTGGGTAGCTCCTATGATAGGGCCTCCGAAACGTGGTGAGAGTATGTTCTCCTGGACTCTCATGATCACCTTTGCCTCGGCCCTCGCCTCTTCGCTCTGAAGAACGTGTAGGTTCATCTCATCGCCGTCAAAATCTGCGTTGTAGGGTGGACATACTGCAAGGTTCAACCTGAAAGTTTTACCAGGTACTATCTTCACCTCGTGTGCCATCATAGACATACGGTGCAGTGACGGTTGTCGATTGAACAACACGATGTCCCCATCCTGGAGACCCCTCTCCACAGTGAAGCCCACTTCTATCTTTTCAGCCACGGTCTCAGCGTTCATCTCGGTGACCCTTATCCTTCGACCGTCCGGCCGTATGATGTAATTTGCACCGGCGATGTATTTACCTCGCTCTGTGGGTTCGGGCCCCTTGCTCACCATCTCCTTCACATAGTCTATATTCTCTGGTGTGACCTTCAGAGGAACGGTGAGTTCCCGTGCCGCTTTATCAGGCACCCCTACCTGATTTATGGATAGCCACGGGTCAGGTGATATCACCGTACGAGACGAAAAGTTGACCCTCTTACCACTGAGGTTCTGTCTGAATCTTCCCTCTTTACCCTTCAAACGCTGTATGAGTGTCTTCAAAGTCCTTCCGCTGCGGTGTCGTGCAGGCGGTATCCCGGAGGTTTGATTATCGAAGTAGGTGTTAACATGATATTGCAATAAGTCCCACAGATCTTCAACGATCAACTGTGGCGAACCGACATCCCTGTTTTCCCTCAATCGCTGGTTGATCCTCAATATATCTACTAATTTATGGGTAAGATCGTCTTCTGACCGATCTCCAGATTCCAACGTGATGGACGGTCTGACGGTAACTGGTGGTACTAGCAGTACTGAGAGTACCATCCATTCCGGCCTAACAACGTGAGGATTGATCCCAAGAGGGACCAGATCTCTATCCGGTATCCTTTCGAGCCTAGCCCTTACCTCTTTGGGAGTGAGTTTTGTGTTATCCTCTCTGAACGTGGTGGGTTTATCCAGCATTATCTTTCTCTGCTCTGTTTTACAGTGAGGACATACCTTGTTCTTCCTGGCACTCTTGGATATCTCCTTTGCCAGTTTTCTCATATCGAGTGAATCGCCGCCCAATCTGTCGAGATGCTTCATCTCCTCGACGAAGTGGTCCCTATCCTCATCTTCCATGAGTACGTGTCCACAGTCGCTGCAAGTTGATCGAAGTAGTTTCTTTATCTCCTTAACATAACCTACGTGTATGACGGGCATGGCCAGTTCTATATGGCCGAAGTGACCCGAACACTGATCCACTCTACCTCCACAGGTCTTACACCTTAAACCGGGTTCTATGACACCCAGGTGTGTATCCATCAATCCCATCTCGATGGGGAAGCCGTCATCATCGTACGTGTCAGGAGTGATTATCTTGGTCGCGGACAGTTTTCTTATCTCTTTAGGTGACATGTAGGCGAATCGGATCGCTCCTATCCGCTTTGTGATTCCTCTTTGGTTCATTTAAGGTCCTCCAGTTGTAGTCTCATGGTTACTCCAAGTGATCTGAGCTCATCCATGAGCAATTTAAATGCGTAGCTAGTCTGGATCTGATGTACATCGGATCTTTCATTACAGACTGGACATCGAAGTTCTCCGTTTGCATCCAGTATGGCCACATGACCGCAGTCCGAATTACCACAGATATACTCAGTTGTACCATCTGACTGGTCAAGCAACCTATCTTTGATCACCATGGCGGCACCGTGGCCGATCAAACAATCTCTTTCCATCTCTCCAAACCTCAAACCACCCTGTCTCGATCGTCCTTCTGTAGGCTGCCTGGTCAGTATCTGCACGGGTCCTCTGGATCGCATGTGCAGTTTTCCAGAAACCATGTGGTGCAGTTTCTGATAATAGATGACTCCTACGAATATATCGGCTTGAAGCATCTTGCCGCTTCTCCCATCGTAGAACACTTCGGTTCCATCGTGCTTGAAGCCGGCCTCCAGCAGTGAGTTTCTGATAACCTCCTCGCGTTCGCCGCCGAAGGGAGTCCCATCGACGAAACGTCCTTCCAGGGAGGCCACCTTTCCACCAAGCATCTCCAGCACGTGTCCTACGGTCATACGAGACGGGATCGCGTGTGGATTAAGGATTATGTCTGGAACCACACCTTCCTCGGTGAAGGGTAGGTCTTCTGGTTCCAACAATTTACCGATGACCCCTTTCTGCCCGTGACGTGATGCGAACTTATCACCGAGCTCGGGTGTACGCTGATCTCTTACCTTCACTTTGACGAGTCTACTCCCGTCCTCGGACTCCGTCAGCATCACCGAATCCACCCAACCCTTTTCTCTGGGCCTGACGATCTTCGAGGTCTCTCTCCTCTTCTGTGGCGCCATGAAATCGGTATCCTCCTCAAGGAATCGGGGTGGAGATGTTTTACCCACCAGCACGTCACTACCATCGACCTTGACCTCTGGATTGATCAAACCATCTTCGTCAAGGTATCTGTAGTATTGATCGCTCCTAGCTCCCCTCACATCAGGGTCGGGGATCTCGAAATGATCTTCTTGACCACCAGGGTAACGCCTCTCTTCCGTTGTATATGTTCTGAAGAAGGAAGATCTTCCTAGACCTCTATCTATGGCTGCTCTATTGAATATCAAAGCATCTTCCATGTTGTATCCGTGGTACGACATAACGGCCACGGTGAAATTCTGGCCCGCCGGTCTTTCGTTGTAATTAACCAGTTCCATGGATTTAGTCTGAAGTAATGATAACTGTGGATAGTGCATCAGATGCTCTCTGGTGTCCGGTCTTATCCTGTAATTGGATGAAGGCAGTCCAAGAGACTGTTTCATCATGTTTGCACCCACCGATACACGTGGTGCTGCATTGTGCGGTGCGAAGGGTATCAAACCCGCTGATGCACCTAGTATCAAAAGTGGATCGATCTCTAAGTGTGTATGTGCTTTTTCCAGGGATGCAGGTACCTTCATCGTTCCCCCGCAATGATTGCAATCCAGCTTGGCCACGTCGTCCCCCTGTCCCACGTTGGTCCATTCTACATCTGTTGTGGATAAAGGCATCTCACAGTGTTCACATGTTGAAGGTGTCTCGTATGGATACATGGCTACGTAAAGATCTTCTTCCTCTTCCGCATCTATCCACTCCATCACACCTTCTGTGAATAGATCGGATGTCTTTTTACGCCCTTGTATCAAGTCATCTATATCCTCGTTGGTCAATTGAAGCTTACCTTCCTTGACTATCAGTAGTGGTCTTCGAACCCTTCCAGCTTCGCAGTTGATTATTACTTCGTTCATATTTATATCGTTTCTCACATTGACCTGGTCGGAAATGTTTCCCTGCCTTCTTTCTTCTCTCAGTTTTTCGACGAAATCAGCAGCATCCTGGACCAGACCGATGAGGTCGCCGTTCAGATAGACTTTTGCAGTAGAACCTTCGCTCCCACCTATCTGCTCAAGACCTATGTCATGTAGCTTCCATTTCAGCTCAAGAGTATCCGTACCTTTAGATACGTTTATGATCGGTGTGGATGTCTTCACCAGGCCGCAGTTCTGCCCTTCCGGTGTTTCATTGGGGCACAATCTACCCCACTGGGTGGGATGAAGCTCCCTGGCTTCAAAGTGAGGCTGACTTCTTGATAAAGGCGATTTGACCCTTCTCAGATGGCTTATAGAACTCATGTTGTTCGTTCGGTCCAGCAGTTGAGATATGCCGGTACGACCGCCAACCCAATTTCCGGTTGCCATAGCATGCTGAAGTTTATTAGATAGTAGGTCCGGTCTTATAGAGGACGTTATCCTTATCTCTCCTTTCTTACCATAGTTCCTTTCCAACTGATATTTTAAATCTTTAAGTAGGTTGACTATAGACACCCTAAATAGATCCGCCATAAGGTCTCCAGCCAATTTTAATCGCTTGTTTGCATAGTGGTCTTTGTCGTCGGCCCCCCTCTCTCCGTTAGCCAGTTCCAGTATGGCACGCGCCATCCTTCCGAGGTAAAGAGCTTTCTTCCTTCGAGATTCCTCGGTATCTCCAAGATGTGGTAAGAGTGAACGATCAAGTATGGACTCTATCTTCCGGATCCGGTACTCTTCCGCTTGACCCGTTGCGAACTTTCGTTCTAGGTAGGTCATGGCATCTTCCTGTGTATATACTCCGTCGGAAGTGTAGTTCTCTTCTTCCTGGCACATCTCTATGTTGGCGAAGACATAGCTAGCCATGTTTGGATCGGTGACCAGTGTTTCATAGATCTCATCGTCTTGATCCATACCAAGAGCTTTCATCAGTATTATCAGAGGTATATCTCCTCTAGCGGAGGGGACTGAAACAGTTATCATACCGTCCTTTTTCTTCTCCATCACGCTGAGCGCCCTGTAACCATGCCTCTGTGAAAAAATCTTTACGACTTCTATGGTCCGACCATACTTAGTATTCAATTCACATATGAGTCTGTTGGAAGCCATGTCCTCTACGGCCATCAGGTTCCTTTCTGTACCTCCGACTATGAAATATCCCATTGGGTCTTTTGAGTCTTCCCCTAATCTGGTCAATTTCTCTTCATAGGATAGGTCTTTGAACTCTCTGCTCTCGCGGTCTATGTCTAGTACCTCTTCCATGGTGTCGTCTATATTGTTCGGATGTAGGTTGCACATCTTGGAACCGATCATTATGGGTATCCTTCCGATGGTCAACCATTCCGGTTCCTCCTCTATGCCGTCTCGGATGATACTAACCTTTAACTGCATCTCCGATTCATAGTAAACATCCCTAAGACGTGCTTCCATAGGTGTTAGACGATGCTGTGAACCGCTAGCCTCTTTGACCACGGGTCTGTTCAATCTCATGGTCGCCTCGGCGTTAGGATCCACTCTACCGTCTTCCATACGGTCTCTACCGAATTTAACTATGATCTCTTCACCATCCACCTTTTCAGGGTCCAACCTTATCTTCCCAAGGCCATCTTCGCCATAACCGATACTGATACTATCGATGATCTTCTGCATCCGACTGTTCCTGTTGTCGGGTGTGGCTATAAAATCGTTGAATGAGTTTATATGGTGACTCACAACACTTATCTCTTTGAAAAATGCGTCTACAAGTTCTCTCATATTTTACACCTTGATTATTTATCTATCGACCACTAGCCTATAGGCATAAGCCTCGCCGGTGGTGTCGCTATTTCGAACTATCTCGATCATTCGACCTTCTTGGATCTCCCCATAGACCCCTTCTATCTGCTTTAGAACAGGATCGGATTTTAGAATCTTTGGTAATTTGTCCTTAGGAACGTCCAAATCCTTGACTATCTTTTCCTCCTTCTCTTTGGGAACCAGTCTGTGCTCCGGTACAAAGGCGTGCTTCATTACGTTTATTTTTCCCATTATTTGCCCCCATTTATTTTTCCTAGATGCATGCTTGAAACTCTCCATCTTAGCGTTTATTACGGGATACGGGAACCTTCCGGTTCAGGTGGGCCTGTGGGGATTTTCGTGAATCGCTCTGGGCAACCCATTTCGAACCCCAGACCACCTGGTTAAAAGCCAGATGCTCTACCTGGCTGAGCTACAGGCCCTTAGGTAAGTGAGTATTTTAGCCTCTAAAAGGCGCTTTTATATAAACTTATCCCTGCCTCGGTGGATAAATCTCCGGATTCGCACTAATCCTTACTCCCACTACCTAACTATTCACCATGAAGGTATACCGATTTTATACTTTCGGTGCCTTCTACGATAAATCTTATAAATCCGTAAGCATCCCCCTCTTACTATGCTTGACTATCTTATGTCGAAGTTGACCTGGATCGTGATGGCCGTTATATTTACATCTTCCATCATAGGTGTCTATCACTGGCAGCGCCAGTCCACTGAAGAATTGCATATCGAGAAGACCGCCGATATGCTTTCCGAAACGATAAATCGTGCTCTGACAACACCCGGGGATTTTTATCTCAACATCTCCTACGAGGACGAAGGCGATCCTTACATAGTCATGGACGATAACATCAACGGAGAGCCATTCACCATAAACATTACCGATCATGCGTTCACACTACACTGCGGAAGCAGGGTCGCCGATCGTAGATTTTTAGATCAGGTCAGATTACTAGATCCATACCTACTAGACGATAATCGTTCTAGCTTCCCCCCTTCAGAGGAACCGAATCACTTTTCATTTCCTTCGGGAGAACCATTTGTAATAGAATCTGCCACGATAGGCACCGTTAGAAATGTATATATCTACCCTGACGACGGTGGAGAGTCCCGTGCTTCGGCCATCGCCCTGCATGACGAGATCAAGGAATTCATCAACTGGAACGGCTCCATCGACCATCTCGAATATCGGAGCAACATCAGTCTAGATTTTCCCGTTACCTTCCTTCGTGGTCATGCGTACCCGGCCTATGATCTCAGGGTACCCATAGGAACACCGGTGCTGAATTTGAGTAGTCCACAGCATGGCGAGATGGATCGGATGGACGTCCCTGCGGATACCAGTTTACATCTTAACCGGACCATGGTCGAGGATGGTGATCACGCGTCTATCCGATACCGTGTTGAGAAACTACCCTCCTCCGGTTAGAGTACCTTTGACCAGGTAATAACCTTCGGTTTTCATCCCGAACCCGAGTTCCCATTCTCCCATATCCCTACCTACAGCCGCTGCTATAGCCGGAACGTTGGCGTTGAAGTATCCCTTCATAAGATCCCTACCTGCTTCCACACCTAGGTATGTGTTCTCGATGGTGGTCCTGGGAGGCCCTGTTTTTGGTAGCGAGGGACGCATGTTCACCATGCTATCCAGTAATTCTCTTACCGATATCGCCACCCATTCGACGAAGTTCGATACCGCCTCTCCACCGAAGACCCCGAAGAACATCTTGACTTTCACCTCGTTGATGGTAGCTGAGAAGAAGAAGTAAAGTTCTTCGATGAACTCCCGGGCGAAGTTTATGAAGCCATCGAGGATGTTCCTCACCAAGGTTCGAACGAATTCTACCACATAATCCAATCCAAGGGCGGTATCTCGCATTGCATAACTTGTATCTTGGAATGCGGTTTTCAGGAGTCCGGTAACCGTGGATCCGCTAACATTATGATGTGTGAATTCCATGCCAACGTCCATATTCGATACGACTACTGGTCCTATGGGTATGGTGATATGATCGATCGGAGTGTATTCCGCGATGGTGACCCTTTCCATGTCCTCGGAATCGTCTTCTACGGGTACCCTTAGCTCAAAACTTGTCGAACCGCCTCCGGACTCTCCGCTGGTCTTGAACCAAGCGTCATAAACGCCGAGATCATAGGTGTCATTGACGAAAGGCGCACCGAATGGATCCACACCCCACTGGAAAGTCATATCCCTCACTGAGATGTGACCGAACGCTATGACGGAGCTACAGAGCAAGTTAAGATTGAATGAATAAGATGTTCCAAACAGTTCACTCTCCAATGATAGTCCGAGGTATCTATCAACCTTCTCATCAACAAAAGGGACCTGTATAGATGTACCATCTGGATCGATGTCTACAAGGAAATCAAGACCTAGTAAGGAGAGCACACTGTCGATGGCTTCTAGATTTCCTTTAACCCCATCCATCATCCAATCGGCAAGAGGCATCAACAATCTTTCGACCACCTCCTTTATCATCTCCCCCAGCATCCCGATTATCTCCTCGGCAAATTCTTTCACCCTTTCAACTAGGGAGTCGAAGAGTTCGAGTATCCTCTGAACAGCGCTCATCGCATGTCCTGCCAGTTCCTGGATGTAGCCCCATATCTGGTTCATGAAGTTGACCACAGTACCGATGATATCATGGCTGATCTCGTAATGCTCTTCATCCAACAGTGCCCAACCCGAGGATACGGTGACATCCAAGGAAAAACCGACATCTATGGACTCGTTCAACCATACCTTTTCATGACCACCGTCAACTAGTACGTCATCACCCTCTCGACTCACATTGATATAAGCAGTCGTGTTAGGTACGATCACATCCCAGTGAGTTTCATAGGGTCTTGATGATATACTGGTGATATCGGTGTAATGTGTTCCATATCCATAACTGATCTCCACTTTATCTTTTATATGTAGGGTCGAGGGATATAGTTCCGCACGGAACTCCAGCTCTCCGCTATCGCCGTATACGAAGGGTTCATTGGTTTCCAGCGGGACTCTGTACTCTAGATTGCTGAAATCACTGCTCACCACCATGTTCTCCACAGTTCGTTTGATGAAACTCTCACCGATGGTTAAAAAGGCTCCGCCGAATGTGTCCACACCCCTTCCGATTATGGTGGCCAAGACCCTTTCGAATCGAGTGCCTTCGATCTGATCGTCGTTACTGCTGATCTGAAACTTGATGGTCAGTTCTTCTTCGAGTCCGTTACCGTGCAGGTCTTTAACGTTCTTTAGTTCGAACTCATATTCTTCACCAGGTTCGTAATCGTCGAAATCTATGAAAGCTATGGTGTTCAGATCGTCCCACATAACATCAGCTTCTCCAGCAAAAGGCTCCATGTTGAAAGATATTGACGAAGGATCGACCTCTTTGTTGAACATCAGTGTGATCGGAGCTCCGCTGAGGAATCTTTCATTCCCACTCTTAGGGCTGTGGTGAAGTACGATGGGGCTGACCACTTCTTCGGTCCTGAATTCAAAATGGGTGGAAACATCCGAGTTCTCCAAAGATGCGACGATGGGCCTACCACCGAGGTCCTCACCAGAGATACTCACTGAATACAACGTATCTCCCATGAAACCGTTATGTGATATGATCAGGCTCTTGTTATCATCGGACCAATTCAACGTAACCCCGTCCGGTTCAGGAGTCAACGAGAACTCGAAGGATGAAATATTGATGGACCGGTCGAACTGTAATGCAATATCTTGGCATGTTTGCACGTTGAATTCATCTTTAACGGGGACTGTGCTGATCAACTCAGGATAAGATACGTCCTGGGTTTCGAAAGAGATGGTGTTACCCACATGGCTTTTAACGGTGTTGCCGTCCGACCTCGCTTCTATGGCCCCTAGATTCAAAAATAACTCTACCTTCTCCCCGCGAGGAAACGGTGTGCTGTGTGATAATATCATCGCCCTGTTATGGTCAGCATACTCAAAGGTCCAGTCGTAATCGCCTGAGATCAGATCATCAACGCTCCCGACTAGTTTTACGCTCTCACTAAAGTTGAGTACAACGTCTCTATTTACGGGTATATTCTCACCCTCAGGATGAGTTTCGATAAGCCTAGCGTGATCGACGGTTTCGAAATCATGATCGAACCTCTCGAGTAGAGGAGATGCGGTACCATTGTCCACATCTCTTACCTCGAGTATGCTTAAGGTGTAGGAGCGACTCCTATCGAAGAAGTCGTCCGGTTCGAAGCTGACGGTCATATTTTTTGCATCCCAGTGATCATCGAATTTGATATATGGATCTACGGAATAAACCAATGAATCCGGATCCACCGGCTCTGAAAAGGTAGCTCTGAACATGGTGTTGGTCTCCACCGGTTCGCCGGTGTCCGGTTCCACAGAAACCACCCTTGGACGGTCATCGATGAGCAGATCAATATGATCGGTATCGCTGGCATTCATGTCGTCGTAGACCGTGAGTGTAACGTTGTACACACCTGGATCCTGATACACGTGAGTCACCTCGTCCCCAACAGCGGTGTTACCATCACCAAAATCCCAATGAGCTTTAGAGATATAACCATCCGGATCTGTACTCGAATGAGTGAAATTTATCTCACCCAGTTCCCAACCTGGTCCTGTTTCGTTTATCTTCGCGGTGGGTGGTCGGTTTATGTATAAAATATCGTAGTCGGTCCGTGGGTCCATCTCATCATCCAACCAGGTAAAGGATATATTGTGGCGTCCAGGTGTTAGATCTTCAGAGGGCATGGAGAAACTGAAATTACAAGAAAGCCTTCTGTCGATGTCCGATCTCCACAAAGGCTTGAACGTCTCTGGAGATGTGGTCGAGTTGAAATATACCGTATCTACACCCATAGTGGCGGGATTCGGCTCTATGGATTCGATGCCGTCTTCTTCCATGGTACTGACCCTATGTGATCTCACCCCCTCATGACTTGGATGCTTTTCAAAATAGTAATGGTCTAGGGCCTGGATCAACAAACCATCGTTTTCGTTATATTCTTCTTCCGGATTATTTTGAACCTCCCGAGCTCTAAGTACTTCGTATGCGATATCAACCTCAGTACTCAGATCTTCTAGAAAATCGTCGTATCCCTCGTGGTCTTGGACCATATGAGATATATGACTTCTAGGGAAGTTTTGTTCGGTGTTCCAGGTGAAATCTACATGGTCATCAAGATCCCCCATACTGCTGTTCATCATATTCACTTCAAAGTTCATCTGTGTACTCTCCGGGCTGACCATCCTCTCCGCCGTCCTATCTGTTGCATCATCTATGTAGCTATCCCTATCACACATTTCATCGTACTCTTCTAAAAGAAAGCGTTTTAAAAGCTCTAGGTTTTCAGCTTCACTATCATCGTCTGCAAATAATAGTTGATAAACGATCTCCTCGATATCGTCAGGATTATTTCTTAAATGTTCAAAAGTGTGGGTAACTGCATCTTTTACAGCATCCCTTATATCATGTAATAGAGATCTATCGTCTCCAACATCGATCTCAACTCTACTGAACTCGTCAAACAGATCATCCCCTATCGCTTCGGTGACCGCACCCACTATCTTCTCGACGACCTCTCTCACCGCATCTCTGATCGAATTTATCTCTTCGTCAACCCCCTCATCGTATTTGCCCTCGAAGAAGTCGTACCATATGTCCGTATCGACGTCGAATATATCCACCTCCTGAAAAGAGACCTGTCCAGGCCCTATGGTCACGTTTATCTCATATATTTTGTGTTCATAACCGACCAACCTCTCCTCTGCGTTACAAGGAACTCCTTGTTCTATGGTCACGTTGCAGAGGGTACCTTTTCTTCCTCGATACGGTTCTCCGTGATCGCAGTCGTGCATATACCATCGGTGATCATCCCCCGTCAATCTCACCACGGACTCGAAGGTGAACTCGTGTTCAAAATCGTCCGGCAGGCGTGGATATCCAAGGATCTTTTCACCACCTATCTTGTTTATTGGATGATATATCGGTCGAGCGATATTCGTACTGGTGAGACCAGAAGCGGCAAAGATCTCCTCCACCCACTCCTGAACCATATCGACATATTTTTCTCTCTCCTCATCTTCATCGACAAAGAATCCACTTAAAAAACCAGTGATTCTTCCACCTACTTCAGTTGCGATATCGACCAACTTTCTTGCTGCATTGAAAACAGCATCGGCCAAATCGATAATTCCGAAGTAATCTAGGTAGTTAAGGATGAATTGATCTACCAGTGCATATAATGCTTGTTCTACTATGTTCTCCAGGTCCAGCGGTGTCACCTCGTCCTCCATACGAGTTTCGTTATCGTAAGCGTAATTTTGATAGAGAGATACGATGTCTCCAGGATCTACCCTCCCTCGGTCGATATAGTGCTCTACTATCTCAAAGAGTTCCATCTCTCCTGCGTCGATATGTTCGTATCCCGACGCCCTCTGAGATAACGCCTCGGTAGCGTCCATCTCGAAGTATCTATACTGATAAGCTATCTCAAGTATCAAGGCTAGATTGACCGCGAGTTCCACGTCCTCCCCTGTGAGTATCTGTCCATCCTTCAGATCAAAATCGGTGAACGCCCTGTACTGGGCCACCGTCGTTAGCACATATTCGACCATCCTACCTACATGGCCCTGATTACCGGTGGCTGCACTGCGGAAAGAGTCGGTTTTTTCCTTCATGAACGGATAGGGTACATCTACCGTTATTTCCACATCCCTGTCCTTTGTCAGCTCCGTACCTCTCCTACTATCTCTGACAAGGACCTCCAAGGTTCCTTTGATCTCATACGCATAGGTCCGATCGGTCCTGACCGGATCGCCAGGCCCGTCTGTCCTCAATCCGTCTTCCTCAACATCATCGAGTCCGATGGGAGATATGTCGTCCACTTCCAACAGCATCTTATCCATGGTTACGTTGTGATGCTTCAGAGTCAAAGAAAGGGTCCCATCCCTCTTTTCATCGTCCAATATGCCCTCTAGGTAATCTTCAGATTCTTCCTCGAAGATGCTGTTTGCGATATCTTCCCCACCTCGATTTCCATCAAAAGCAGCCTTTATCCCCAGCATCTGAAGCTTCGTGTCGATGGAATCCAGGTACTCATCGGCACCGTTATCCATCTTGGTAAGTATATCGTTCATCATACGTTCTTCAAAATTCAACCTCTCCAGATGAGAAATGTGGGCTGTAGCGAATATGGACAGCAGCACTATCAACACTCCTAAGACCGCAAAAGAGGTGGTTCCTTTATCGTCGCACTGTAGGCATCTCATTTTTTCCCGGAGGGGGCAATACAGATGAGTATTTATGTTTTTTCGATGTAGAAAAGTACAAATCTGTCGAGCTGTATCCATGATCTGTTGATGACATAAACCCCTCTGAGCCTAACGGCGATGATGAAGATTTTGAGTGCTGAAAAAACTATTCAAGGTTCGATGGTCTCGTAACCTTCCGTGGGGTAAGGTTGAAGAACGATGAGTCCGAAACCCATCCAAGTGATCAGTATGATGGTGAGTACGATGTTGTCTATCCAGTAGACGTGGTTGACGATCATCAGTACCATCGGTAGTATCACCGTGATCAGCAGGTAAATCAGTATCCGTAGAGGAGATCTCCTCTGTTTCATAATCTGCTCGAAGACACCGGGGCGATATATATTTTTTGGCATACCTAGCCTGTCAAGTTTTTAAGTGATAGGTTCTTATTGTGGTGATAGGCGATAGCTTGTAGATGGTTTTCCAAGCTATTTGGCTCTTTGAAACCACTTTTAATTCTTTAGGCATGATCAAATAATAATATCTGGACATTTAAATCTTATTTCCATTTTTCCTTGTGATTTTCAAGAGCCTGAAAATCACTAAAGTTTTGACAGGCTCGCGGTATCCCCTCCCCAAATGAATAGGTATTAGCCTGGCTAAATAAGATGAAATTATGGGAATGAACACTTGCATCTTTGGTCAAGTATGCAAAGAAACATTTATATTAGGGGGAGGGGATATTACCATATTCATGGTGACAGTAAAAGAAAAACCAAAAAAAGCGAGAGGGGTGTTAACATTAGCCGTGGCCTGCATGATGATGCTGAGCACGGTTCTGGTGTTAGCTGGAACGGAATGTGCGGATGCGAACGAGTTAAGACGGGAGATAGATCCCGATGGTAATCAATCAATGTCAACGGCGCATGGGACTAGGACTAACAGGTGGACGGACATACACTTATGTATAACACATAATCAGATATGTCTAGAGGACGGTTGGTTACCTAACGCAGAAACCGAACAAATCGAAGTTGAAGCTTTAATATCGGATAACACGGACCATCTCACATTTACAACATTTCAATGGAATACCGACCAAATAAATCAAGGCAGTTTACAGCATCCGACAGTCAGTGTGTTCCATTGGATCGGTCATGGAGGTAGAAGAGGCAGTTGGCCACTAGGTAGCCGGCCACTTCTCGTGATGTGGCCTAATGACAGTGATAGCCCTGATGGAGAATGTCCTGCCTTTAACTGCGGACGTGGTTTTGATCGTTATTATGGACGTGATGTGCCTTCCAATATCGACCACATAGATTTTGTTTTCCTGAACAGCTGTTACTCCGCAACTTCGGGTTCTTGGTATCGTGATAGCTTGTTCGACGGGTTCTTGGACAATGGTGCAAGATGCATCATGGGCTGGGACGACACCGTGTATGATGTGGGGGCATACCGCTTCGCATACCATTTTTATTACGCGTTAACTACTGAGATATGGACTGTTAATTACGCAAGGGAATATGCTTTAGATGAGGTTATCGAAGAAGAAGGTTTAGAATTGGGCGCGAACCCAATCATCGAAGGTTTTAGACATAATCCATATAACTAAAAGGTGATATAAATGAAAAAAGAAAAAATATACAGTTTGGTCGTTCTCTCTATGTTCGTGATAGGGATGGTGATCCTTGCACCATCTGCCGCGGTAGAAGCGGAAGATATTCCAACTATTTCCCGATCAGAGACGATAGATATAATCGAGGAAATTGGTTATACGGTTCCTTTCGATGCCACAGTACAAAAACGTGAAGATACTATCAGAGGGGAGTTTTGGGATATATCTTGGCAGGACGATAACGGCATTTACAAGTTCTACATCGACATCTACACGGGCGAAGCGGTTTGGATACTTACACCTCCCAAAAGTTATGAAATAGTGATAAATACGGAAAGTGAGGCCATTTCTGCGACATTGGATCATATGGATCGGCTACAAAAGTTCTCGGTTATCACACTGCCCGAAGAAATTGGCGTTGAAAAACCGGAGGTACATGATGAACCGTCATGGGTGAGTCGTGGCTGGCGGATTCGATGGGATCAAAAGATACAAGGCATCAGGGTCGCAGGTGGTTTTGTGACTGTCGATATCGCATCGAGCGGAGAGTTGGTGTCATACAGAAACTCTTGGCGGGATATCGACGAGTCGAAATTATGTTTCGATGAACTGATAAACGAGGAGCAAGCCATACAAGCAGCGGAAGAATGGGCAAGGTCTGAAAGATCTAACCGATTCATGGACGTTGCCTCTGTAGAAACGGTTGATATGCTTATCGGTATCCCTTCAGAGCATCCTTTCATAGAAAGAGAGATCATAGAAGAACCAATAATATTCTACAGGATCTACTTTGAAAAGGATGGCCATGGACTCAGGGTTGATTTGGACGCAGAAACAGAAGAGGTCGTATCCATGGATCAAACCCGATCTTGGCCAGAAGAGTACTATGACCACGATGTAGAGGAATCAGGCACATGGAATAGTGAACTTCTAAAATATATCGGCCTTCTGGTTGTTGGTTTCATCATAGGGATGGCTGCGATTCTATTAACTACTAAGTATAGTAGGCATGAACGTGAATAGCCTCTATGAAAACCCCTTCCTTTTTTTATTATTCATTTATCAATATTGGATATTAAAAAATCAAACCTATATCTATGGGTTTATATGTGCGCCCAGAATTTTAAAAAACCATAAACAGGTATCAATAATACCTAATTGATACTTCATATACGTTTTGAATCAAGATCGTCAAAAAATTGGTGCCGCTCGTCGGTGAACAATCTTGAAAAGAAAGCGATGATAGGGATCACCATAATCCCTATCTACACTCCGGTGTGTGGGTAACTGAAATATATGATGGGGAAAAGGGAAACACCAGATGAGATGTGTTTCATAAACTTGTCTAAGATCTTCATTACGTCTCACCGATATGGAAATTATTGTTCAAATAGCTCAACATTTCTAAACCACATAATTTTTCCCAATTTCAGAGCCTGTCAAAACTATAATGATATGACAAATTTGAACAATCATGTGATCTCAACCCAGTTTATTATCTAATATTGAAAAATCAATACAAAAAGACTGATATCACTAAAAACTTGACAGGCTCGGCATACCTAGCCTTTACTACCTCCAATCGACGGTAACCTATTTATAAATCCTTTGAACTGGTTTAGTTTGGGATAATCATGAGAAAGGCGATCACCATATGTTTGGCCCTGTTCTTATTCATTCTACCATTCAACACTGTCACTTCTGAGTGGGAGGAAGGCACCTCCTGGTCTTACAGATGGATATATGATTTTTCTGAAAATAGGAGAGAGATCGAATCCATGATCGCTCATGACGACCTAGATGTATATCTGTCTCTAACAGACGGAGGATATGTTTGCTTGTTCGACATACGATATGTGGGTGTCCATGATGGTTTACATCGTTTCGACTACGTTGGAGGCTATTACGCAGAGGGGCGTATCCACTACACATTAGATCTATCGGAGGACGACGTCTCCGGCACGGGTAATATCCGTATAGATATAGATAGGGTGGAGTCTGATTTTGAAGGGAGCGTTTGGGTAAAAGAATACGAGTATTATGTCGATAGACCGGGTATGGGAGGTGTATCTGTCACCGCCTATGGGATAGTCGAACAAACTATTTTCACCACCGGTACGGCAGACATCGAAACAAAAGCAGAGATGGAAGTTTTCGACGGGCAGCAGAGGAAGGAAGGTTCCATGGATTATCTGAGCGATAATGAATGGGAGATGGACCTTGAAATGAGATACGATCCACCTCTACCATGGATACCACTAACCGGGGAATCTAGTTTTCGGGATCAGATAGATATCGCTGTTGATTACACCGGCACATTGGATGGCTATGCCCTCACCTACAACAAGATCGTAGAGACCACCATCTTTGATATCGAAGAAATAGATATAGATGAGAGGGTGGATACGTCCATAGATCGAACGGAGGTGTTTAGCACAACCTTAGATCGGGTTAGAGGCGATGAGTATGAGAAAGCCTCACCTATCCTGGGCACCGTCACCATCGGCAATACGGCACTTCTTGTATTCTCCGAGGATGGAGGTGGTGTTTCTGAGTTCATGAAAAATACTCTGGGGACACAAACAAGTGCCGACTTCGACGATGACACGGGATTCTATAGCAGTTTCCATAAATATTGGATGGGATTCGAACATCTATCAGAGCTTGAGTTGATGCGGTTCGGATTCAATGTGATAACCGTGGAATCAGAAAGCACTTCCCGTGACGAGGTGGATGAATTTTTAGAGGACAAAGAAGCTTACTACGATGAACACATCGAAAGGACTGGACCTCCGGATTGGATATATCTGGCCATGGTGCCGGCGATGATAATAATCATGATAGTAATATTAGGATTCGTACTGTTGTCTAGGAAAAAGAGTGAACCCACCACTTATTATCCTGAAGAATAGTATAGGGTTGTTATCTTGGTTCACTTCTTTCTACCAATGCCAGCACATTCAAGCGATATGGGATCCGTCCCTGTGCTTTGGAAAAATCGAGGAAGGCTCTGTTCTTGTCCGTGTTATCCGCCAGTAGCAATCCATCCTCCTTGAGATGGGACCACGCTATACCGAACTCGAACATCATGGTTTCGTAGGAATGACCGCTATCGTGAAGGAAGATATCTACGTAACCGATCATCTCGAATAACTTCGGCAGCTCGTAGTAGGTATTCCCAAGTTTCAATTTCCAGCGCTGCCTCAATCCCTTCGGAACGACCCAGCCAGATTCTTTTTCAGGCGGCAGTACCGCACCGGTCCTTCCCTCTATACTGCCAGCTTTCACCGGCAGGTCTATGGAGTAAAGTTTCCCCTCTCCATTATCATCCAGAGCCTTTAGGATCACCGCTGAAGACATACCATTGCATACTCCCGTTTCGATCACTACCTCCGGTTTCTTTTCTCTTATCAGCCCATACAGCAGTGAAGAGTTCTTCAAGCCCAGGTATGCCGGGTGATATCTATCTTCCAGCCCGGAGAAGGCCTTTGAGACCTTGTTTGCCAGCCCTTCCACGAAGTCGTCGATATCGTGTTCTTCTTTCAACTCGTAATCTTCAAATCCATCCCAGTATTCCCTGTTCATGTATCATCGATTTTTGACACGGTTTAAGTAATTTTTCTCTTTTTTTGATATTTCAAATCATTTTGAAATAGGAACTCTTAAATAACGCACAGTATTGGTATTTCAAAAAGTGTTGAAATAGGGGCAAGGTTTCATGGATACGATCAGGGCAGCTCTGGAAAGCGGTTTCGAGATGGTTATATATTACCTAACCCAACACACACTAACCTGTTTGGTTCCCGCTTTCTTCATCGCCGGAGCCATCGCGGCATTCATAAAAAAAGAGGCCATACTCAGATATTTTGGTCCAAAAGTGAAGAGGAGGATATCTTATCCAGTCGCCTCGGTTTCCGGAGCGATCCTAGCGGTCTGCAGTTGTACGATATTACCTTTATTTGCAGGACTTTACAAAAAGGGAAGCGGCATTGGTCCCGCCACCGCATTTCTGTATTCAGGTCCGGCTATCAACGTCTTGGCCATCGTGTTCACCGCCAGAGTACTCGGTTTACGTCTAGGCTTAGCCCGTGCGGTGGCAGCGGTGATCATGGCGCTTCTGATAGCCTTCGTGATGTCTAAGTTGTTCAAACCACATGATGAGGAAGATGATGGAGGCATCATCATGTCCGATCCAGATGGACCGGACAGAGGATTGTGGGTAAAGGTGGCTTTTTTCACAACTCTCCTATCGATCTTGTTGGTGGGCGCATCGGATATCTCAAACACGACCAAAGTTGTCATGCTCACTATGATGGTAGCAGCTCTGTCGATGCTTTTATACTATAAATATTCGAAAGAAGACATATTGGAGTGGGGTTGGGAAACCTGGGATCTCACCAGGAAGATATTTCCCATACTGGTAGCTGGTACGTTTTTGGTGGGTATGATAGCGTACTATGTCCCCCCTGAGACATTCAGACCTTATTTAGGGGGTAACGGCTTGGGTCCGAGTTTCCTAGGCTCTATAATCGGAGCTATACTCTATATGCCAACACTGTTGGAAGTACCTTTGATAGGAGACACCTTCGGATACACAGCCGGTGTCATGGGTGACGGCCCGGCTTTGAGCCTGTTGTTGGCGGGTCCTTCACTCAGCTTACCCAACATGGTGGTGTTGTTCAGGATCATGGGCTGGAAGCAAACGGCTGCCTATCTGATCCTGGTCGTTATACTCTCAACGATCATGGGGTTCACCTATGGCCTGATAGTGGCATGACAAAGTTTTTTTATGGATGACATCCTTATTTTACGATATGAACGAGATGCAGGAAAAGGTGAAACGATTTTGTATAAAACACGACCTAGATCACCCTGTGGAACACCGGCTCATAGACATCATGTCTGAACTGGGTGAGGTCGCTAAAGACATACTGGTCGAGACAGATTATGGGCATCGTGGGATTAAAGATCCAAAAAATCTAGAAGAAGAGCTAGGGGATCTGCAGTATTCCATCATAACGCTAGCAAACGCTCTTGATATCGATCTTGATTTCGCTTTGGAAAAAGTATTAGAAAAGTACGAGGACAGGATAGAAAAGGGTGGTATGGGTTCTGGATGAACCATGCTATTTTTTTGTCACGCTGAATGCCACTAGGAACCCTACTCTTTGTTTGGCGGCCCAATTCGAGCCGCACTCAGGACACTTCAGATCGTCTGGTAATTTTTCTTTTAAGACCGCACCACATCTGCATTTCATGCCTCCTTTAGTCCTTTCAGGAGTATCTCTGACTTTATCTCTATGCTTTGAGAAGATGTGTTCTTTGTAAGATTCTTTTGCTTTGTTACGTTTATAGCTGGTGTGCTCCCAATCACAGTCATCCTCGTAAGAACATTTTACCTTGTAGATAGGCGACATGGTAATTACCTCTTATACTCTACACTGATTAATAAATTTCGTCTGTTTTTGAGAGACTTTTTATTATCTTCGGGAAAAGTTGTTAAATGAGAAAGGGTTACAGTTTAACGAGCATGTCTGGAGATATGTCCTTTTTGACATTCAATCAACCACTCCAGGCATGCTCGTTTAA
>PUPH01000099.1 GCA_003553085.1 Thermoplasmata archaeon
TCTCGAGATAGGTCCGGATTCCGTGGTAGAGCTCATGATACGCGAAGTCATCGACCATCGTACGATCTATAGAGAGGTATTGTTAGAAAAGGGTCGAGAGGCGCTGGATATAAGGAATCCACGTATCGAATACGTTGACGATCTAAGAGACCATGCAGAGCCCGGTGAGGACTTCACCGTAAAGGCTAGAGTAGCCGTGTTCGGTTATAAGCGACAGACTTCATTCGACTTCGATGAACTCACAGTCAAGATCGATACACCAGAACACCAAGATATCGTGATCTACTGCGAAGATGAAGGCCCGGTTAGAGAAGTTGACCTCGTCCATTCAAGGAATGGAGAGTTCGTCAGTGAAGGATTGAGTGTGTTGAACGATGCAGATTTTGGCTCATACAGCGTTAGGATTCATGCGGAGCACGAAGAACTTGATATCAGTGCTACCGAGTTCATATCCTTGAACGTGGGCGAACCAGCACAGAGGAGATACGTGCCAGACGTACTGGTTGGTGATATCGAATATTCACCTAGAGCTCCTTCACACAACCAAGACTTCAGGTTGGAGATAGAGATATACAATCGGGATAGAATCGATTATACAGTTGACTGGAATGTCACCGACAACGGTGTTGAAGTGTATAATGGCACCAACACGTTCCCAGCCGGGCCGGCTCCAACGATCATCTCGGCGGAGTACGAGATACAGGGAGTCGATCATCATCACATAGTGGTCAATGTGAATACTACACTTGTGGACCCTGATGGTGATGAGGTGAATGATGTTAACCCCGGTAACAATCGTAAGAGCATCGGCGTTATGGTGGAACCCAACGTACTGGTGGTCCGGGACAGGACCGCCCGAGATGTGAACGACTTCGAACAGGTAGTAAATACTCTGCGGGGTTTGAATTTCGATTACGCTACTCACCGGGTAGAGAGGGAAGATGATTTCCCAGAAGTTCTAGATCATTTTACTGTCTGTATCTGGATAACCGGTGATGAATTCGATGAGGAGGAGGAAAGAGTTCCCATAATATCTTATGAAGATACACAGGACCAATTAACTGGATTCATAGAAGATGGCGGAAGGTTATGGCTCATGGGGTCGAATCTAAATGATGTTTACAACGAATTTGGTTTTGATCAGAGCTTTCTGTCCTTGTTGGGTCTGGAAGGAATACATATGATGCCCGGCGATGGCGATCTTCAGGAACCTCTCGTTTCGGAAACTGGAACTTATGGTGATCGTTCTTATCCCGTTTATCCGGGTTCTCATGCAGATGAACTATTTCCTATCGGTAGTCCTGGGGACATAAATACGTTAAGACACGGGGGGAATGAATTGGTGGGCTTAGGTTATGAAGGTGAAGAAAACAACAGCCGCACCGCTGTGAACTCATTCCTCTTCCAATCGATCTCCGACCCTGCGGCCAGGGCTAACATGACACAAGAGGTGATCATGTGGGTATCAAACCTCACCGCACGAGCGGGTACGGATATAGCCGTATCATCACAGATTATAACACCGGAAGCACCTATGTTCATGGATGAAGTGATCATAAAATCCACTATCAGAAACAATGGGCCTAACGATATGTCGGTGACTGTTGGCATAGAGAAGGATGGTAGATTGCTCGATATACCTGCAGAAAACCCAAGAACGATCGAGGTTACCAGTAACGGAGGGACTGAAACTGTTTCCTTTTCCTGGATCGCTGATGAATTAGGGGTTCACGAATTTTTGATCGTTGCCGATTATTATCGTGAGATCGACGAGGAAAACGAGCAGAACAATGATATCAGGTACAAAGATCTAGATTACACCGAGGACTCCATCGAGGTAGAGGTACAATATTCATCTCTGATCGTGGATGCGGACCTATCTGAGAGTACTAACAACGCCGATATAACGAGCTACGTGATAGATTCTTTCCAACGTCTGGGGCAGGTAGAAGGTGAACATTTCGACCGTTTCCTTGTGGAAACTGAAAATGACGATGGACCGTCCGCTGAGGTGATGAGGAGTTACAACGCGATCTTTTGGGTAACCGGTGAAAGGAGTGGGGAAGTTTTCACCGAGGACGACATCAGCAGTTTAATGAGCTACTTCGACGGTGGTAGGGGAAATGTGATGTTCATAGGTGAAAATATACTCAGTTTCCTTTCCGATAATAACGAGGATGATTTACTCGAATACATGGGTGTATCTGGGATCATAGGTTCCGATCCAACTTCGTATCTCATGGGTGACCAGTACTGTCTTTACGGTCGCCATCTAAGATATCACATAGATGACCACCTGATGGACGCGGATCATTTCTCAGACACATCTGAGCATGGTGAAGTCCTATTCCATGGAGAAGGGAACGGATTCGCTTCGACATACGACGACGGTTCGGTCAAAAACATATTCATGGGCGTGAATCCCAACAGGATCACGGAACCGCTTTTCATGGGAGAAGACTTCGAAGACTGGCCCGGCGAGGGTGTTGATATATCCCAAGATAGTGCGATCGATGAGTTCTTCTACACCTCACTATGGTATCTAGGTAGAAGGGACGATAGAGTAGAATTGAGGGTAGTCGATTACGATATCGAGCTTTCCCATACTCACCCCGAGACCGGTCATTCTTACGAGGTAACGGTGGAGATAGCTAATTACGGTTACAAAAATGCTTCAACCATGGTACGTCTGAAAGAGGGTGAAGACCACATCCGTACACGTTCGGTGATGGTCGAAGGTTCTAGACGGATAGCCAATTCGGGTACATCTTATTTCGAGGTACAGCCCGGAAGGGCGACGACGGAGTTCACTTGGGAACCTCACTTCGCCGGTATCAGACCTTTGAGGATAAAGCTTGATCCCTTGGGTCAGGTGAATGAGATCGAACCGAATGGTGGAGAAGGCGTCGATGATAAGATCATGGAGTTCAACAACCAGGGAGTACTGATACAGCCGGTGTACTACTTCTACGATGATATGGAGGGCGGTACGCATAGATGGCACCACGATACCACCCTGATGAACGTGGACGGCTCCTCTCCTCTAGATTTCATAGGTATGAGAGATCTCGATACCCGGGTGAGCGGTGATTGGGATTGGGACTTCAGCGGCAGCACTCTTGATGGTGATGTAGAATACGGTAGAGGTTCCGGTGTGTACGAAACCGACGATAGTGAAGTGAGACACATCACCGGTGGTGACTATCACTCACCGCCCCGGTCTTTCTGGCTGCCGGAGAGCGGGACAGCTCAGACTGAAACAGGAAGCCATCAAACTTTGGGTAGTGGTGCAAGTATTTCTACTCAAGAGGTAACATTCTTCGAGGATGATGTATCCGAGGATCTTGGTTATACTACTGGAACCAGTGGAGGTTTAGTCGGATGGGATATTCGAAACCATGGCTCGGCGGTAGGAGATAATTCCTGGGATTGGGGTGATGGACAGTACGATAAAGTCGGCGGTGGTGCCTGGTTGATATCTCCTGAGATAACGATCCCGTTAGGTGCAGAATCCGTTGAGTTGACATTCCAACACTGGAGGGATATCGCAGATACATGGGATGGTGTCAATCTAAAGGTATCCACAGATGGTTCGAACTGGGAACTGATCGAAGACCCTGTACCCGAATACGATCATACGATCGGCACAGGATACAGCAACCCCATAGAGGGCGAAGATGCCTGGGGCGGCACGGTAGGCTGGGAAATGGTGTCTGTCGATCTGAACGATTATATCGGAGAAACCATCCAGATCAGATGGGATGCTGGTGCGGAAGACTGGATTGCTGATGGAGGTGCCGGATGGCGTATCGATGATATATTGGTGACCGGTGAAGTAGAACTCGATACCGAAGACCGATACATGCGGGCGGATGGAGGTCTTTTAACCGAGCAGACGGAATCTGAACAAGATAATTTAATCGAACGAACCGGTGGTGGAGGAGATACGGTTAACTGGGGGATAAGGGTGTATGCTGGTGCTGAAGAGATAACGGATGGACCGGAAGCACTGGTTACACGCGATGATGAGGGCGAAGGCATTCAAAGTACCGAATGGATTTGTCCAGGCGCAGAGTTGGATCATGGTGATACTGTTACTGTCGAAGTCTGGGCACAGATCGAAGGACAAGTTGATTGGCAACTACAGGAGAGTTTTGAGACAGAGGAACTAGGCGCAGGTGAACTGGAAGAAACGGAATGGACAGTTTACTATTATACAGAATACGATACTCTTACTACAGGAGCACCTGGTGGCTGGTATACCAGAGGATGGTTCCGCTGGGGTGATTTCAGTGTTAATTCGAGGATAGAAGGTTTCCTATTCGTCTCTGATGTACCTGGACCCCTCCCACCGACCGATCCTCAACCTGTCGATGGAACCACTGATCTCCCGGTCAACGTAGACCTCAGCGTGTATGTAGAGCACGATGAAGGAGAGCCGATGGATGTGCGCTTTTACCGGGCCGATGATACGTTGATAGATACTGATACAAACGTTCCCAGTGGGGAACGTGCAGACGTACAATGGACGGGTCTCGATCCCGAAACGACATATGAGTGGTACGCAGTAGCAGAAGACGGTGATGGTAACTCTGCACGATCTTCAACTTGGGAGTTCACCACCGGCGTTCCGGATCCAATAGAATACAAGGACTATCGTTACCTCACCTCAGAATATTTCCGTACCGGAACGGCGATACTCAATTTCCACTGCTATCACTGGGAAGGTTCGGGGGACGAGAACTATCTTGGAAATGTGAGGATCGATTATGAGAACGAATACTGGTGGTTGACACCCGGACCGGAAAGCAGTCCTGGTGTTGAAGAGAGAGAAGGTACAATGATCGAGATGTTCGACGGAGATGATACAGTGGAAGATGGTCAACTAGATCAAAACCCTGTGGCTATCCTTAGAAAACCTGACGATCTTGTGGGGGAGGAGTTATGGCAGCCCTCCATAAGACAGGATGGTGACGACACCCGTTGGAGGACTCTTAACATGGATCCCATACCCGGTGCGGTGGAAGATTTCGTCATAATTTGGGAAGATCTGCACAACCTATATCCACCACCAGAGCCAGATGGAGACGGGGACCACTGGGTCCGTGTCACGCTTCTGGATGACGGTAGATACCGTATACACGTATTCCGGGCAGAAGGTGGATTCCGTCATGATTTCTACATCGGAGAGGATCATATGTATACTAAACCCAGGGGTGACGAGTGGTCAAACGAAATAGATGGAGTTTGGCATGAATTCGATGACGATCGATTTCCGGTATATCAAGCAGGGGCCATAATCACTGAAGTGAGATTCCAACATAGATACTGGATGGAGCAGGATATCAACGGCGGTATGATCTATCTTTGGGGCTCGGACGATCCTGTTGCTTGGCACTGGAACCAGGATACTAGATTATATCTAAAACCCCAAGCACATTACCCTGGTTCGCTCAGAGAGGCCGATCTCCAGGCTCATGCGGACGAAGGAGGTCCTGCCATCACAGGCGTACAGAACGGTCTGAGAGATGCGGCAGGCAACCTTCCGGAACATGTTTTCACTGGTAAAAGTGCCGACGGTACCTTTGGGTGGACCTCGGAGGAGATCGATCTACAACGACAGTTAGAGAAGAACAGAGAATACTTCCATTACCGTTATGTAAGGTTGGTCTTCGTCTCTGCGACATTCGAGGATCCCATAGATGAAGAATGGAACCCTGAAAGAGGATGGTATGTGGATAATGTGCAGATCAAACTCACCGCTTCATGGCATTTCGATGATTACTATTGGACACACACGAACGCACAAGGCTTGGTTAATCTAGGATTGGAGACTAACAACCTTGATCGATATTACGATCATACACTTGGCAACGAAAGCGGTCACTTCTGGATGTTCGGAGAGATCCAAGATGGCAGAGATGTACTGCCACCCGGTGTAGATTCGAGCATATACACCAATCCGATCTACCTTACCAACTCAGTGAATCCAACTTTATATGCACACTTCAAGTTCAACATAGACGATGGTGCAGCACTTCCACCCGACGGATTCAGGGTGGAGATATCCGCAGACGACGGAAGGACCTGGGATTCTTTGACCCAGGGTGCTAGAGCTGCCTGGAATTACAGCGGCTATGGTTGTGATTACTCCGGAGGTACGGGAGAATACGACTGGGTCGACAGTCATTCTTTGGCCCGGTTAGATGTAGATCTGTCCGGATGGAATGGGGAACGGGTGATCCTCCGTTTCAGAGTGTTCACGAACACAACGTTATCTCATGCGGACGGAGAGCTGCCCGGAGCGTTCTACATGGATGATGTATGGGTCATAGAAGAGGATATGGAAGTTACGACGCAGGCGAAGCAGATCACGCCCGATACTATGTCGGTCCATGAAGTCGATCTATGTGATGATGAAGAGTCTTCCGACGACGGATCTCCAGATCCTGAGGATGGATCGTCAAGATCGGAAGTGATCCAAAACAGCACTCCACCGGTGTATTCCGATGACGGCTATCTAAGGGTACAGATGATCGATCAAAGAAAGTTTCAATAGAGCCCTTCCAGCTCACCACCGACCTTCTTCAGGAACCGGTCGGCTCCGATGCTTTCGAATATATCTTGAGCTTTCTTGAGACGTTCCTCCGCTTCCCCTTTCTCACCCATATCACGGTAGATCAATCCTAGGTGGTAGTATCTTTCACCTTTGGTGAACGGGATGTCCAATCCCTTTATCACGTCCAAACTCTTATCCATGTACTTAAGGGCCTTTCCGTGATCGCCTTTTTTTCTGCTGATTATGGCCTGGCTCTGGTGTGTAGCAGATAGACCCACCAGGTCGTTCAGAGTCTTCATTATGTGTTCAGCCCTCTGTGCATACTCCTCAGCCTCTTCCAGGTCACCCCTTCCTGCCAACGACTCTGCTTTGTTGAAGTATCCCCAAGCCATGAGCCTCTTGTTCCCTATCTTTTTACCATATTCTACAGAGCTGTCGAAGTGCTTTATGGCTATATCCCACTCCTCCAACTTCATGTATTGATCACCCATGTTGTTGTGCACTCTTGAGAGCTCTCTGAAGGAATTGTTCTCTTCCAATGTTGGAATGCTCTTGTTGTGGTATTCGATGGCCCGCTCGCTCATCCCCATGTGCCCGTAAACGTTACCCATGTCGATGTGAACCAATGCCAGTATATCGTCTCTATCGGCCTTCTTCGCCATCTCCTCCGCGGTCTCAAAGTGCTCCACCGCCTTCTTCAGGTTACCCTCTCTCCACTGGATGAACCCGAGTCCTCTCTGTGCGTCGGCCTCTCCCACGTGATGCTCGATCTCCTGGGAGATCTCCATGGCTTTGTTGTAGTGCTTCCTGGCTCTATCATATTCTGGAACATCCCTGGCGATGTGTCCCAACAGACGATGACACCTGGACTCTAACTTTTTATCCTCTTTGTCCTGGGTAAGCTCGAGTAGGTGATCCTCGGTTATCTCCTTGGTCAACTCCATGTCACCCATCTCGAAGGCCAAGTTGGCTATCTTTCTCAAGATCTCTATCTCCTGTTCACCGTCCAGCTCCCGTACATGTCTGAGGCAGTCCAAAGCACGCTCGTAGTGTTCTATAGCGTGCTCGATGGCGTAGCTCTCCAGAGCCATCTCACCGGCCCTCATACAGTGATCGTAGGCTCTTCTGTAGTCTTTACCTTCGTAGAAATGCCTACTCAGTGCATAGCAGTATTCATCCTCTGCCCCGTACAGCTCCTCTATAGCTCTTCCCACCTGATTGTGCAGAACCCTACGTCTGCTCCTCCCCATGGTGCTGTACATGGTCAATCGTATCTGTAGATGGTTGAATCGGAACACCTCTTCACCGCCCTCTACTTCGTGTATCAATCCTTTGCTCGTCAATTCATCAAGGATGTCCAACATCTCGATGACGTCCATATCTACGGTGTTCTCAAGTATCTCGAAACTGAATTCAGTGCCGATTATAGTGGCGTACATCAGCAGGGTCTTCTCCTCTCGGGATAACCGGTCTATCTTCCTTTGAGTGATATCTTTTATCGCTGGAGGTACCATGTTCCCGGAAAGTTCTTCCTCGGGATCCCAATCGTAGGAGTAGGGGTCTATGATCCCCTCTTCCATCATGTAGTCCATGGTTTCCTTAACGTAGTAGGGATTCCCTTCCGTTTCTTTATACAACATCGATAAGAATGATTGTGGAAGATGTTCAGACTTCAGTATATGTTTGACCATCATAGAGGTATTCTGGAAGTCCAGACGGTCCAGTTCGATCGTTTCCACGAGCTTCTCCCGAGACATCCTCTCCATTACACCCTGAATAGGAAGTTCGTCGTCAGAGACCAGTTCCTCCGGCCTATAAGCACCCATGATGAGTACTCTGCTGTCCTTAGTATGTCTTGCCAGGTGATGCATCAATTGTCCGGAGGCCGGGTCTATCCACTGCAGATCGTCTAAGAACAGTAGTACGGGTTGTTTTTCAGATAATTTCCGTACCAGTCCGGTGATCTTATCGAACATCATCTCTCTGCGATCAGATATGGATACATCGATATCTTCTTCATCGCTCGCCCCCAACATGCTCATACTCCTACCACTGGTGTATGTGTGCGACACGGTTCCTACGAAACCGCTGTTGTTTTCCTCTTCCTTCTCTTCGGTGAAATCCTTCAGAGCTTCCAGGAA
>PUPH01000076.1 GCA_003553085.1 Thermoplasmata archaeon
GAAACCGACGATGTAGATGCTCTGGAAAGTGCGGATCTTGAAGTGAATTCATTAGCCGGAAGGACTACGGTATCGGTGAAAGGACACGTCTTCGACATCGACGACGGGTTACCGACCTTCTCAGAAGAATTGACGATAGATGGATATGAGTCCGGTGAAAGGGGATTGTATTTAGTCCATCTACTAGGTCCGGTAGCACCTGAGTGGCGAGCTACTCTGGAGAACATGGACCTAGATATATTGGATTATTCACCAACTTATGCATATGAAGTACGTATGACCCCAGAGATGGCTGAGGAAGTTAAAGACTTGGATTTCGTCGAATGGGTAGGGATATATCAACCCGGATTCAAACTGGCCGAGGATCTAAGGACAGGCCCCGTATCCGTCGAAATGGCTGATGGAAGCCGTAGGATAATAGATGTGACGGATGGTTCTGCATTCGTTGAGTTGGCCCGAAACCCTGATGTTTACTATATCTCGAATTACCTAGAACCACAGCTACATGGTGAAGTTTCCACCCAGACCATAGGTGGAGGTAACTGGGTCTGGGATCCAGACGATGATCCGTATGTTCCTTGGCGTGGTCACGATGATGAATTCGAGTATGGTGCACATGTCAACCATCTTGGTTATGAAGGTGATGGTGTAACGGTAGCTGTAGCTGATACAGGTATACTTTCGGATCATCCTGACTTCCAGGACAGAGTCATCGGTGGATATGATTTTACAGGTAGTGGAACATGGGAAGACGGACACGGTCACGGTACACACTGTGCAGGATCCGTAGCAGGTCATACCTATGCAGGGACAGGAGATTCTGTCGATGATCACTGGAGTACTGATGTAGAAGACTATTACGTGGCACAGGGCATGGCCCCACAGTCTGAACTATATTCTGTGAGGATATTCGACGATGGTGGTGGTTCCCATGTGCCAAGCGATTCTACCCAGGTTGTAACAGTCGCTAGAGACAATAGTGACGCCTACATCCATACGAATTCATGGGGTTCTGATTCACGGGGTTCATATGGTGATACTGATAGTGACTACGACAGCGTAGTCAGAGATGCCGGTGATGGTGAACCCATGGTGATAACAGTATCTGCAGGTAACGAGGGTGAAGGTCCGGATTACGAGACCACCGGAAGTCCGGGTAACGCGAAGAACGTTATTACCGTGGGAGCATCGGAGAGCTTCTACCCCGGTTTAACAGACCAAGTCGATGATTACGAAGCAGATCCCGATAGAACAGCCACTTTCAGTTCAAGAGGTTGGACTGAAGATGGTAGGGTCAAACCCGATGTAATGGCCCCCGGTTGGATCGTATTTTCCACCTATGTAGATGAGGATACCGGTGAATGGTCATATGCCGGTTTAGGTGGAACATCAATGTCAAATCCAGCGGTTGCAGGTGGAGCCGCAGTGGTTACAGAGTGGTATGAAGACCTATACGGTGTTCGCCCGTCTCCTGCATTGGTCAAGGCGATGATGATCAATACGGCTTACGATATGGAAGATCAACCAGGGGATTATTATACAGGGCCCATCCCGAACAGAGACGAGGGCTGGGGTCTGGTCAACCTACCTATGCTGATGGATGCACCCGTCGACATAATGCTAGAAGACGAAGCTACTGTGTTGGAAACTCAGGAGGAACATTCGTACGAGATACAGTATCAAGATGATGATGAACCATTGAAGATCTCAGTGGTTTGGACCGATGCTCCAGCAAGTAGCGGTGCGGATCCAACCCTACGGAACAACTTGAACATCGAAGTCGAAACACCCGGTGGAGAAGTGATCCGAGGTAACGCATTCGATCTATCCGGTGACGGTGAGAGCGACGATGGGTATACCTATCCTGATGCCGAAGTACTACCCAACTTTGACGGAAGCGGCGATGGATGGGACGACCGTAACAACGTACTGAATGTTTTCATACCTGAATCAGACCTGGAACAGGGTACTTACACGGTAACGGTCAGAGCTGAAGATGTGCCTGATCCTGTGGTGGAAAATGGACAGGATTATGCTTTGGTAATGTTCAATGCGGAGGATCCGGTTACGGAAGAGCCTCCAGAGATATCCATAACGAGGCCGAGCGGTGGAGAGACCTGGGATGCACACGATATGCAGGATATAGAATGGACGACGACAGCCGGCGATGGGACCATAACCGGCATAGACCTTGAGTACACCACCGACGACGGTGCATCATGGACGGAGATAATAGCTGATACCGCTGACACTGGTAGTTATACCTGGGAGGTACCTGACATAGAAACAGACGAAGCCCGGATACGCGCTACAGTCGATGACGACAACGACTTGAGCGATACTGATGTGAGTAACATATTCAACATCGATGGAACGACCCCTCCGGGTATCATCCTTACAAGTCCTGATGAAGGAGAGGTGTGGAATGCTGGTAACGATGAGTCTATAACCTGGGACAGCTCACCAGGAGACGGAGCCGTGACCGGTGTGGATCTCGAATATTCGACCAACGACGGCGAAGACTGGGACTTGATCGTTTCCGGCACGAGCGATACCGGTGAATACCTATGGAACGTTCCTGACGATGGTACAGATGAGGCAAGGATACGTGCAACGATAAACGACGATAACGATCTGAGCGGTTCCGACGTGAGCCCCTTATTCACCATATGGGGTACACCCCCCGAGCCCCCGGAAAATTTAGTCGTAGAGCACGAAGGTTTAGGAGATGGGGTGCTCTTCGAGGACGATGTATCCGAGGACAAAGGGTACACAACGGGTACCTCAGAATATGGTACCGAATTCGAGATCCTTCAGCACGGTTCAGTGGTCGGAGATAACTCGTGGGACTTCGGTGACGGAGAGTATTACAAGACAGGGGATTATGGATATACAAGCGAGTTGATCACCCCTGAGATCAGCATACCGAATGATGTAGATTCTGTAGAACTTTCCTTCCAACACTGGCGATCATTTGCAGACGATTCCATGTACGACGGTGGTAACTTGAAGATATCCACCGATGGAATAGGTGGAACCTTCGAACTGCTTGAGCCCGAAGAGGGATACGACGGAGAGATCGATGCAGGATTCGGAAACCCGCTTGGTGGAGAACTCGGCTGGGGTTACGAAGTCGGTTGGGAAACAGTCACAGTTGATCTTACGGAATACGAAGGCTCTTCCATACATCTGATGTGGATCGCAGGAGTAGAGGCCTGGGATGGTTTCCACGGAGATGGCTGGAGAATAGATGATATATCCGTCACAGCCGAGGGAGTACCATCCGACGGAGACGAGCACAACCTGATCACATGGGATGCCAGTCCGGACGACCCCGACGAAGTAAGTCACTACAACCTCTATCGATCGGAGGAACAGAACGGTCCTTGGGACGAAACCACTCTGATAGACAGTGTCAACGCCGACGGTTCACCGAGTTATGAATACCTTGATGAAGATAGAGGTATGGCCGATGAGATATTCTGGTGGTATGTAGTTCGTGCAGTAGATGAACACGGTCAATCCGATGGTAATGAGGATGCAGTTCAGGACCCTGGCGATGATGCGTTGCCTACCATGGACATCCCATTGACCTCCGATGAAGACGGTTGGAACTTCGTATCGTTCAATCTTGAGCTGGGAAGTACCGATCTGGTGGATATACTCGAGGATCCAGAATACGGAATAGCTGGCAACTACGACAGCGTGATGTACTACGATTCAGGAAGTTGGTACTCTTATGTACCAGACAGAGCGGACCACTTCAACAACCTGGATGAATGGGACCACACCATGGGTGTTTGGATACGGATGAGCGTGGACGATACTCTCACGGTGGAAGGTAACGAACCAGGTACGACGACCATAACTCTGGATCCAGGATGGAACATGGTTGGTTTACCGAGCTCGTCCACAGGTAACCACGATCTACCGGCGGAAGTAACGACGGTCGGACACTTCGATCCTGCACAAGCATACAACATCGCTTACGTGGATGCAGCTGGATACGAGTTCTCACCAGGAGAGGGCTATTGGGTTTATAACGGTGCAGATCACACCGTAGATTGGATCGTCGAGTACTAAAAACCCCTTCTTTCTTTTTTTTAGATACTAGAAGTGAACAGATTTAAGTACTGTTTCATTATTCTAAAAAGGGCATGAGTGGTACACCCAAGATACAGGCCCGCGACTTGTTGGTGAGATATGGCGATGTGATCGCACTGGATTCATTCACAGCAGATATACCTGAGGGGATTGTCGGTATATTGGGACCCAACGGAGCGGGTAAGACCACTTTCATAAGGGTGCTCCTCGGTTTGACAGAACCTCAGCGGGGAACGTACACCATCAATGGGGATGTTTCACCATCGGAATTACATGATATCAAGGATATCATCGGTTTCATGCCTGAGAACGAGTGCCTCAAAGGGGGCATGAACGCATTTGAGATGGTTTCGTACATGGGCTCGCTATCCGGTATGTCCACCAACGACGCCATACAGAGGGCACACGAGGTACTGGACTTCGTCGGTGTCGGTGAGGAACGATACAGGGAGATATCATCGTACTCCACGGGCATGAAACAGAGGGTAAAGCTCGCCCAAGCCATAGTTCACGATCCGGAGATACTGATGCTGGACGAACCCACCAACGGCATGGACCCAGAGGGGAGAGAGGAGATGCTCGATCTGATAGAAAAGATAGGCATGTTCGGGAAAACCATACTGGTCTCTTCGCACCTCCTACACGAAGTGGAGCAGGTCTGCAGATATGCCGCGATAATCAACGAAGGTAAACTGCTGAGACAAGGTAACATCGAAGAATTACTGCGGCCAGAAGGAGGAAGATACCGTATCAAAGTGAGAGGCTCCAAAGATTCGATAGATGGATTCGTTAGAGATCTGAAGAGGGATCACAATGTGGAGAGTCGTATCGATGAAGGGGAGCAGGCGACCTTGGTGGTCAAAGGTGTAGAAGACAGCGATGAACTGCTGGACCTGGTGAGAGGTTCCGAAGTACAGATTAGATATTATCGTCCCGATATCCAGTCTTTGGAAGACGTGTTCATAGAAACCTTTGAAGGAGGCGAATACCTTGGGGATTGACCCCATCGAATACACACCGTGGCACGGTAAGAGGAGTGGGATATCACATCGAATGTTTGTCGTGATCAAGAAGATACTCAACACCAGTGTCAGATCTAAAGGGGTGATAGTCCTCCTGCTGATCGGTGGTATTCTGGTACACCTATTCCCTATCATCACCGCAGTCATCTTTCCCCAAGAAAAATTGACTGCCGAGATCATGGTCCGCGGTACGCCAACACTAGAACCCTATATGAGGGGTGAATTGTTTTTGATATTCTCCATTTTACTGGCCGCTGTGGTGACTTCGGATCTGATATCTTCAGACTACCACGATAACTCATTCATACTTTACTTTTCACGACCCATAAAACCGCCCATCTACATGATATCGAAGTTTTTGGGTGGCATCTCCGTCATATCACTGTTCTGCTTCGTCATGCCCATGTTGTTCTGTATCACCGTGATCAGCACTCAGACGGGTTCTGATTACTGGACAAGCTTCAAGGTGATGGGTTTGACCGCCTTGGCGGGTGTACTGACCACATTCTTCTTTACCGCCATGGGATTGATGCTTTCATCCATGACCAAAAGGAAAGCATACGCCGGTGTTGGAACCTTCGTAGCTTTCTTTGCACCCACCCTGATCGCCGAAATCTTCTCGGAATTCAACGTTAATTGGAGGCTGCTCAGCCCCATAAACGTGTTACATTATACCTACGATCTCATCTATGGTTATGATATACCACATAACATCGATACATCGCTATTTTATGTAGCTCTATTCACATATCTTCTGCTGCCTCTCGTGATAACGTACATAGTGATCCAAAGGAGGGCGGTGGGTAAATGAACCTGATCAGAGCCGATAAACTATCAAAATGGTACGGTGAAGTCATAGGATTGAATTCGTTCAGCGTGGATATCGGGCCGGGTATAACCGGTATCGTGGGACCGAACGGTGCCGGAAAGAGCACGCTTTTCAAGCTGATAATCGGTATGATCAAGCCCAGCCAGGGTGAATTACTGGTGATGGGTCAGAGACCGTGGCTCAACTCAGAATTATCATCGAAGATAGGTTTCTGCCCCGACTACGATAACCTTCCAGACGAGGCCACCGGGCGTGAATTTTTACGATTGACCGGTGGGCTCCAGGGCATGCGGGGAAGAAGGTTGGATGGAAGGATCGATGAGGTATCAGAGACCGTTGGGATAGGTTATGCCTTGGGTAGGAAGATCGCCGGTTACAGCAAGGGCATGAGACAGAGGATAAAGATCGCCGGCGCTATAATACACGATCCAAATATGTTACTGCTGGATGAACCGCTCAGCGGTGCAGACCCCCAGGCAAGAAGGGCTTTGATCGATGTGATCAAGGGTCTGCACGAAGAAAAGGGACATCATGTGATAGTTAGTTCTCATGTGCTATTCGAAGTTGAGCGCATGACGAGCGATGTGATATTGGTTTACAAGGGTAGGGCGGTGGCCTCGGGACACATCTCACAGATAAGGAACCTGATAGACAAGCATCCGCATAACATAATCATCCAGGGTGAGGGTATGGTGGAGCTAGGGCAGAGGCTGTTGGAAAGGGACTACACCGTATCGGTCGGTTTCGACGGAGGTAAAGATCGATTGAAGGTGGAAGTGAAAAAACCGGACGAGTTCTTCGACGAGGTGCCTGAGATGGTGCTGGAGGTCGGAGGAAAATTGCAGGAGATGTACAGCATGGACGACAATCTGCAGGCGGTATTCAAATACCTGGTGGGGCGGTAATATGGACGGCGAGATCACCGCTTTCGTTTCGTTGGCATCCTACAAGTTCAAAAAGATACTGTTGAACAAGAGGGTGGTAGCGGCACTTGCAGTCGCCGTCATCGTGGTCGGCGTCATGGCCTACGCGTCCACTCAGGATGTGGACCGGCTGCAGGATGGTGCCATATTGTTGGATGTCATGTTCCTCACCCTCTTTCTACCGGTACTCGTCATGCTCTACAGCACTTCGGTGATACGTGAAGAGATAGAGGACAAGAGTATCACCCAGGTGATAGCATCTCCCATGAAAAGGATCACCGCATACCTATCGTATTATATATCTCTACTGCTCGCCCTGGTGCTTATCATGGGCGCCATACTGACAGCAGGCTTCCTTTCTTTCTTCATACCCCAGGGTATGGATATGGACGCCCTCTACCTGTATCGGGATATGCTTCTGCTGGTCGTTATCGGCTCTGTGGTTTACTCGGCGCTATTTTTACTGGTGAGTGTTATCATGGAAAGGGCCATCTACTTCGGACTCTTCTACGCTTTCATATGGGAATCCTTCATCGGCTCCGTGCCCGGCAGGATAGCTGAATTCTCCTTCAGGCACTACATACGGAGCATCGGTGCCGGATGGATCGAGTTCATGGAATTCGGTAACGCTGCGGGGGTCGGCCGGTCGTTCATGATATTGGGCGTAGTCTTCATCATCATGATCGCCGCCGGTGCCTTGTTGTTCAGACATAAGGAATATCCTTGTTGATAGGTCGGTAGTGTTCGTTTACTCCGATCTTCTTTACACATGAGGTCTCGATGGGAATGTAATTCCCATCTGTGAAAAAGCTATTTATATGATATGTCACGTTTTTCATGTTAATCTATGCTCACTTATCGCAGGTTGGGGGCCATCGTAGTAGTGGCCTTGTTAGTTCTAGTTAGCTTTCTAGATGCAGCGCAGTATGTTGAGCTGCAGGGAGAGCACGATTATTACGTAGAGGATATCGAGGAAGAAGCGGAACTAGAGCAGTTTTTACAGATGGATGAAGGGGCGAGGGTAACTAAAAGTACCATGGGTACTGATCTTGAGGATGACTCGCTTTGGCTGAACGATTATTATGACTGGACCAGCGAAGAGATGTCAGAAACAATATCCGTTAACGACCTGTACACTTATCTCTACCTGAGACCACTAGCGGACTTCGAACTGAAATTCGATGGAGGATCCGGTGACGAATCGGGCTGGAATATAACCACGCTCGATCTCACCGGGGATGATAGGGATGATATAGTTATAGGTGCTCCAGGATATGATAGCGATAGGGGACGGGTTCACATCTTCTTCGGCAGCGAGCTGGATATGGGGGCGGGTGTGCTGGATCCCTCCAACGCGGATGTGACTATAACCGGTGAGTCACAGGGAGATGTGTTCGGATGGTCGGTGGGTAACGCTTCTGATTGGAGCGATAATGGGATAGAAGATCTGGTGGTGGGTGCGCCGGGTGCCGGTGAAGTGTATGTTTTCTATGGCGATGATTCGGAAAACTGGCCTTCCACGATCGACCTGGGAAATGGAGGTTCAGCGGATGTTACGATAAGCGGAGATGCTGGGGATGAATTTGGTGCATCGGTAGGTGGAGGAGCGGATCTAACGGATAACGGCCACCCTGACATATTCGTCGGTGAGCCTGGAGCTGAAGCTGAGAGAGGTAGGATCTACATATACGAGGGTGCCGGAGACGCTAACCCTGATTTCACGATCACCGGTAAGCACGAGGGCGATCGATTTGGTCATTCACTTGCGGGTA
>PUPH01000087.1 GCA_003553085.1 Thermoplasmata archaeon
GTTTAAATAGAAGCTCTATCTCATTTAAATACTGATGGACCGCTTCCAGATGATCGAAAGGGCTCGAGAAGTTCTCGCAAAGGCCGGATTCTACCTGTCCGCAAGGCATAATGAGAGAGGTATAAGTTTTGATATCATCGCCAGAAAGGACGAGAACCTACTGATCATAAGCGTTCTTACGAACGCGGATACATCCAGACCTCATGATGCTAAAGAGTTGAAGATACTAGCTGATGCGCTAGACGGTTCTCCTTTCCTACTGGCTAAACACGGTGGGAGAAGACCGTTAGAACGAGGGGTGATATACTCACGACGTGGTATACCTCTGATATCTCTGGAGACCATGGAAGACCTGTTCCTCGAAGGCGTTCCACCTTATGTATTTTCAGCACCTGGTGGATTCTATGTTTCCATAGATTCAGAGCTTTTGAGGAGTGCGCGTAAACAGAAGCAGATATCCTTGAGAAAGATGGCTGAGGTCGCAGGTGTTTCACGAAAAGCCATACAGAAGTACGAAGACGGTATGGGCGTGGATCTCGAGGTGGCCATGAAGATGGAAGAATATCTGGGGGAAGATCTGATAATGCCCTTGGATCCCCTAGATCACAGTAAAGATCTCAAGATGGAAGCTCTAGCATCCCTAGAAGGATTCACCGAAGTACAGAGGTTCATATTCGAAGCGCTGAACTCGGTAGGATATCGGGTGATACCCACCTGTCATGCACCCTTCGAAGCCGTCACCTCCGATGATAGATCGGTACTACTTTCTGGCGTAGGCAATGAGAAAGGTGAAGTGCTTCAAAGAAAGGCAAAGATAGTTTCTAATTTATCCAGCATCACTGAAAAGGAATCTGTATTCTTCCTGCAGAAGAGATATACTAAGATTAATTTAGAAGGTATCCCTCTCATAGAGAGGGACGAACTCAAGGAATTGGAGTCAACGCGTGATGTACTGGACCTTTTACGAGAAAGGAAAAAGGAGGCTCGTGATTGAGAGTGATGATCACGGACAAAGGAACAAAGGTTTACCTTGTGGAGGTAGTTAAAGGCCTTCTCTCAGAATCAAATAAAGTAAGCTCTCTCCTAAAAAAAGTCGATTTCCAAGTAGGTGCCTTACCCATATCCAAGGAAGAGTTGATTGCACTAAAAGATATAGAGGGTGAATTACCTGAAGACGAGATGAGCATGAGCACTCCGGAGATCGCCTACTCACAGAACCTCGAAAAATTCGGTAAAGTCATGATGCCCCCGCCATCGTATTCCGTTCTCATCGAATACTGTCGTAAAAATGACATAAAAGTGGTAGGTATAGACATGGACGAAGAACATTTTACTGCAGCTTACTGCAGGCATGTCAGCGGACTGGAGCTGATAAGACAGTCCATGTGGGAGAAAAAATTGCTAAGGCGTAAATTTGAATCATCATCTCCTAAAGATTTTGCCTTAGAATGGGATAAACTTGTAAATAGGTTCTCAGGGTTTCAGAAGTTAGAGTATCATCGTGAAAAAGTCATGAGTAAAAATATAAAAAGACTGACAAGAGCTTACGATGTATTTTTTATAGTGGAATATGAAAGGTTGGAAGGGATATTATCGGTGATGGATGGATGGGGTTGGGAGGAAAAATCATCCTAGAAGGTGATCCTCGAGCTCGTCCAACAAACTATCAACATCTTTAAAACACTCTACAACATCAATATCCCAGGTACCTATACCGAGCACCCTTTTTCCGAATTTTGTGGCAAAGGCTATCTCTGACAGAGTGCCGTATCCTCCATCTACAGCCACCACGACATCACCGTTCAGGACTACCAGAGCATTACGCATTACTCCAAGGTCGGTGACGATACCGTGGTCCACATGATCGTTTTTATCTTCTCGCCGAGCTGAAGGTAATATACCTATGGTGGTACCCCCTTCTTTTTTAGCACCTCGACATGCGGCTTCCATAACACCCCCTCTACCGCCGCATACTAGTGTAGCCCCCATCCTAGCGATGCCTCTTCCCAGTTCCTCGGCGATCATCAGGTCCTCGTCATCACTAGTACCGGTATCTCCTCCTATCACGCTCACGTACATGCTATGATAAAGAAAATCCATGGTAAAATAGATTTCCCAGCAAAAGAGTTATTAATATTATCACAAATCATGGCCCATGGGATCAAATAAGATCGAAGGGTTGATAAGACTGGATGATTTGGTAGATGTACAAACCGATGCAGTTGTCAGTAGAACACTCATGGAGGCCGAAGGTGGGACGGTAACACTCTTTGCATTCGATGAAGGCCAATCACTCAGTGAACATACGGCACCATACGATGCACTGGTCCAGGTGATCGATGGTGATTTGAAGATAGTACTCGGTGGTAAAGATCATGAGGTAACGTCGGGTGATTCTCTACTCATGCCCGCGGATGTACCCCATGCTCTTTACGCTCAGAAACCCACCAAGATGCTTCTCACCATGGTTCGCTGATTAACCTACATCTGACCTTTCGCACTTTCGAACCCTAACTCGAAAGCTTTTAAGTTCACATCAACGAACCTTTCAGGAACACTATTACGGATGGATTTCTGCATCTCTTCCTTGCTGAACGGTATCACGCCTGTTGCGGTGAGTGCACCAAGCATCACTATGTTCTGTGCTATGGCCGCACCGGCTTCTTCAGCCAGCTCTTTTGCGTCGATCTTCACTACTTTGTCGCTGACCTTTTGGATGGAATCGAATACATGCTCCAGCTTTGGATACTCCTGCTTACCCGAACTCACGGTGAAAGGAACGATGGGTGCAGTGTTGGTTACGATCCATGTTTTCTCAGAAGCCTTCTTCATTGCACGATAGGTTTCCACTGGTTCGAATCCCAGAATAACATCCGCATCACCGTCTCCGATGAGTGGGCTATAGACCTTTTCTCCTATCTTGACGGTGGTTACGACTACTCCACCTCTCTGTGCCATCCCGTGTACTTCGCTCATCCATACATCCAGACCTTTGTCCAGGGCCGCTCTGCCAAGGACTTTTGATGCAAGGAGAATACCCTGTCCGCCAACTCCTACTATCTCTAGGTTCATTCTTCCACCTCCGGAACTATGGCATCGAAGGGACACACCTGGACACAGTGGCTGCATCCTATGCAGAGTGTGGGGTCGATGATTACATCGTCACCTTCCTTAACCAGGGCGATGCATCCCAGTTGATTTACACATATGTAGCAACGTTTACATTCATCTTGGTCCACTTTATATGGTGGATTACTCAACTTCTTCTTCTCCAAAAGTACACATGGATATTTCGTAACAACGACCGATATCCCTGGATGCTCGATAGCCCTCTTGAATACATCTATGGTCTTCTCGATCTCGTATGGATTCACAGTTTCTACGAACTCGACTCCGGCTCCCCTGGCTAGATCCTCTATGGACAGCATCGGTGCGGGATCTCCCATACCTGTCCTACCGGTTCCCGGATGTGGTTGATGTCCGGTCATGGCTGTTGTTCTATTGTCCATCACCACGTAAACGAAATCATGCTGATTGTACACGCCACTGACCAGGGCCGGCAATCCAGAGTGGAAGAATGTCGAGTCGCCTAGGAAGGCGAACACCTGCTGATCCGTGTTCTTGGAGAAACCGCCGGCAGCTCCGACGCTCCCACCCATACAGAGTAGGAAGTCAGCAGTATTCAATGGATCCTGTACACCTAGAGTGTAACATCCTATATCGCTTGAAAATACAGCTTCTGTTTTACCCAAAGCCTTCTTCACAGCGTAGTATGTAGCTCGGTGAGGGCACCCTGGGCACAAAGACGGAGGTCTTGAAGGAAGCTCATATTCATCTGCATCGAGTGGCTCTCCTCCAGCGGGTACGTCCATCAGCTTGGATACGGCTTCACGCACCACGTTGGGGTCATACTCGTAAAGGCGTGAGAAGTGGCCGGTGTGTTTACCGTACACCTCTAGTGATGGATTGTATTTTTTAGCTAAAGATAGAACTTTATCTTCAAGGAACGGTTCTAACTCCTCGACCACCAGTAATCGGTCTGCACCTTTGATAAATTCTCCGACCCTCTCTTCAGGGAACGGATTGGTCATACCGAGCTTCAATATAGATATGGGAAGATCGTATATCTCCCTTAGTTCGTAAATGTAGTTGAATCCGGCACCAGAACCGATCACGTGCAGTTCAGGATCATCCACTTCGAATTCCTCGGTGAATGGAGAGCCCTCTGAGATCGGCTTCGCTTTACCTATCTGTTTCAACAATCGTGGATGGTTCTTACGGGCGTTCTGAGGTACCGCTACGAAGCGTCCGGGATCCTTGTCAAAGTGTCCCTTTGGAGCAGGTTCTTTTATATCTCCAAAGGTGACCACTCCCCTAGCGTGGTTGACCCTGGTAGTGGTCCTCACCAGAACAGGAAGTTCCAGTTCCTCGGAGAGGTCGAAGGCGTACTTGACCATCTCCTTCGCTTCATGCGGGCTGGTAGGCTCCAGCATGGGTATGCTTCCCAGTACGGAATAGTACCGGTTATCTTGTTCGTTCTGGCTGGAGTGTACCGAGGGATCGCCTGCAGCCACTATCACCATACCGGCTCTTACACCGCAGTACATCAACGTCATCAGAGCGTCGGCTGCTACGTTCACACCTACGTGTTTCATCCAAGCCATGGATCTTACACCGGATGCAGCCGCAGCGGCTGCCACTTCCATGGCCACCTTTTCATTGGCCGAGTACTCGAAGTACATGCCGTAATCTTTGGCGATGTTCTCAAGTGTGTTGCCTATCTCTGATGATGGTGTACCAGGGTATGTGGAGCCGTGTCCTATACCAGCTTCAAGGGCACCTCGGACTATGGCTTCGTTCCCTAACAACATCATCTGTTTACCCGGTTCATCGTCGAGGAGTTCTTTCATCTGTTCACCTCCTACTCGTTGGTGAACTCTTCTTTCTTCAGAAGCAGTTCCCATTCCTTGTCCACATTTTCCTGTATCCTCTCTACCTCTTCTTCCGGAAGGTGTCTAAATCTACCCTGTAATTTGAGGTAGTCTTTCACGGGTATCTTATCCTTCGGCTTCTTATAGATCTTGTATTTACCATCTTCTATCTCGTACAATGGGAAAACACAGCTGTCCACGGCTAATTTACATAGCTCGATGGTGTTCGAGGGATCCGACCTCCAGCCGGTCGGGCACGGAGCATAGATGTGTATGAACTTAGGCCCGGGTATTTCCTTCGCCTTCTGTATCTTCTCTATCATGAGCTCGGGATGACCGATACTCACTGTGGCGGCGTATGGGATGCCGTGTGCGTTCACCACTTCCATCATGTTCTTCTTTGGATTCCTCTTCCAAGCTTTTTGACTTCCAACTGGTGTGGTGGTTGTCCATGCACCATATGGTGTTTCACCACTTCTTTGGATACCGGTGTTCATGTACGCCTCGTTATCGTACATCACCTGGATGGTGTCGGTACCCCTTTCTAAACATCCGGAAAGTGCCTGGATACCTATATCTGCCGTTCCTCCGTCACCGGCGAAACCAACGACGGTGATCTCTCTCGGGTCTACGCCCTTTGCGTTCAAAGCCGCTCTGACTCCCGATGAAGATGCGCCTGTGGTTTCGAAGGCAGTGTACAGTAGTGGTATCTCCAGATTCCTGGAAGGATATACACCAGGGATAACAGCCCAGCAGCAGGCGGGTATGTTGATCATAGTCTTTTTACCCAATGCTTTGAGCATGTAACGCATGGCGTGTGCCGCTCCACATCCGGGACAGGCCGTCGTTCCTTTGTTCATCAATTCCATTTCAGGTACTTTTGCCATGTTTATCGCCTCCATCTTTCTTGGTTGATCCTAAGGTCGACCCATTCGATCTCCCTATCCAATCCTTTATCTTGTAATGAGATAGCGTCCAACATCACGTTCTTGAGTATCTTAGGTGTCAGATCTCTACCTCCAAGTCCGACTATGTAATCCTTCAAGATCACATCCCGATGTCCGTAGAGCGCATCTTTGATCTCTCTAGCGGCGTCTCCACCGTGACCGAATGTATAACTGCGGTCCATAACGCCGACTACGTTCACTCCCTTGGTCAGTTTTCTGAACTCCTCGACTGGGAACGGTCTGAATGTTCTCAGTCTTGCAAGACCGACGTTATGTCCTTCTTCTCTGAGCTCGTCTATTACATCCTTAGATGTACTCGATATCGAACCCATTGTGACTATCAGTACGTCGACACCGTCTGTTTTGTACTCCTCGATGAGTCCACCGGGGTCCCTTCCGAAGACTTCTTCGAACTCTTTGTTTACTTCCATTATCTTATCTGGAGCCTTCTCGAAGGCTTCTGCTATCTTGTATCTGAAGTCCATGTACCAGTCTGGCATACCCAGAGAACCGAAACCGAGTGGTTGATCCACATCTAACTTGTAATCAGGATCGTAAGAGGGTAGGAATTCATCAACCAGTTCTTGGTCATAGATCTCAACCGGCTCTTTTGTATGGCTCAAGATGAAAGCGTCTTCAACGACCATGGCGGGTAACATTATATCTTCATCCTCGCAGATCTTGTACGCCATGATAACGCTGTCTAGTACCTCTTGATTGCTTTCACAGAAGAACTGTAATTGACCGGTACCTTTCTGAGCTAAAGTATCGTGATGATCCGCCCATACACTCCATGGAGGTCCCATGGCTCTGTTGATGTTGGTCATGACCACCGGCAGCCTCGCACCCGATGCCCATATGAGCAGTTCGTGCATCAGCGCAAGTCCGTGGGCTGAAGATGCGGTGTAAGCCCTTGCTCCGGCGTTAGATGCCGCTATACAGGCGGCCATGGCCGAGTGCTCGCTCTCCACCTTGATGTATTCCGAATCCATCTCTCCCTCTGCAACCAACTCCGCTATCTTCTCCACGACTTCGGTCTGTGGTGTGATAGGGTACGCAGCTACGACTTCGACTCTAGAGAGTTTGGCACCGTAGGCTGCGGCAAAGTTACCTGATACGATCTTCATTTCAGACATAGTCTGCCTCCTTTTTCATCTCTATGGCATCTACAGGACATTCCTTAGCACATATCCCACATCCCTTACAGTAGTCATAATCGACCACAGCACCTTCTTCCTTCACCTCTATGGATACGTCCGGGCAGAATTTCCAACAGATCCCGCACTTGATACATTCTTCTAAATCGACGATGGGTCTGAGCGTCCTCCAGCTCCCGGTCTTGGTCATAAGATGGGAGGGACAGTCGGTGATAACCGCTCTAGGTAGATCTCTATGATCCTTTGGGTCGATAACTATTCTAAAAACTTCTTCTTCACTCAATGTCTTCACCTCTTACCTCTTCGTAGGCTTGTTTGGTGGCCTTTGCGTTCTCTTCTTTCTTTGCCGGTGCGTTGTTGCGCACAACGTCCACCAGCGTATCGATATCAACTACCCCTGTAGCCCTGACGATGGCGCCGAGTATGGCAGTGTTCACGATGGGTGCCACCTTAGAACCCAATCTATGCTCCACCGCTATACTGCTGGCATCCACTGTGTACATCGGATTATCTACTCCGAGATCGATATCATCCGGAGCTTTATCCGTGTTGAGTATCACTTTTCCGTCTGGCTTGAGTCCTGCAGTAACATCCACAGCGTCCAAAAGAGCCATGTCCATAACGATTACAATGTCCGGCTCGTGGATCTGTGCCTTGTTCCTGACCGCTTTACTGTCTATCCTAGTAAATGCGGTGACCGGGGCACCTCTTCTTTCTACTCCATACATCGGAAACGACTGAACGTCGTTCCCTTCCAAAAACGCAGCCCGGGCGAGGAACTCGGATGCTGTTACCGCACCTTGTCCACCTCTTCCGTGAAACCTGATTTCTATCATCTAAAAGCACCAAGTCACTATCAGGGACCTCTATAATTATTTTTTGCAGACATGTGTCATATCTCTGCATCAAATGTATACGTGTAGAGATTTGAACAATATTTAGGTTCAAAGTAGGTAATATCTTTCAACCTGCTACCTTTTACCCTCCTATTTATCCCCATCCGAGGTGTTTGTCGCAGCATTTGTATATACTTTTTTTATCGGCCTGAAAACATCAAGTGGGACTTCTCGCTGAACGATCGATAACTTGGTATGAAGTGAGAGGATAAGAATTACTCTTTCCGGTCAAAAGGATTAAATATATATCATACTCTGAGGAAGTCCAATCATCCGCAAAACTCATTCATGGGCCGGTGGTCTAGGGGTTCTGACGTCGCCCTTACAACCGTAGAAAATACGGTCAGAAAGGCGAAGATCGGCGGTTCAAATCCGCCTCGGCCCATTCCATCAACCTTAAATACCATATTCAGATATCACAACACACATCAAGGGCCCGTAGCTTAGTCTGGTGGAGCGTCTGGCTCATAACCAGATGGTCGCCGGTTCAAATCCGGTCGGGCCCACCATACATCATTTTTCATCCATTTGAATCTGGGCGTGTGGCCAAGTCTGGATATGGCGACAGCCTCCTAAGCTGTAAATCGGGGGTTCGAATCCCCTCACGCCCGTTCAATTTTTTTTGAGCTTAGTAAAAAAA
>PUPH01000115.1 GCA_003553085.1 Thermoplasmata archaeon
AGAAGAAAAAACGCTACCACAAGATGAAGGACAAGTCAAAGGCAAGCAGTTGCGTAAGGTGCGGCCAGTGTGAAGAACATTGCCCTCAGGAGCTTGCGATCATGGATCTATTGAGCGAGACTGCAGAATACTTTGAGCGAGATCGATAGTGCACTCTCATCTTAGCGGTTTAACCATAATCAAACAGGGATTTTCTTCATCCCAAAGTGTGGTTAGCTCCTCTAAAGGATAGAACCCCACGGCTCTGTAGAAATCTCTGGTCCGTTTATAGTTTTCGTCGGGATGCGACCCGCTGAGGGTTTTTACCGAGATGAACATCTTCCCTTGTTCACGCAGCCGCTCTTCAACGGCACCGAACAATCGTTTACCGATACCTCTACCGTGCAGATCTTTAACTATACCTAGCACGTATAACTCACTGGTATATTCGTTGTGCTCTTTGATGGAGATAAAACCTACGGGGATACTCCCAACGTAAACGGTTAAAAATAGCTTATCCTTTACCTCCTCTATATAGTCGATCATCGCCTTCTCGATACCGAACCACTCCGGAAGGGATCTAAGTATGGACTCACATATCTCACTCTTCTTTTTAGGGTCCATCTCTTCCTTTATTTTTACATGCTCGAAAGGGTCCTCTTCGTGCATCCTCTTACAGCGGTCCAACCGCAATTTTTTGAAGTCCTCTTCGGAAACGATCCTATCTTCAAGATCCGCTATGGACTCAATCCCCTCCTCTAGGCACCAGTCGACGCATATCAGGTACTGGAGCCAGTCCATATCGTCCGTGTCGTCATATACCTTCACTTCTTCCTCACCGTCTTTCCAAAGAGCGAAGGCCCGGTGATGACCATCGGTGAAGAACAGCTTACCCGCCACCTTTTTGACCGGCAGAGGTTCGATATCTTCTGGTTCCCCTATACTTTGAAGCTTATCTTCACTCAGGTAGAGCTGGCTCAAGAGTATGTCCTTGAAGTTCTCTCGCCGGGTAGTTTTCGGATCCATGTTATCCTATCGAATCCTATGTAAAAATGATTTCCCGATCAGTCGATATCGTCGAACAGCTTAGAAAGCTCTTGTTCCATCTCCCCAACGAACCTCTCATACCCCTCCTCCTCGTACAATCGGTCGCTCTTCTTGTTTTAATCTATGGGCTGTCCGGGGAGGGGTCGTCCATATACCTCGGATAAAGATGAACGTGCAGGTGTGGAAGGGTGTTTCCATGGATCTCATAGTTTATCTTCACCGCCCCGGTCACCTTCTTCAGGGCCTTTGCACACATTGCCACGTCCTTCATGATGTTGAAAAGTTCCTCATCCGTTAGATCGTAAAGCTCGATCCCATGATATTTTGCGGTAACGTGCGTAGCCCCCTTTATGCACTCGTTAGGGGAAGTGTTGGCCCAAGAATGAGGTAGCTCAGCCAGATCTATCATATCCTCTGCGTTGCATACTGGACAGTGCTCTTCTTGTGTCATCTTCTTCCACTTTTCCAAGTCGGTATGAAAACTCATGACCATCACTAACACCTGCGGAGTATAATGAATTTGTTGAAAATAGACCGTGTAATCATAATACATATAAGGACGATGCATCTTGAGCTGATTATCATGACAACGATCATACTGCATGCCGACGGAGCATATCGAGGTAAAAACGGCGGAGTGGCATCTTACGGGTATCTAGTCGAGAAGGGCTCTAAGACTGTCCGGAAGGACTACGGCGTTCTTCTCGAAGATCGGGTTACCAACAACTACGCCGAGTATACGGCGATCATCAAGGGGTTGGAGTGGATAAAACAGTCAGATCTGCAGTTCGATAAACTCATCATAAGGTCCGACTCTCAATTGGTAGTTAAACAGGTTAACGGAGAGTGGTCCGTCAAATCTGGTAACCTTCGAGATCTTCACAAAGAGGTCAAAGACCTGATAGCCCACTTTGAGAGTAAAGGAAAGTCAGTGAATCTAGTTCACGTCGGCAGGGAACACAACGAAGAGGCCGACGAACTATCGCAGCTTGCCATCGAAGATCACTTCTTAGCCAGGAAGCTAAAGGGTAAGGAAAAAAAGAAGTGTTCCCAGTGTGGAAAGGAGATGGTCCTCAGGGACGGTAAGTACGGAAAATTCTGGGGTTGCAAGGGATACCCCGACTGTAAGAACACTGAGAACCATCAAGGTTGATCCTTTGCATCAATCTTTAGTACTATAAAACATATTATCGTTTGTGGAAAGACGAAGGGTATTCATAGGAGTTCTATCCGGGGCACTTCTCGGTATACTGTGTATCGTGGGTGTAGGAACAAGGATCGGTTTTCAAGGGAATGAGATGTTCCTTTTTGCCATGTGGTACAACAGAGTGGTCATGGGCCTATTGATCGGCCTGGCCCATGAGATCAAGATCATCGATTCCGACAAAAATTTCATAGTTAGGGGGTTGATATTGGGACTCGTGGTAACCTTGGCCATAACCTTCACCAGCGAATTCAGAGACTGGCCCAGTTTCTTTGCGGGCTTGGCCTATGGGCCGATAATAGATGGCCTAGCCACCAAGTTCGGAGATCGGCATATCCTCGCTAAGGTATGATTTGGATGATGTCACGCTTTACCACAAATATGTGGATTTTATCACCTATGTTCATCCAGCATCCTATCATATCGCTCCACGAACTTATCCGGGTTCATGTAGAAAGCATCCCACACACTCTGTACACCCTCTATCTCAGCTATATCGTTAACCATGGCACATCCGATGCGATGGGCGAACCTTGTCCTACCGAAGGCATTTTGTAAAAATTTTTCAGTGCTCCATTCACCACAGTTTTCCATATCCTCTCTGAAATCGTCGTACATCTGGACCTGTTTCGCTAGTCTTTTATTATCTTGAAGGATCAAATAGTCTTTAACTATCGGATGCAAGGATTTACCCTGAGATCTATCATCCTTCTTCCGTCTTTCCATAGATGTAAAGACCGCATACCCTTCGGTGTGTAAGAGTGTATTGAAGAACGATATCTTGGACTCTTTGGACCCTAACTCACAAACTTTTGGAAAACCGTGTACTCTTTCATAAAGGGCATGTGAGCTTACATGTATCCCCATATAAAGAAATTCTTGAGGATCGTTCAAATACAGATCCGAATTCAAGTTCAAACAGATGCAGTTATCGATCCCGATACCCACATCGTATCCCAGTACAGGGTATATAACGAGATCATTTTTATCTTCCCGTGGTATAACGCTGTCCAGTTCGATCTCGATAATATCTGTCCATCGTTGTTCGTTTTCTCTTATATAGTTCAAAACCTTCTTTAAATATTGTTTCCTTTTGTGTAGATTTCGAAGCCCATAAAAATTACTGACTTCTCCATCGACGGCTTTCTCTATCTCTTCGAGTGACAACTCCTTATCGAACGTATCTGCATGGCACTTCATAGCCTGGTAGGCTGGATGCTCCATGACCTCCTCTAATTCAGCTTTGTTGTGTGCGTAGTCTAGAAATATCTCTACTGCGGAATAATCAAACCTCATACTCATATTCCTTATAGAACTACCTCAATAATATACTTTCCCTTCTTACTCTCTAATATGAGATAGAGGCACCCGATCTAGCTGAAGAGATCTCGACGATTATCACGGATTCTGAACCAAATCGAGCGTTCCTCTCATGAAGGCCGGAAGATCACCGGGATGTCTGGATGTGACCAATCTTCCATCCACGACGACCTCTTTATCTATGAATTCACCACCGGCGTTCTCCAAGTCTGTTTTCACTGAATAGTAGCAGGTAGCTTTCTTTCCTTCCAGGCAATCCGTCTCGATCAATAATTGGATCCCATGGCATATGGCAGATATAACCAGTCCTTCGTCCACTGCAGACTGTGCCAAATCAACCAAGGACTCTTTTATCCTCATGCGGTCCGGTGCTCGTCCTCCTGGGATCACGAGCAGCTTGTAATCTGACACATCCACATCCTCGGCACTCAAGTCTGACCTAAATCTTTGTCCGTTCTTACTCTCGTATATCTCTTCCCCTTTCTCTCCAACCAGATCAACATCAAACCCAGCCTCCTGGAGTCTGAAGTACGGATAGGTCAGTTCGGTGTCCTCGAACCCGTCTTCTATCAGTATGATCGCTTTAGGCATGTTATCTTATGTTCAACCCCTTACAACATTTATAATATTTTCCTGCTCATCTCGTCGATGGTTTTCTCGATCCACATATCAAGCCCCATCCCCTTGAACATAGAGAGGGCCTTCTCTAACAGTTCCGTCCTTTTTTCTCCCTCCATGGCTCGACCGTACTCGTAATAGGTCCTTGATAGCTCACGTTTTTCTCCCACCTCCTTCAACAATTCGATCGCCCTATCGAACCCCTCTACCGAATCGACCGATCTTCTTTGTACACTGTACACCATGCCCAACACTCGATGACACATCCCCACCTCAAACTTCCCACCGAGTCCGACCGCTATTTCCAACGCCTCTTGGGCGTGGGTCCGACCACTTTCCACATCTCCTATCTCCAACATGGCTTCCGCGATCCCACAATGGTCATATACGGATATCATCTTGTCACCGGTATCTTCGCTCTTGTCTTGTGACCTTTCGAAGTACAGTATAGCCTTCTCGGGCTCACCTTTGTATAAGTAGATCAAACCTATGCTGTTCAGTGAGTAAGCTATGCCTACAGAATCTCCTATCTCCTCCTCTATCTCCATACTCCGTTCATGGTATTGTAGTGCCTTATCCAACTCCTGCATATCTATGAAGACATTTCCGATGTTGTTCAGTGAGATGGCGATGCCATTTTTACTTCCGATATCTTCTCTGATCGACAGGCTTTTTTCATAATGGTCCAACGCAGTATCTCTTTCCCCCTTGTCAACGTAGATGTTACCGATGTTGCTCAAAGTCAATGCTGTACCTCCTTTATCGCCTGTCCTTTCCACGATATCTAAGCATAGGCCATAATGTGTCAACGCTTCCTCTAACTCACCTTTATGCCAGTATATGGTTGCCATGTTGTTCAAGGCACGGGCGATACCCTGCTTGTTCCCGATCTCTTCTTCGATCTCCATGCTCTTCCTGTAATATTTCAGCGCACCATCCATATCGCCTTTGCTCTTGTATATGACTCCTAAACTATTGAAAGAATCACCAAGACCTTTGATATCCTCACACATCTCCCTGTACTCCACGGCGGATCTCAGCAGACACTCCGCCTCTTCGTACTCACCTGTCCTTATATATACGGTTCCAAGATCGTGAAATGCTCTTCCCTTTCCCTTCATCTCTCCCATAGCCTCGACAAGGTCCAACTCTTCCTTGAAGATATCGATGGACCTCTCGTAGTCTCCCTTGAGCATGAGGGACCAACCTTTGATGTTCAATAACTTTCCGAATGACCTGTCCTCATCTTCACATAGCTTCAAACCCCCTTCTACCCTATCGAGGGCTGCATCATAATCACCTTTATTGTTCAACACCTCTGCCATCTTTCCAAAAAGATGCGCACAATAACCCTCTTCGACCAGTCTAGATGCACGTTCATAACTTTCTAGCGACAGGTCGTACTCTCCTATGACTGTGTAAACATCACCGAGACTCTCATAGATGTCCTTTAACTCACCGCCTTCAGAGGCTATCGACGTTGCGTTGAGGTAGAATCTAACGGCCTCCTCATTAGCGTAGTTGTCCTTGGCCGTGTCACCGAGATCTAACAGATATCTGACCCCTCTTTCATCTTTTGCTTTGTAGAAATGATGTGCTATATGTTTGTAATACTCCTCAACATCTCTTCCGAATAATCGCTGGTAGCTTTCCGCCACGATACGATGATATTCTTCCCTCAGTTCGGTGTTGACACCATCGTACAGAACCTCCCTTATCTTTCTGTGTTCAAATCTGTACTTCTTTTCCATGGATCGTATCAAACGATGAGTACGTTCGATCTTGTCGAGGCTTTTCAGAAGTTTGATACGGTTGAACCCCATGACTTCACCTACCACAGAACTCTCGAACTCCTCACCGACGATGCTGGCACATTCCAACACCTCCCTCTGCTCTTCCAGTAAGCGGTCCAGCCTTCTTACCACGACATCATAAACTTTAGAAGGTATCTGTAGTGTTTCAACATCGCCTTCCACTCTCCATGTTCCGTCGGTTTGCACCAATTTTTCATCTTCTATGAGCATGTTTAATATCTCTAAAAGGAAGAAAGGGTTCCCTTCACTCTCATGGTGTGCTCTATCGATAAAGTCTTCATCAAGTATCGCTTCTTTCAAACTACTTCGTATGATGCCCTCTACGGATGCCCTGTCCAATCTTTCCAATCTAAATTCAGAATACAACCCCTCTCTATTCATGTTCTGCATGGTCGTCTTTAGGTTGTGGGTTATCCCATCTTCCTTCAGGATAACATCCTCCGGGCGATAGGTACCGGTGATCATTATCCTGTCGTCTCTTGTATTTCTAGAAAGGTAGTGTAGTAATTTTAAGGTGGTTGGTTCAGCCCATTGAAGGTCGTCTAAAAATATTATAACGGGGCACTCCTGGGAGAGCCTTTTCAACCCGAGAAGCACGTTTTCGAAAAGATTCTCCTGCTTCAACTTGGGATCATCGACCAGGTGCTTCCCGCCATATTTTCTTGAATCTACGAACCACTCGATCTTCGGCCTTACCTTCTCGGCCTCATCCATGTTCCCATCCCAAGATCCAAACCGTTCACCTATCTCTTCTAGGGTCCCCCTCATATCGTCTATCAAAAATTCATTCGACTTACCTTCTATCACCACGGCCAAAGACAGGCTACCGATGGATTGGATCAATATATTGTGTTCACCGTACCCGATGGCGTTCAACCTTCCGTTTTGCTCTTCCCCCATCATCCCCAACGAGTCCGTCACAAAGTTCCCGACTGCACTGAGCATGGATGCAAATATATCCGGATCCAGATCGGACTCTTCACGTTCCGCCTTCGTGATCAACAACCCTCCCTCGTTTATCAGGTATGAAGAGATCACCTTTGGAGGGGTATCGTCTGCCATCAGGTATGACAATCCGGCATCCCGAAAGCCTTCTTTGAAGGGCATCAACGGTTCCAGACTCTGCGCCAGGCACCAGCCGTGTATCGATCTGCGATCTTCAGTCTTGATCGAAGATGTTAACTCGTTAATCAACCGTGTTTTACCGATACCTGCTTCTCCGGAGATGAAAACGGTGGTCCCTTTCCCGTTCCGGACAGCATCCCAAAGATGCTCCAACCTTTCTATCTCTTTATCCCTTCCGACCAGATCCGGTCGATCAGAGATATGAGTCATCTTGCCTTCCATAACCGCCTAGATTATAGATGATGGAATAGATTTAAAGCTTTTTACGACTCTCTGTTGACTCCAACTCCCTTATTATCTCACCGTACTTCTTTGAAGGGTGTTTCTCGAATATTTTTTTATAGAAATCTAAGGCCTCTTTTTTATAACCATCATCTCCCGAGATCTTGTATAGTTCGTACAATAACCTCGCTTTCTCCGGCTCAGGATATTCGTTTTCCAGCATCTCGATCAAGATCTCTAAACCACGCCCTTTATCCCTCTCAGAGATGATCTTCGCTTTCAAAAGATTGGTGTTGAAAAGTGTTTGTCGCATCTTGATGTTTTCAGCGATACCCAATGCCTCTTCGTTCATGGCTTCTGCACTTTCGATCATGCCTTTTTGGAAGTATAGATCGGCTTTACAAGACAAGAAATAGCATAGTACATCTTTGGTATTGAGATCTCGAGCGATCTGTATGGTTTCATCATATAGTTCTTCAGCTTTAACCGTATCATCCATCAATTTGTGAAGGTTCCCCATGTTTCCCACGGTTATGGCATACCCTCTTTTATCACCTAGATCCTTGGATATGTTCATATCCCTTTCGTAGTATTCCAAGGCCTTATCGTATTCCCCTTTTTCCTTGTACAGCTCACCGATATTGTTCACCACGTAGGCTATGCTGCGTCTATCACCGGTCTTTTCAGCTATGGATAACTTGCCTTTATAGTATTCAAGCCCTTCTGTGTAATGTCCCTGCTCTGCGTGGGCGATACCTAACTTACCCAGCACGTTTTGTTCCATCAATTTGTCCCCGGTCTTTTCGACTATTTCCTTCACCTGGTTGCACGTATCCATGCACTTGTCGTATTCTTGTAATTTTAAGTACAATGTGCTGATGTTGAGCATGGTGTATCCGATCTCTAACAGATCTCCCTTTTGTTTTTCTATCTCTAGTTTCTTCTCGAAATAGCCCATTGATTCAGGTATATCTCCCATCCCGTAGTGCGCACTTCCCATACTCGCATACAGCATGCTTAAAAGATCCTCATCCTGCAGCTTTTCAGCTAGCTCCTGCATCTCACTCAAACGTTCCATAGCTTTGTCGTACTCACTGATATTGTTATAAACAGAGGCTACCTTTCCCAGTGATTCACAGTAGCCCTTTTCATGCTGCTCGGCTTCAAAGATATTCGATGCATCTGAGTACAGTTCCAAAGCTTCGTCGTAATCCGCCTCTAACTGTCTTATATCTCCGATCTTGATCTTACATTCGGCGATCTTATCCTTTTCACCTATCCTTTCGGCGATCATAAGAGCGCTTCTGTAAGATTTTTCCGCGTCTGCCCATCCCCCGATGCTCTTAAGGCATCCGCCTTTATCATGTGAAAATTCTATCCTCAACTCATCAACATCTTCCCGGTCGATGGTCGTGAGGATATCCAATAAACGATCATAACACTCTATGGCTAATTGGTTCGCATAGGTACTTTTAGCCATCTTCGCTGTCTTCTTATAGTAATCGAACGCTTCGTCGTATCGGTCCCCTCTGAAATAATGTTTGGCGAGCTCGTATAACCTATCGTCGCTTATACCGTACAATTCTTTGTAGGATTCTGCCGCTAAACAGTGGTATTCCTGTTTCAGCTCTTCGTTTATACTGTTGTATAAAACCTCCCTGATCTTACTGTGATCGAACTTGTATTTCTTTTTTATAGAATGGATAAGATCGTGTGTTCTTTCGATGGTATTCAGCCCCTTCAGGATCTTGATCCGGTTCATACCGAGCATATTCCCTATCAAACTACTCTCGAATTCTTCTCCGATCACACTGGCGCATTCCAGAAGATCCCTGTGTTCTTCCTTGAGCCGGTCCACTCTTCTTACAACGATATCATAGACCTTCGAAGGAATGTGTACTCCTTCAAGACCCACACCTGCCTCCCATATTCCGCGGGAATTTATGAGATGTTTCTCCAACACCAGCATCCTGATGACTTCGAGCAAGAAGAAAGGATTACCTTCGCTCTCCTCGTATATCTTATTGATGAACTCATCACTCAGATCGCTCTGCTCCAACGCAGACCTTATGAATTCCTTACCCGTGGATGGATCCAGCCGCTCCAAAGCCATCTCGTGGAATAGATCTTCTCTACTCATGTTCTGCATTGTAGTTTTCAATGGATGTGCCTTACCCTCGTCGGTTTCAACGACATCTTCCGGGCGATATGTACCGATGATCATGACCCTGTTATCTCGTGTATTTCTAGAGATGTAGTGAAGCAGTCTCAGGGTGGTGGGTTCCGCCCACTGTAGATCGTCTAGGAACAGGATGATTGGCTGTTCCCAGGATATCCTTCGAAGGCCCAGTAGAACACTATCGAAGAGATTTTCCTGCCTTAATTTTGGATCATCTACCAAATATCTTCCATTATACTTACTGGAATTTATGAACCAATCTATGTTCGGTTTTATCCTCTCGGCGGCATCCGCATCACCGTCCCATGAATCGAATCTATCACCGATCTCCAATAGAGTGTTCTTCATATCCTCTATCAAGAATTCGCTGTTCGTTCCCTCTATAACTGTGGCTAAGGAAAGACCTTCTATAGATTGTATCAGGATATTGTGCTTTCCATAACCTATGGTGTTCAATCCACCGTATTCCTTTTCACCCATCATCCCCAATGAATCTGTAACAAAATTACTGATCGCGTTCAACATGGATGTGAATATGTCCGGATCCAGGTCGGACTCTTCTCTTTCAGCCTTGGTGATCATCAGACCTCCCTGGTTGATCAGATAGATGGATACGACCTTTGGCGGCGGATCATCCGATACGAACAACGGGAGTCCCGCATCCCTAAAGCCTTCTCTAAAAGGCATCAGCGGTTCTAGGTTGTCCGCTAAGCACCAACCTCGTATCACACTCGCATCGTCACCTTCTACACTCTGTAAAAACTCATCGACCAATCGAGTTTTTCCTATACCAGCCTCCCCGGAGATCATAGCGGTGGTCCCTTTTCCTTTTCGGACCCCGTCCCACATACTTCTTAATTCTGCAGACTCCTCATCTCTACCTATAAGGACAGGTTCAAATGTGACATTTGCTTCTGTTAGTTCTACCATATTCTATATCAAATATAACTTTGGAAAATATAAACCTTTGTCATCTTCAAACATACCTCTCGAGATAGATGAATAAGAAATGTGAAAAAAGGTTTCGGGTACTAGATATAGTGAGATCCAAAAAGATCATTCGATCTTCTTTACGTTCACGGCCCTGGGTCCTCTTTCGCCGGGCTCGGAATCGAATTCTACTCTATCGTTCTCATTAAGGTAATCTCCATCTATGTCGCTCCTGTGGACGAACAGATCATCATCACCTTCATCGGGTTGGATAAATCCGAAATTTTTCATGTTGTTGAAAAACTTAACAGTTCCTTTCATCGTTGATTCACCTCCTTTTTATCGTATCGTGGCCTCTCTTATAGCTGATGGCTTAAATAGTTATGGGATGAAGCGGCGGTGCAAAATTTTTATAAAAGACATTGTTTATACTCTTTTAGAGTATAAAATACTTTCCGGTATAAAAGGAAGGAATCGATGGAGTGAAAGGATGATGAAAAAGACGGGAGTTATGTGTATCGTCGTGTTACTGTTGGTGAGTGTACTCGGTGTGGCTGTAGGCATAACCGGTGGTTGGAGCATTGAGGAAGAGGTAAGGGCAAACGACAGGGATGACGTGGTCGAGATCCACACGTGGGAAGACCTGCACAACATGCGTGATGATCTTGCTGGGAACTACATATTGATGAACGACCTGGGACCAGAGGATGCTGGGTATGATGAGTATGCCAGTGATCAGGCAGATGGTGGTGCAGGATGGCAGCCGGTGGGATCCGGATGGGGGAATAGATTTACTGGCAGCTTTGACGGGCAGGGATACGAGATCTCCGGGTTGTACATAGATCGTCCGAACGAAGATCATATCGGTCTGTTCGGACTTATAGGTTATTTGGGGAAAGTACGCGATGTGGGTGTTGTGGATGCAGAGATAATCGGATCCGAGTATGTAGGCCCACTCGCTGGAGTTAATTATCCGGGGACGGTAGAGAACTCATATGCAACGGGAAGCGTGACCGGTGACCTTAATGTAGGTGGGCTCGTGGGATGGAACCATGAGGGCACGATAGAGAACTCTTATGCGACGGGAAACGTGAGCGGAGGAGCTCGGATCGCCGGGCTCGTGGGAACGAACTTGGAAGGCACGGTGTCGAACTCGTACGCAACGGGAAGCGTGAGCGGAACTTCTGATGTATTAGGTGGGCTCGTGGGATGGAGCGACGGTAGGGTGGAGAACTCTTATGCTACTGGAAACGTGAAAGGTACCTCCGGCGCTCTGGGCGGACTCGTGGGCCTGAATTACGAAGGAGGTACGATATCGAACTCCTATGCCACTGGAACAATGGATGGATCGGCTATCAATGTAGGCGGGCTCGTGGGATCGAACTACTACGCCACGGTAAATAACTCGTATGCTACTGGAAACGTGAACGGAACCGATCATATAGGCGGGCTCGTGGGAGCGAACTGGGGCCCGGTGTTGAACTCCTATGCCACTGGAGAAGTGAGCGGAAACAACTCCTTAGGCGGGCTCGTTGGATTTAACGTAGAGGGCACGGTATCAAACTCCTTTTGGGATGTAGAATCCTCCGGCATAGACATAAGCGATGGCGGTACAGGTCGAACTACCAACCAGATGATGGATATCACCACTTTCGCAGATGCCGACTGGGACATCACCGCTGTCGCTGACACGGAAGAACGTGATACCGGAAATACATGGAACATCGTAGATACGGAAACATATCCGTTCCTGAGCGGTAAGATGCCCGAAGAGGTAGTACAGGAAGATGACGATGGAAACGGTAGGTTGGTATGGATCCTCCTGATCGTACTCATTGCATCATTGCCAGTTCTATTGTTCTTAAAAAAGAAAAAGAGCGGACCCGATACAACAACCGACATAGAAGATGATGAATCACCACCACTGGGATACACAACGCGAGAGTATACCAAAAAGCCCGGTATGAAGAGATGCCCTAGATGTAAGGAAGATGCTGTAACTGTTATGGAAGATAACTCAGCATTCTGTGAACACTGCACTCATTCAACCATCGATTATTCCAAATGGACCGATGACCAGACTAAGGAGATCTGATCATATCTATGTTTATCGTGGTCGAAGTAGTGTTGAGATGAATAAGTTAAATCGTAACATGTCTATGCAATTTGTATCGATGTGAGAATATGAGAAAAAAGATACTTACGTTCGGATTGGCCGTTACGTTGTTTGTTAGCATCTGTGGTTTTACCTGTGGTGGAGACTTCGTTGGAGGTGGTAGCGTGAACGCCCTCGAGCATGAGGTTATCACAATATTCGAAGGTGTGGAAGAAGGATCTGATGCGAACATCAATTTCGAGCATCCTGAAGTGGTAAGGATCGATGAGAGATTCGGTATGAATATCCAGGGCCTTCCGGCGGATGAACACCTTGTTTTAGAGATGATATCCCTGGATTACAATGGAAGAGAATGGTCATACGAAAAGGAGTTTCATTCAGAGGACGGCAATCTAGAGTTATCCCGGGACGAGATGATGAGGATGATACAGATGAAAACACCTGTTGATGAAGGTATCCTGGATCTCTATAACCCGCCGGTCGAAAAATTGGGAGGCGAATGGAACTTGACTTTTTCCGTGAGGAAAGATCACGATGTCTTGGGTACAACCAATCTTACAAGGACCTATGGCGATCCCGGGGTGACTAGTCATAGCGTGGAAGACGATGATATAATCGGTGAGGTATTCCTATCCCCTGGAAACTTACCCGCACCGGGAGTCCTTGTACTCCACGGTTCCGAGGGAAGAAAAGCTATCAATCAGGCACATATGCTCGCTTCCAATGGATTTGTAGCTCTTGCCATCCAATATTTTGGATCTGTGAACGGAAGACCTGCTGAGCAGATACCTGTAAATTTACAAGAAATCCCTCTTGAATACATCGAAAAGGCAGGAGAGTGGCTATTGGACCATGAACAAACTGAAGGGTCGAAAGTCGGCATATGGGGAGTATCCAAAGGTGGTGAACTTGCCCTACTTGCTGCCAGCCATTTTGAAATATTCGGTCCAACGGTATCAATGGTCGGAAGTGGTGTTATTTGGGAAGGATTACCTTTAGGAACATCATCATGGTCATATCAAAACGAACCTCTCCCGTATGTACCAGTTCTCCATGCTGATTATTCATATTCTTTCGACGAGGCTAGTGAGGAGACTATAGAAAATGCTATTATCCCTGTCGAAGACATCGATGGTCCCATTATAGCTGTCTGTGGAGAAGATGATCAGTTTTATAACTGGAATTCAGTAGAAACTATCGGTCGAGCTTTAGACCGCCTAGGAGAGAAAGGTTTTGAACATGAGTACGAACATTTGATCTATGAGGATGCAGGCCATTTTATCAGCTTTCCTTATTTACCAACAGCTAACATCCATAGGTTCGGAGGGGGAGGAACCCCAGAGGGATACGCTGAGGCAAATTCAGACCACTGGCATATAGTTCTGGAAACTCTCGAACAAATTCAGGATTCAAACGGTGATTTACCACCGGATGATGATAACGGAGACGAAAAGTCCACAGGATTGGGTATGTTGTTGTGTGCACTACCCTTGGTGGCAATAGTGGTTATAGTGTTGGCAGTGTTCATGATGAAAAAGAAAGATGGTGCGGACACTGACCCTATAGGTGCAGAAGATGATCTGGAGGAAGAAGATGATGATATCTTTCTCTGATATCCTACTATCATCTTAAACCATCGGATAGATACGCCTCCGGATAATCCCGCTTCCCTTTATCGATCTAAGTGAAAGTTAAAGAAGTCGCCGTATCTTGTAGATTAAGAGTATCGTTGAGAGTACAGCAACCACCCTGACCAACACCCATGAACGCTTCCGAGTACACATCGGAAATATTTTTATAAACGTCGTTTATGAGCCTCAATAACATACTAGGCTCTTAGGTGAAAAAGGGCGGATAAGAAGGAGTTAAAAAGATGATAGTGAAAAAAACGAGAGTTATGTGTATCGTTATGTTACTATTAGTGAGTGTACTCGGTGTGTCTGTAGGCATAACCTGTGTTGGCGTCTTCGTTGATGAATTCACAACTACTGAATTACATAACTTCACTAGCGGCAGTGGGACACCTGATGATCCGTACATGATCTACGATGTGGACGATTTGCAGAACATGAATAACGGTCTGAGTGCACACTACGCTCTGGCGAACGATATAGATGCTTCCGAAACGAGCGATTGGAACGATGGTGATGGTTGGGAGCCCGTTGGTACAGGTCCAGTAGGTGAGTCGGAGAATCATTTTACCGGATCGTTTGATGGGCAGAACTACACCATAACCGGATTGTACATCGACCGGGACGGCACGGAATATGTGGGTCTGTTTGGATTAGTAGGTGAGGGTGGCGAAGTCCGCAATGTAGGTGTGGTTCATGCAGATGTGAGCGGTTACAATTATGTAGGTGTGCTCGTGGGAAGGAATGAAGGCACGGTGTACAAATCGTATGCTACTGGCACCGTGAGCGGTAATAGTCTTGTAGGCGGGCTCGTGGGAAGGAACACTTGGGGCGGCATGGTATCTGACTCGTATGCAACGGGAGACGTGAGCGGAACCGGCTTTAATGCTGGCGGGCTCGTGGGAAGTAACGATTGGGGCGGCACGGTGGAGAACTCGTATGCTACTGGCACCCTGACCGGTGTTAGTGGTGTAGGCGGGCTCGTGGGATGGAACAGGGGCACGGTGTCGAACTCTTATGCTACTGGAGACGTCAGCGGAACCCAATGGTATGTAGGCGGGCTCGTGGGATCGAACATGGAAGACACGGTTGTGTCGAACTCGTATGCAACTGGTGACGTGAGCGGCGGTGACAGGGCAGGTGGGCTCGTGGGATGGAACAGAGGAGGTCCGGTGTCGAACTCGTATGCAACTGGTAACGTGAGCGGTAATAATCTTGTAGGCGGGCTTTTTGGAGAGAACAGAGGCCCGGTGTCGAACTCCTTTTGGGATATCGAAACCTCCGGTATAACTGAAAGTGATGGAGGTATAGGTCGAACTACCGCCGAAATGATAGACATCACAACGTTCTCCGATGTTGGTTGGGACATCGTTACCGTCGCAAACCCCGACTACCGGGATACAGACTACATCTGGAATATAGTCGATGGGGATACGTATCCCTTCCTGAGCAGTATATCACCGGACGATGTACCTCCAGACGATGCTGACGATAACGGAGATGACGATTCTCCCGCCCCGGGCCTTCTGATACTCGTGGTCTCCATGATATTGGCACTTGCTTTTTACATAAAGAAAATCAAGAATGACAAAGAGTCCATGGAAGAAAAGACCGCTCCAGGGGACGACCGGCTCTTTAACTGATACCACATGGTTAACTTGAAACCATCGGATCTGTAAAATTCCGGTTAATATCGCTTCATCTTCTCCCCCCTGCACCAAACTATATACATCTTAACGAGATACACTTAATTGGACAGATATTGGTATTATAGTGTATGTATATGAGAAAAAATACGCTTTCGGAGAGATTGGCTGACCTGGGAGAGACCTTTACGATAGAAGATATTCGGGCTGAATCATCCATGAGCGATACCGCCCTTAGAAAATTCCTTTATCGGCTGGAAAAACAAGGCTAGATGGAACGTATAGAGAGAGGAAAGTACATGGTACTACCTGTAGGGGCTTCCAAGGGTGAATACACCATCAAAGAATTTGTGTCGGTTCCATGCTTGTGCAACCCCACTGTATCGGGTACTAGAGTGTACTGCACCATAATGGTTTCACAGAGCAGATATCGTGAACAGTTTTTTTACAGTCAACTTCGAGGAAGAAGAATCGTAGGCCGGAGATTTTTGGCATCAACTATCGTATCATACGATTGATAAATAAAAATATTTTGAACATAAAAAAGAGAGATTAGATGGAGAAGTTGTTAACATCACGAACAAAGAGAAAATGATGATCGACTGCCTGGACTATGGAGATTACGACTCTACAAGGCTAGTGGATTACGCTGAAAAGATAGGCAACACAGGTGTAATAAGACGGTTGGGTTTCATCGATGATCATTACGATCTAGACATCGACGTACCGATACTAGATGGATCCATACGGAACTTCCTTCTTCTCGACCCAGTCATGCCTTACATAGTTAAAAAGAACGGCAAGTGGAAGTTGGTAGTAAATCTAAGCGATAGAGAGCTGGAGGATATTTGATGATAACTATTGACCAGATTAAGAAGAAAGCTGGTTCTGTGTAGTGGCCACATACACGAAGTGGATGGGACGCTGGACCTCACTTCCGTATCGCTCCGCTTCCAAACTTTTTTCTTCGAAAAAAAGTGTCGGAACAAAGTTCCAACTTCCTCAAAATTGAAATTTGAGAAGTGGGGGCACGGGGATTTGAACCCCGATCAACGGGTTTCTTCCACGGAGGGAGCTACCCACCGTGTCCGTTACGGGTCACCGCTCCAGTTATTCATCACACCGATGAAAACCGGTCAGCAAACCCAGTTGGCGATCATTCCACGTAACTGGAGCCCATGAGGATGCCGTGTTACCCTATACCCCCTATGGGAATCGTGGATAGGGGTATTTCCTTTTTAGACTTTTTGGATGGTTCATTCAGAAAGTTGATAAAGGTAAACCATGTTCACATAGAAGATGGCCAGGAAAAAGCCGTTGGGCGTGATACTCTTGGGGATCTACCTACTCCTTTATGCTCTGCTCGCCCTAAGTATGGCTCAGGGCTATATGGCTAGGGGTGATTTTTCCAGAGCATTCAAAGGTATAGAGCCCATGCTTTGGGGGTTGGGTTACTACGCTATAGGTATCATATATCTGTTCATAGCAGCCACCAGGTTCATAGCTGCTGTGGGAGTACTGACCCTGAAGCGTAGAGCATGGAAGGCAGCGGTCGTATTGATCCTCATCGGCATGCTGGTCGATCTCCTACAGGGCCACGGGATACCACTGCTGTTAGGTGTTATCGCTCTCGTTTACCTCTCATTCATCAAGGACGAGTTCAGGTACTACTGATCATCTCAACAATCCTACAGTCATCGTGGGAAGTCCGTGCCTTACCGGTTCCCTGGAAGTGTCCACCGTGAATTCACGATGCCATCTTTCATAGTATATAAACGCGGTTATGGTGATGGTGGGATAGATGAAAGAGAAGTATACTACCAAATTTTCGATCACGCCGGTGATATCCTGAAGGAGTGTGTATAGAGTAAAAAGAAAAATAAAGAACGCCAGTACACCTCCGATGGATTTCAGTCTTATGTTGAACTCATGGCCCAATGTGATCACCTCTTTACTATCTGCGTCGATATAGTACAGTTTGCTGTCGTTTAGGATCCGTATGGGGACCGTTATGGATACGAGTACCGGTGCGAAAAGTAATACAAGGAAGACACTGCCGCTGAAGAGGTCCCCTGCATCGCTCAAGATAAATCCGATGACCGAAAAAGCGATGACAGTAGGGAAAAAAGACTCAGAAAGTGCGCGATAAAATACATCCAATCTACCTTCTTCCCAACCTTTCCTATTGGTCAGAGCTATCACCTTACGACCGCCTCCGGCACGTCTAAGGAATTTTTTATGTATCCTCAAGTACCAAAGAGTGAACCCCGGCGTCAATCTCCCCACTGCATACCACGATGCACAGCCAGCTGCAACACCGAGCATCATCAGGAACAGCATGCCCGGAACGGTTGTGATGATAGCCAAGGGTACGAGAAATATTACCAACAGTAGAAGGAACATCAGACCCTTACCTAGTTTCCACCCGATCTCCACCACCTCCTATACGTCTGACGGTAACTGTCATCTCTTATCTAACGCTGATAGATATTAAAAATTTGGTGGAGAGTAACCTTTGCGAACAGAAAAATCCGAAGGACCGAGTCGTGGATGATGTAGATCAGAGATTCACTAGCGGACGCCGAAGAATGTTCACTCATTCTTCTTACACGCTAAAGCAAGTTTAGCGGACGCGACGGGATTCTGTTCAGAATTACTCATGCTTCGTAATTCTAAACGCTCGTGAAGCAAAGCTTCACTCACGAACCTAAAGGTTCTCATCCCTTGCTGAAAAGAAACGGACGCCGAAGAATGTTCACTCATTCTTCTTACACGCTAAAGCAAGTTTAGCGGACGCGACGGGATTCGAACCCGCGATGTCTGCCTTAGAAGGGCAGCGCCATATCCAGGCTTGGCCACGCGCCCAAATTGGAAACTACGAACGTTTTTCGACCAAGACCGTTTTTAATGACCAAAACGTAGATCTCGTTCGTTTCCGATAGATTGAAACACCATACTTACTTCAATAAAGAATTTTCCTATTCCTCTATATCTTCATCGACCTCGATGATCTCTTCTTCCTCTTCCTCACCGATGACCTTGGACATCGCGATCAATTCGTCTCCTTTCTTGAGTTTCATCACACGAACCCCCATGGTGTTCCTGCTCTGAAGACTTATCTCGTCCGCCTGGGTACGGATTATCATACCGTTCCTGCTCATGAGCATTATCTCGTCGTCATCTTCCACCACTCTAGCACAGACGACCTTACCGTTCCTTTTGTTGGTCTTGATGGTGATCACACCCTTGGCACCTCGGTGTGTCTTCCTGTACCTGCTCACTTCTGTCCTCTTACCGTATCCGTTCTCTGTCAGACTCAAAAGTATATCGTCATCTTCCACCAGCGTCATACTGACCACTTCGTTTTCTCCTTCGACATCCGCACCTTTAACACCCATCGTGTATCTTCCAGTGGCTCTTACTTCGCTTTCATCGAACCTGACCGCTTTACCGTTCTTGGTCGCCAACAATATATCTTCTTTTCCATTGGACAGTTTGGTATCCACCAACTCGTCTCCTTCCTGCAGCCGGATGGCCCATATCCCCGTTACCCTGGGTCTGCTGTATGCGGAGAGCACGGTCTTCTTTATCTTTCCTTTCTTCGTGGCGAACAGTAGGCATTTATCCTCGGAGAACTCGCTGACAGGTATCAGATCTTCTATCTTTTCATCGGGCTCCAACCGTGGCAGCATATTAACGATCGGTCGTCCTCTGGACCTCCGTCCGCCCTTGGGCAATTTATAAGCTTTCAACCAGTAAACCTTTCCTTTGTTAGAAAAGAAAAGCAGGTAGTTGTGAGAGTTCGTCACGAACAGATCAACAACGTGGTCCTCGTCCTTGGTATCCATCCCTATCAAACCGACACCACCGCGTCTCTGCTGGCGGTAATTATCGATCGTAAGTCTCTTGATATAGCCCTTCTGAGTGAGCGTGACGACGTAGTCCTCGACCGGTATCAGATCCTCATTCTCCATCTCCACCGCGTCCTTGTCTATCTCGGTCCTCCTCTCATCACCGTATCTATCCACCAGTTCTCTAAGCTCATCCTTTATTATACTGAAAACACGCTCTTCGTCTCTGAGTATATCTCTGTAATCCTTTATCTTCTCCTGCAGCTCTTCGTACTCGTCCTGCAGTTTTTCCCTCTCAAGACCGGTGAGCCTTCTCAACTGCATATCCAATATGGACTGTGCCTGTTTATCGCTCAGCAGGAAACGGGATATAAGTCGCTGCTTTGCCTCGTTTTGATCCTCCGAACTACGTATGATCTTGATCACTTCGTCCAGGTTCTCGAGGGCGGTCAACAACCCCTCTACTATGTGCGCCCTCTCTTCCGCCTTCTTAAGGTCGTATCTTGTCCTCCTCTGTACCATATCCACCCGATGGTCCACATAGTACTGGAGTGTGTCTTTAAGCGGTAGTATCTCCGGTTCGTTATCAACCAGGGATAGGTTGAGAACACCGAAGGTGACCTCCATCTGTGTGTGTTTGTACAGTTTATTCAGAGCGACTTCGGGTATCGCGTCTCTTTTCAGTTCCAAAACAACCCTGATACCATCCCTGTCTGACTCGTCCCTAAGATCAGATATCTCCGGTATCACATCGTCCTTCACCAGTCTAGCGATACTCTCGATCAGATTTGATTTGTTAACCTGGTAGGGTATCTCGTCGATTATTATCCGCGCCTTCTTTCCCTTCCTCTCCTCGATCTCCGCCTTGGCTCTTAATTTGATCCTGCCACGACCGGTTTTGTAAGCCTGATAGACCCCTTCATATCCGTATATTATCCCACCTGTGGGAAAATCGGGTGCAGGTAAGTACTCCATGAGATCCAACAGATCGATCTCAGGTTCTTCTATCAATGCGATGATCGCTTCCACTAACTCATTAAGGTTATGGGGTGGTATGTTCGTAGACATCCCTACAGCTATACCGGAAGCACCGTTCAACAGCAGATTGGGTAACTTCGCAGGTAAAACAGTGGGTTCCTCCAATGAACCATCATAGTTATCTCTGAACTCCACCGTTTCTTTCTCCAAGTCCTGAAGCATCTCCTCCGCGATAGATTCGAGACGAGCTTCGGTGTAACGCATAGCCGCTGCGGAATCTCCATCTATCGATCCATAATTACCCTGCCCATCCACCAGCGGATATCTCAAAGAGAAGTCCTGAGCCATACGTACCAGGGCATCGTAGACCGCCTGGTCTCCGTGCGGGTGATACTTACCGAGCACGTCACCCACGACCCTGGCTGATTTTTTATGAGATTTCTTGGAGGATAGCCCTTCTTGGTACATGGAATAAAGGATCCTTCGATGTACCGGCTTCAAACCATCCCGTACATCTGGTAATGCCCTTCCTACTATCACGCTCATGGCGTAGTTGATGTAGGACTCCTTCATCTCTTCCTCGATGTTCTTTTCTAAAACTTTATCTGCAAATTCTACTTCAGACATCTAAAAACCTCACACATCTATGTTGGTAGCCATCTTGGCGTTCTTTTGGATGAACTCTCGGCGGGGTTCGACTTCTTTACCCATCAACACATCGAACAGCTGGTCCGCCTCGATGGCATCCTCCACGGTTACTTGCGCTAGGATCCTATTATCCGGGTTCATGGTGGTCTCCCAAAGCTCGTTTGGATTCATCTCACCAAGGCCCTTGTATCGCTGTATGCTCACACCTCTATTACCCCATTCATCGAGCAACTCTCGTTTTTCCTTTTCATTGTACACGAACTGTTCCCCTCTCCCTTTTTTAAGTTTATACAAAGGTGGCTGGGCCATGTACAGATACCCCCTCTCGATGATCGGCCGCATATACCTGTAGAAGAATGTGAAAAGTAATGTTCTGATGTGTGCACCATCGACATCGGCATCGGTCATTATTATGATCTTATGGTACCGGACTTCATCCGGATCGAACTCGTCATGGAAACCGGCACCCAATGCGGATATCATCGATCGGATCTCTTTGTTCTCCAGCAGCTTGTCTATCCGGGCTTTCTCCACATTGATTATCTTACCTCTCAAAGGTAGTATGGCTTGGAAGTTTCTATCCCTGCCCTGCTTGGCCGAACCCCCTGCAGAATCACCCTCTACTATATAAAGTTCCGACACCTCCGGATCGGGGTTAGAACAATCGGCCAGTTTGCCTGGTAGATCGAGACTTTCAAGGATACCTTTACGCCTGGTCAACTCTTTCGCCTTCCTGGCCGCCCTCCTGGCCTTGGCCGCCATGAGAGCCTTCTCGATGATCACATCTGCAACCTTTGGATGCTCTTCCAGGTACGTCTTCAGACGATCGCCGATGACGGACTGCACGATCCCCCGTATCTCACTGTTACCCAACTTCATCTTGGTCTGTCCTTCGAACTGTGGTTCCGGTAGTTTTACGTTCACTATGGATGTCAAACCCTCTCTGAAATCATCTCCCGCCAGGTCGATATCTTTAGTATATCCGTTCTCGTCGGCGTATCTCTTCATGGTGTTCGTCAACCCGGCTCTGAATCCAGTGAGATGTGTTCCACCTTCTACCGTGTGTATGTTGTTCGCGAACGGGTAGATGTTGCGGGTTGAATATGAGTCTGATAGGTACTGCATGGCGATCTCAACGTGGACCCCGTCCATCCTATCCTTGAAATATACGACATCGGGATGAAGCACTTCCTTTCCTTTGTTGAGATACTCTACGAACTCGATTATACCTCCTTCTGCATGGAACTCGTCTTTTTCTCCGGTGACCGAGTCTTCGATCGTGATCTTGAGACCTTTGTTCAAAAAAGCCAGCTCTCTCATCCTTTTCTTCAGTCTGGTATAATCAAATTCGATCGTCTCGAAGATCTCTTTATCTGGTTTGAATTTAACCGTACTACCGCTGCGTCCCTCGGATCTCCCGACCTCCTCAAGTTCCGTGGTTGGATTGCCGCGACAGTATTCCTGTTTATACAGCTTGCCTCCCCTGCGGACCTCGACTACGAGCCATTCCGAAAGAGCGTTCACGACCGAAACGCCGACCCCGTGAAGACCTCCGGAAACCTTGTAGCTCTTGCTGTCGAACTTACCTCCGGCGTGTAGTTTAGTCATAACTATCTCCACACCCGGCCTTCCATACTGAGGATGTACGCTGACCGGTATGCCTCTACCGTTGTCCCTTACACTTATGCAGTTATCCTCGTGTAGGACAACGTCGATGGTATCACAGTAACCCTCCATAGCTTCATCTATGGCGTTGTCAACAACCTCGTGAACTAGATGATGCAGCCCCCTTTCGTCGGTGCTGCCGATGTACATGCTTGGACGTTTCCTGACCGCATCCAAGCCCTCGAGTACTCTGATCTTATCTGAATCGTAAAGTTCCTTTTTACCTACAATCGTCTTTTCTGCCATTCTCTAACCACCGAAATTTGATAGTCGGTATCTTTAGTGCATCCCGACGCAGATTCGCGTCATGTCTTACACACCTTCCACATAGTGGAAGGGTATATTAATCTTTCCGACACCTACTGGGTATAAAAAGAAATGGAATATCGGTTCACCGGATCCGATCCCCCTTCAAGATCTCATCTCTCGCCTTTCTGTCCAGCTCCTTTTGGTAGATATGATCCAGTATCAATCCCAACGCTATCAAGGGGAAAGTAGCCCATATCAATAAATCCATATCCGAGATGAAAGACAAAACCAGGATAAATGCAGCCATCCCAGCGAGTATGTAAGGTAACCCCGCTCTAGTATTAAAATCATAATGGAGTTCCTCCATATCTTCACCGCAGAAGTCGCAGGTACTATTACGGCTTTCTATACGCTTACATTCTCTACAGATGTACCTGCGGGGCATATTCCTCAATCGGTAGGGGTGTATTAGTCATTTCCGAACAAGATTCATGGAGAGCCTGTCAAGTTTTTAGTGATAGGTTCCTATTGTGATAATAAGCGGTGGATTGTAGATGTTTGTCAGGGATATCCCGTCAACAATGGTGTATAGATGCATATAACTCCAGGATATCACAATATTTGATACCTCTTCTTAATCATCTTGACCTTTCATCTTTCTCCTTCCTTTTCCGATACCATACAAACGCTATCACCAAAACGATAGGTATGATCAGAAGCCACCATAACCACGAAGTTTTCTCCTCGTCCCCCTCTTCCACCGGATGTACGGTGACCGTCATTGTATCAGTATCGTTGTTACCGTAGGCATCCTCGACGGTGAGGGCTACGGTGTACTCGCCCGGTGCGTTGAAAGTAAAGGAGGGTCCGACACCCAGCAGTTCAACGTTCTCCCCACCCACCTGCCAGCTGTATTCAACTACGCCCACGTTATCGTACGAACCGGAGCCATTGAATACCACGGTTTCTCCCGCGTATATCTCCCCATCATCGCCCGCATCAGCCACGGGTGGGATGATATCGATCACATCGAGGGTGTGTAATGCGGTGTGGTTGCTGCCGCCGCTGATGTCCGTCACCCCTATACGGTACTCGAGCTGGACTGCGTCCTCCGGCACATCGATCACGTGACGCCATACACCTTCGTCCTTATCCATGGAAACGTTGTTCATCGTGCCGGAGTCGAAACGATACTCCACCCTTACATCGGACATACTTACCAAGGACGAAACCTCGGCTTCGATGGAGAACTCTTCTCCCGTGTACGTCTCGTCGCCGGTGACGTCTCGTATCTCGGGAGGAGGTACGGCAGCAGTGGTGAACGAGTAGTACTGGCCGTCGTTGTCGTCGGTAGTGTTACTTCCGTACTCATCGGTCGAGCTCACCTCGAAGTAGTAGGTGGTATCGTGTGTTAGATCATCCAAAAGTACGGTATGGTCAGTCACCACTTCAGAGTAGTGAACCGTTTCGTTATCAGATAGATCGGGATGTACGGAGTACCTCACCGTGCTGTCGCTCGGCCTGTCGGTACTCCACTCGACCACTGCGGAGAACTCAGTTATATCGATAACGTCCACATCGGTGATCTCGGGATATGGAAGATCAAGGGTGGTGAATGAGTAGTACTCACCATCGTTGTCGTCCACGGTGGTTCTCTCGTACTCATTCGTGGACTGCAGTTCGAAGTAATAGGTGGTATCGTGCTCCAGCTCGTCGAGTACGACGGTATGATCGACGACGAGTTCCGAACTGTGCACCGTCGAGTGATCCGACAGGTCGGCGTTCTCCGAGTACCTAACAGTACTGTCCGCCGGTTTATCGGTACTCCACTCTACAATCGCAGTAAACTCGGTCACCTCACTCACACTCACGTTGAATATCTCGGGATATGGAAGATCAAGGGTGGTGAACGAGTAGTACTCACCGTCGTTATCGTCGATGGTTGTATTACCGTTCTCATCTGCCGAACTCACCTCGAAGTAGTATGTGGTGTTGGGAGTTAGATCCTCCAGTAAAAAAGAATGTTCCAATTTAAGATAGGACTCGTTGACCACCTGGTAGTTCGATAGATCCGAATTTTCCGAATACCTCACCGTCCCATCACACGGCCTGTCGGTGGTCCACTCGACCACCGCCGAGTACTTCGTTATATCGGTAACGTTCACGTTGTATATCTCCGGCTGCTCCACATCGGACGGAAAATCCGGATAACGCTTGTAGTACAACTCGCGGTTGCCATGGCGCAGATCGCTCCACACCACGTGCTTCATGCTGTCAACCATAGCGACACGAGGCTGCCATGAATTGTTTACAGAATTAGTCAGCCTCAAATCGTCTTCCCAACTGATACCTCCGTCCAACGACTCTTTGAAATATATTTGCGTATCCTCACCCTCCTCGATCCTACCCGCCCAAACCACGTTTATTTCATCACCTAATACCGAAATATCGGGATTTGAGACCAGGTCGTACGGCCCCCAGAGTAGCTCCTCGGGACCCCACGTCACACCGTTATCAGTCGAGTTGCGGTAGTAGAGGTAGTAGGTTGATCCTACCATCCTTACCCAAATAACATGAATATTTTTTCCATCTACGGCAATCGCACCGCTGATTTCGCTGTCAGAGGTGTCCGCTAGTATGAAATCGTCGCTCCAAGTTTCTCCATTATCATAAGATACTTTATAGAAAAGATCACCGGATGTTACTCCATATCTAGCATCGCTCCATAATACATGAACCGTTTCTCCCTCTACAGCGATTTGCTGATAGGCACTGTAATATGGTGCATCGGTCAGCCTCACCTCGCCTTCCCACGTCTCGCCGCCGTCGAGGCTCCGGTTATAATAAAGCTCGGTGTTCGGCGGCCACGACTCGTCCCCATGCCTCTCGTCAATCCACACCACGTGTATGCTCATGCCGTCGTCGCTCACGGCTATCTTCGGAGCCACCGAGTTGTAGCCGTCGTCGCTGGAGATCATCTGCTCGGGGAGCCAGGTATCGCCTCCGTCCTCCGAGCGGCGGTAGAATACCTCGAAAGCCCCATCAATCCATTGGTCCCAAACTATGTAAACATAGTCGCCATATAATGATATATCTACACCATTTAATGTTCCAGGCTCTGATAAACTCACAATATTTTTCCAAGTCCAACCGCTATTTTCAGATCTTCTGTAGGATACAATGTCTCTATACTCTTCACCCATTAGTGTAGTGTTACGCCAAACTAAATGCACAGTATTATCTTGCGAAGCTATACGTACCCTAGAATCCCAGCCCTCTTCGTGGTATGTCAACCTGATATCCTCACTCCACCCCTCCGGCGGCTCTTCAGCACTGACTATAGGTGTGATAAGTGCGATTGACATCACCATAATCACGACCATCGAAGACAGAGCTTTTGTCATCGATTATAAATGAGTGTAGGATGTAAATAGAATTTTCCCTCCTATGTTGTAACGGCTATATATATATATATATCATTTAAAAAGCGATAGTTATAAATACCTCTAAATCCCTATACCTGCAGAACAAATCGAGATGGAGGAGAACAATATGCAAAAAAAGAGGATAGATAAGGCAGCAGCTTTTTTGAGTGTTTTGATGATGATCTTGGTATCGTTTTCGATTGTAGGAACCATCGGACGTTCTGAATCGACCTACGAAGACATAGTGATCGTTGAAGTGAACGGTCCGGAAGATATCTCAATTTTGGATGAATTCGATGTCGATATCATAGAGAGATATGGAATTTTCGCTCTTGTTGATGCGGATGGAAGAACGATCGGGAACCTTGAACAAAACGGTCTCACTGTTAATACTCTGCCGAAAAGGACGACTATATATGTAGGAGGTTACGAGTTCGACTTTACTGAAGGTGAACCGGATATACCGGACGAACTGAGGGTCGAGAGCTACGGATCCGGAGCTAAGGGGCAGTACATCGTTCATATGCTGGGACCGATAGCTCCAGACTGGCGTCCGCAGCTTGAGCAGATGGGCGTACAGATAATGAACTATGTGCCGAACTACGCCTACCGCACATGGATGACACCCGAACTCGCTGAGAAAGTATCGGATCTGTACTTCGTCGATTGGGTAGGTATATATCACCCTGACTACAAACTGCAGTCCGAGTTGGGCCCGGGTAAGGTTGAGGTCGGTCTCGTTGGAGGGGCGTCTGAAAATAGCTTTGAACTCGTGACTGATATTGCAGAACAGGTCTTTTCTATCGTTGATGCAAGATACAGAGATGATGGCTACCATATGGTGATTTACGTTGATAGCATGTCGGCACTCTATGAAATAGCTAAACTAAACGATGTTTACTATATCTCACGGCATGTTGAACCTCAACTCGCTGCTGAGATCGATTCTCAAATCATCGGCGGTGGGGCTTGGATAATGGATGATGAACACGATGACCCGTCAATACCGTACCGAAAACACGGAGATTATGGTGCGTACATCAACCAGATAGGATATAGTGGAAAAGGTGTTACGATAGCTATCGCCGATACGGGTCTAGGAGATGGTACGACTCCAAGTGCAGGTCACTCAGATTTTGAAGGCAGGGTGATAGGAGGTCATAGCTTTTATTCGTCACCGCATATGTGGGCGGACGGCAACGCACATGGCACTCATGTTGCTGGTTCTGCAGCTGGTGATACTCATAGGGGCACAGGCATTCGTTACGCAGGCCATGGCCCATATTATGTAGACCAGGGATTAGCGTATGAATCTAACCTTTTCGCCATAAAAAATTTCCGTGACGACGGAAACACATGCTTTCCTGATGATTATTTTGAAATGATTGAGGTAGCTGCACAAAAATCGGATGCTTATATCCATACTAATTCATGGGGTGGGAGTTTGCAAGGTATATATGAGGAATTTGCCCATATATATGATACAGCTACAAGGAATGCAAATAGAGACACACCAGAAAATACACCAATGGTTATCACAGTTTGTGCGGGTAACGACGATGCTAGGGGTACGTGGACCCCCGGCACCGCCAAAAATGTGATTACTGTGGGTGCTACCGAATCGTATATGCCAGACAGCTTAAGTTACGGTAATGTATATTATCATCAAGGTAAAAATCCCGATAATGTAGCATCGTTCAGCTCACGTGGTTGGACTGCTGATAACCGTGTAAAACCGGATGTTGTAGCACCTGGGGAGGCTATTCTTGCTGCCAGGACTCCGAGTCATCGATATTTTGGTGGTGCTGTAGAAGAAACCGGTCTACATGGATTGTATAGTGAAGATTATAGATACGAATGGGCATCGGGAACTTCAATGTCCACTCCGGCAGTTGCCGGAGCGGCTGCAGTAACTGTAGAATGGTACGAAGTTAACCACGGCAGTCGTCCCAACCCTGCAATGGTAAAGGCACTATTGATCAATACCGCCCACGACCTATGTGATGATACCGGAAACACCGGACCCATACCTAATCGTGACGAAGGATGGGGTATGGTAGATATTTCTAAGCTGGAATATCCTTATGATGATCCGGTGCCTTTCTACCTTGAAGATCAAACATCTATTTTAACCACTGGTGAGGTTGACGAGTACGAGATAAGATATGACAGAACCGACGTGCCTTTGAAGATCAGTCTAGTATGGACCGACGCACCGGCCGGTCCGGGTACAGGCGATGGCCCTACATTGGTGAACGACCTTGATCTAGAAGTGGAAGCTCCCAATGGAGATATTTATCGTGGTAATGCCTTCCCTGTTGACGCTGAGGGTAACAGTACAAGTTCATATACTTCTCCAAACACTCCCGCGATGCCCGACTTCGACAGAAATGGAGATGGATGGGATAATACCAATAACGTTGAAAACGTATACATCCATCCTGATGGTTTAGAACCCGGTGTTTATACTGTTAGGGTTAGGGGATATGGTGTAAACGATGATGCTGTTGGCGTAGGCTACAACAGCCAAGATTACGCCCTGGTTGCATACAACGCCCATCAAGACGAAGGACCATATCCTCCTATCAACCCAGAACCCGAGGACGGGGCTACGTATGTCAGCCTGA
>PUPH01000162.1 GCA_003553085.1 Thermoplasmata archaeon
GAGATCTCCGATTATGGTCAGGATGGAATACCGGACACATACGTTCCCGCCAGGAACATAATCATGCTGAGTCTCGCACTATCTTATGCCGAGAGCATCCAGGCAGATGCCGTATACATCGGAGCCAACGCGGTCGATTTCAGCGGATATCCTGATTGTCGGCCGGAGTTTTACAAAGCCTTTAGAAGGATGGCTAAGGAGGGCACACGACGAGGGGGCGAAGGAAACCCGATAGACATACGTGTCCCCCTGCAGAACATGTCCAAGGCCGAGATCATACAACGTGCTGAAGGATTAGGTGTTCCCTTAGAACTGACCTGGAGCTGCTACAGAGATGGAGATATAGCCTGTGGTACGTGTGACTCCTGCCGGCTTCGGTTGAAGGGCTTCGAAGAAGCCGGGTTAGATGATCCCATCGACTATGAATAGTGAGTATGCGTTCAGAGCCCCCCTTTTATTTACCCTCCTCGCTATAGTCAGATAGTAAAAATGCTGCAGGAAATAGAGTTTCCTCCTCTACTTTATTTTCATTCGCTCCGCTACAGAAAATTAAAGTATGCACCGGACTGATATCACTCTTTCATTTCATTGTGAATAAAAAGATGCGGGGGAAGGGATTTGAACCCTCGGACCCCTATGGGAATAGATCTTGAGTCTATCGCCGTTGGCCATGCTTGGCTACCCCCGCAGGTTGATGCGAGTTTGCTGATGAAACGTGTGGATAGGTAAAAATTCCTTTTCCACGATTACCCGCAAGAGTAATACCCAAATATACTTTACGTTTTCTTTCAGAAATTATTTATGTGTTCGAGAATCTATGAGTGCACATGGACTCGAAAGAGAAGGATTTTTTGAGGAACGCCCTCCGGAGTCAGCGCCGTAAGGAGCGGTTCAACAAGGCCTTAGCTAGAGAAGTTAGCAAGAGGATGAACGGTAAATCGGGTTATAAAAAGTACATAGATCTGATGAACAAAGTTAGGGAGACCGCTGATGAAAAAGATATCAGCGAGGAGAAGGCGGTCAAGCTGCTATTGAAAAATTAGTAACCATCGTTCATAAATCTTCTTTTCAGATACACAGCGACCAGGGCTACGCCTGAGAGGAATATAACCACCGTGAGCCACGGGAACTGATCCTCTGTTTCTATGCTGGCGAAGTCCACAGTCAGATCACCCTCATAGGGGACATCACGCTGGAACGTCTCTTCATATTTTCCGTGAACGTAGGTTATCTCAAGCATGTCTCCGGGTTCACAAAAGGAAGGCCATAAAAGGGAGATGCTGTAATTACCATGTTTCAGGGTCCTGTTCATCCAGATGTCCCTGGCCGTGTTCAGTATATGCACTTTTACCTCATCGGGCTCCACCGTACCGACCATGGTTATCTCTTCTTCGTAGAGTACTTCTTCATGGGTGTGATGATGAAGTCCTTCATGATCTCTCAGGTATGCATCTACATGATAAAGACCGGGTGTTAGCTCGGTGGTGAATTCATGGGAACTTTCGTAGAAGGTTTCTCTGTAAATATAACCATCTTTACCCCAGATATCCAACTCGACCGAACCACCGGTCAGGTTATGTTGGAACGAAAATGATAGATCTTTTCCGTCCAGCTCAACATCGAAGTATGGTGGATCCGATATATCGGGTCGTGGGCCGCTGAACTTTGCCAGCCAAGACGACCATCCTATCTCGACGAAGCTCAATGTATCGTAATGAAAGGGTGATGCCCTAGGAAAATAGACGGACATAGCGAGTCTCTCCCTTTGCGTAGTGTTCTGGAAAAGGATCGAGCCATCGATGGCCTCCCGCAGTTCGATACCTTTGTTCTTGAACCGTCCACAGTCAACAAAAGAATCTACGTTTATCGAGAATTCGTATATGTCCCGCTCTTCATTGCACCCGGGCTCGGTTTCGTTCCATGCATCCCATATCCTTCCGTGATAGTACGGTAGAGAGAAAGACAGATGCTCAGTATAATCTACGAATTCGTCCACTGGAAGTCGATCCGTGTCAACAGCCATCAGCCCGGTGTCGATACCTGTGTTTTCAAAGGACCAGACCACGAACTCCTCGACGATCATCTCAGCCACTTCTTCCGTACCCATATCTGGCTTCTCCCCTATCCGATCCAGAATTATATCGTAGGGTAATCCCTGCATGGGTATATCCAGCGGTGAAGCCAAGATGATATCGGCCTTTTTCCTGAGTTGGTAGTACAGTTCGAAGGTGCCCATGGAACAGGAATCGAATCCCAGCACATCGACCTTTATTCCGTTCAAAGCCTCTTCCATCTCAGTCAGAAAAAGATCTCCACCGTCCTCTACCGGCATCCCTCTCCATCCGTCTCCATGTCCCCATAGATAAAGCATATAACGCTCCGCGGGATGATTTCCTTTCGACCACATCACAAAGTCCCGGAGACTCTGTGGATCTGACATGTCCACTTCGTCGTCCCAAGTCTGATTTACGCTTGAGAGCGGTATCTCTACGAGCCCTTCCGATGTATGGTACAGCAGCCTCGAATCACCATCTTCGAACTGGTCGGCCAGTACGATCACTTCAACCTGATCACCAGGGACACCTTTTTCTATCTCTGCAAGATCGTTTTCCACCTGCTCGCTGATACCCACATCCACACCACCTCCCATGTATATCATTATAGTCCATCGATTTTGAGTTTCCTCACCGACGGTGAGCGGATAGAGGGGAACGAGTAGTAACAAAGCTATGGAAACGACTAGCAGTTTTCGCATACTCTGCAAATACGGTTGAAAATCATATTTGTAGTTTGTCCCCTTTCCTGCCTATATGCACACCTCTCGCCCTGAGCTCATTGACCACAAAATCATGGATCATCTTGTCAGCACCCAACGACTCCAGCGGTAGTATGCCTTTATCCATATCTCCGGTCAGGATCAATCTAGTCATCAAAGCCGTCGTGAATCCGGTGGTCCGTGCCATGGAACTGAATCCATCGTGTGATTCGTCGTATAGCGAGTAACCGGTCTTTGTCTTTTCACCCTTGTACTTTCCTTCAACATCCACTTCTAGGATGGATATATCCTTACCCTTGGGAACCATGTGCGGCAGTATCACATCCAGCGTTCCGGGGACCCTCTCGGGTTCGAAGAAGCCGAGTTCCTTCAATACCTTCATCTTTCTGATATGCCCCTTCCATCTAAGGGTGGTTTCCTCTATAGTTTCGATCTTCATGGTATCCAGGAGGGTCCTCAAACCGTCGCTGTAGAACTCTTCAAACTCCATCCCCCTCACTTCAACACGGCCTATATCTTCAAATGGTTCTAGGCACTCTACCTTACCATCCCTTATCACTCGAGCGGGTCTGGTGTACTCTTCGATGAGGTCCAACGGCGACCAGGTCACCGAATGGAACAGAGGTGGTTCGGGATGCTTTGGCAGACCGCCTATCCGTATCATACATCTGTCTATCTCCTCCATGAGGGTGTTCAGCCTACCGATGAACAGGTTCGGTAGTCCCGGGCCGAATCCAGCGTCCACGATAACGGATATGCCGGCACCCTCAGCCTCATCCTGCAGAACGAAGGGGTCTTCGGGCATGAAAGAGACATCCACCACGTCCGTCCCGCTTCCTATAGCCGTTTCGATCACACGGAAGCCTAGCTTTCCTGGAAGCGCACAGACCACCACATCGACCTGTTCGAAAGCCGATCCTAAAGCCTCACGATCTAAAGCGTCCAACTCCATGACGTTTCCGTACTTTTCAAATTCATTCAAAGCTTTTTCATCCACATCACCTATGGTCAGTTCGTAATCACCGGTCAGATCATAGGCTATGGCATATCCAACGTTTCCAGCACCCATCAGTAGTACTTTTTTCATCTCACACACCTTTTATCACGAATCTGCAGTGGTCTTTGCCTGTACCGCTGCATTCTCTTTCTTCTACCTCTACCTGCAGTCCCAAACGCCCTTCAATTATGCCCTCCAGCAGTCCTTCGTCAAGTGAACACAAGGTGGATCCGACGTCCGGCATATCTCCGCAGTCGAAGCAGTCGTGTACTAAGATGGTGTTCTTGTTCTTAACTTTAACCTCCCCTAATCCGTTCTCTTCCCAGAACTCACCTATCTCCTCCAGTAGTCCATCTACTTCATCGGACTGGAATCTTTCTGCCAGCATCCTACCAGCATCCCTACCGATGTCCTTTAAAGCAGGGTGCATGTCTAGACCGAGGGAGTATAGGCCGTACCTGATCAGATGGAACATGTTTTTTAGAAAAAGATAACTATCTCCGCTGGCGCTCTTCAGATTGTTCAATATCGCTCTGTACTGCTCATCAGATGGTGAGCCCGATGAGCCTACCAATCTAGATCGGAGTGAGAATATCTTCTTCCGATTATCCTCTGGATCCATACGCTCTTCCACAACCCCCAGCTTTTTCAAGTCTGATAGATGAACTGAGATGGTCGATTTTGCCTTTCCAAGTTCTTCCTGCAGCTCGGAGCTCGTTTTATCCTCTTTCGTAAGAAGCTGGATCAACTCATTCTTAGTGCGACTTTTTAGTACGACGGCACCTTTTTCAGTGGAGTATATCTTGGTTTTTTCAGCCATAGGCAGCGTTGAGATTCATAGATGTATGGGCGTATTAAAAGTTTCGCACGAATACGAATGTTCGTTAACACACGAAACATTTTTAAAGGAGCTTCGACATCCTTTTTTAACAGGTGTTAATATGGATAAAAGAAGTGCACATAGGTCTGTAGAAGAGATGTATGCAAAGGTGAAAGAGGAAGGTCTGACCAACGTTCATGACAGGTTCGATGCCATGGAAAAGATCAGATGCAATTTCTGTGCCAAGGGAGTAAGGTGTAACATATGCAGCCAGGGTCCATGCCGAATAATACCCGGCAAAGTGGACCGGGGCGTCTGTGGGATAGACGTGGACGGGATGGTGATGAGGAACCTCCTGAGGATAAATACCATGGGTACTACCGCTTACACTTATCATGCCAATACAGCTGCAAAGACATTAAAAGCCACGGCCCAGGGAAAGACGATGTTCGAGATCACAGACGAAGATAAGCTCAAAAATGTTGCCGAAAAACTTGGTTTGAACATCGATCTAGAAATAGATGAACTCGCCGAGTCACTAGCGGATTTTCTCATCGAGGAGATCAACCGTGACAGTGACGAACCTTCTAAGGTACTCATGGCATTTGCACCGGAGAGCAGGAAAGCGAAGTGGAAAGAACTGGGGATACTACCCGGCGGTCCTCTCCACGAGACCATGGACGTCAACACAAGCGTGATGACTAACGTGGACAGCGATTACGTTAGCATGGGGTTGAAAACACTGAGGATGGGTTTAGCCACTGCATACGGCTCACTTACCTTGTTAGAAGAGATACAGGATATACTCTTTGGTACTGCTGAACCACACGAGGCGGAAGTGGATATGGGCGTCATCGATCCGGAATACGTGAACATATTACCAAACGGACATGAACCCTTCATGGGGGCCGCCCTGATAATGCTGGCCAGACAAGACAAAGTACAGGAGATGGCCAGAGAAAGGGGTGCAAAAGGGATCCGTATAATCGGTTCCATCGAGACCGGACAGGAGCTGATGCAGAGGTTCAAATGCGATGATGTTTTCATAGGATTGACGGGAAATTGGTTGAACGAGGAGTATGTACTCGCCACCGGTGCAGTTGATGCCTTCGTGGCGGATATGAACTGTACCGTACCCACCGCGGGTATGTACGCTGAGAAGTACAACTCCACCATCATACCTGTAACGAAGTTGGTGAACATACCTGGTGTTGAACATGACATAAATTATGATCCAGAGAAGGTGGAGGAGCAGGCCATGCAGATCATCGAAAAGGCCCTCGATAACTTTGAGAGCAGGAAGGGGAAGCCCACGAACGTACCCGATTACAAACGTAAGATAATGACCGGGTTCTCTCCTGAGGCAGTTCTGAATGCACTAGGTGGCTCTTTAGATCCACTTTTAGATACTATCAAAGAAGGGAGCATCAAAGGCATAGTTGCATTGGTCAGCTGCACGACTTTGAAAAACGGTGCCCAGGATGAAACAACTATCAAGGTGGCCGAGGAGTTGATCAAAAGGGACATTTTAGTGCTGAGTGCCGGCTGCGGGAACGCCGCGCTCCAAGTCGGAGGACTGACCTCGTTGGAGGCCAAGGATAAGGCTGGAGATGGGTTGAGAGCCGTTTGCGGATCACTAGGCATACCGCCGGTGCTTAGCTTCGGTACCTGTACGGATACCGGGCGTTTGATCAATCTGGTTACCACCGTGGCGGATGCCCTGGGTGTAGATCCTACCGAACTACCGGTTGCAGTAACAGCACCCGAATACATGGAGCAGAAGGCTACCATCGCAGCGGTCGCGGCCGTGGCTTACGGTCTTTATACCCATGTTTCCCCTACACCGCCGGTGACGGGAAGTGAAAACGTGGTGAAACTGCTAACCCAAGATCTGGAAGGTTTGACCGGAGGCAAGATCGCAGTAGGGGATGATCCGGTTGATATCGCCGACGGTATAGAGAAACATATCAAGGGGAAGAGAAAGGAACTGGGGATCTGATCCCCTTTCATCCCTTTCCCGATGTGAAATAGCGGTACTCTATCTCATGGCGATCTTCAAAGGTGCTATATCCTCCACCATTTATAATCACTTAAAGGTGCGTAAAGTATATAAACATTCAGCCCATCTTGATATATGATGACTGAGAAGATAGGTATCCCATCGGAAGACACACGTACCACTATATTGAAGCATTTACTGAGCAAGGACTTGACTGCGGTAGAGCTGGCAAAAGAGTTAGATATAAATGAAAGTGCGGTCAGGAGGCACCTCGATATACTTGAAAATAAAGGATTGATATCACACAAATTCGAGAAAGCCTCAAGGGGACGACCTAAGAAATACTACGAGATCACGAAGGAAGGAGAATCCTTGTTCCCGAAAGAGAACGAGATGCTGCTGGAGATGGTATTGGATGCCATGGTCGATCTACACGGCGAAGATATCCTGGAAGATCTCAGAGAAAAGCTGGTTCAACGTTTGACAGCACAGATCATGCATGCCGATGCCAAGGAAAATATCGAAGATAAGGTGGGTGCAGTGGCTAGGGCGTTCGATGAGATGGGTTTCTTTACTTCATATGGATCAAGGGCTGGAGGTTACTACATCAGGTACGATAACTGCGCATTCTCCGGTTTACCATCACGTTATGCTTCCTGGCTCTGTTCCATACATCGAGAAGCGGTTTCGAAAGTTCTTGGTGGAGTGGAGCTCAAGCAGGAAAAATCAGCGTCCCTGGGAGACAGATACTGTGTCCAGGAAATAAAGGTGATCAAATGAAGCGAGAGATAATCAAGATCGATCATGAGATATGCAACGGATGTGGAGAATGCGTAAAGGGCTGTCCTGAAGGCGCACTTCAGGTGATCGATGGCAAAGCAAGGCTGGTTAACGAAGCTTTCTGCGACGGTCTAGGTGCTTGTATCGGGGACTGCCCTCTGGACGCCATAACCATCGAGGAGCGGGAGGCTGAGCCTTACGACGAAAAAGCGGTAGTTGAGCGGATGATCAAGCAGGGAGAAAACGTCCTCAAAGCACACCTGGAGCATCTCAAGGAGCACGGTCAGAACCAGTTGTTGAAGGAGGCACTCCAACATCTGGAGGAGCTCGGAGTGGAATCACCACTCTTATCTGATGAACCCACCACCGCATGCGGTTGTCCGTCCTCGGAACCATCCCAGTGGGAGATGAAGTCCCAGGAGGGAGAGATCGGTAGGGTCCCTTCTCAGCTTAGGCAGTGGCCGGTACAACTGCATCTTGTCCCCATCGAAGCTCCTTACTTCAAGGACGCCGAGCTGGTCATCGCAGCGGACTGCGTCCCCTTCGCATATCCGAACTTCCACACCGACTTTTTGAAAGGAAGAGGATTGATCATAGGTTGTCCGAAGCTGGACGATGCACAGAAGTACGTGGAGAAGCTCACCGAGATATTCAAACGTAATGACATAAAAAACATCACCATCGCCCACATGGAGGTACCTTGCTGTTTCGGTCTAGTTCAGATCGTCAAACGTGCGCTGGATGCTTCCGGTAAGGATATCCCGGTAACAGATGTGACTGTGACCATCCGGGGAGAAA
>PUPH01000139.1 GCA_003553085.1 Thermoplasmata archaeon
GATTCCGGTTCGAAATGTGCCTCGTCCGTATCCATCTCCATGCCCGAGGCGAAGTAACCCATGATCAATGTGAATATCACGATCACAGCGATGACCCTTTTAGGGGCTTTGCTGACGATATTAGAGTACCAGTCGAAACGACTCTTTCTTAACTGTTTTTTTCTGTTTTTACTCATACAAGTTCAGTCCCCTACAAATCTCTAACATCTACGATTTTTATTTAAAATTCACAAGTCCCTTTTAATCCTTTCCATTCTGTGGCCGATTTCGTCCCCATACCATATAAAGCGTGAATACTGCAGCCACACCGATTATCTGTAGGATGAAATACCCCAGGGCTATGGCAAATAACCACAACCAGAATACCTTACATCTTCGACCTTGTCTTCTGACATCGAAAAATATGATTAAACCGGCTAGGACTATCAATGCTTGGTCAATTATCAATCCGATCATGTCTTCATCTCACCAGATTCTCCTATTCTTTATTTACTTTTCTATTCTTGCTTGATAATATGCGACCGTGTCATACCAAAGTATATGAGTAGCACTGCCAATATCCCGGGAAGCCAAAGGAAAAAGTATGCCACCGCTGTTCCTGCAACCCACATCCACAGCACCTTTCTATCGAAATTATTTTTCTCAACATCCCTGTTAACTATGAAAAGTGCTCCGAACAATGCCGCCAGTTCTACTATAAGCATCAACATATATTCATACCTCCAGGCCATTGATCATCCGTTCTGAATTTTTTTCAACTCTTCTTTTTCTTCCGTTTCTAAATAATCTAACATCTCGTTCTCCACCTTCGTTTCTATCTTCTTTTTTTCATCATCCGAACTCATCATATCGATCTCGCTAAGTGTCCACTGCCAGGCCCGAGGATGTTTTTTCATCGATTATCCTTTCTTTCCACCATCCTTTCTTATATAATATGACGGCGGCCCCAGATGCGATAATATTGCTTCCAGCCATACCGATCCAGAATCCAGTATCATGCATCTCTAGTACTATGGCGAAGATGAAAACCAATACTATCCTCAGTGCCCATATCCGGGTCAGATCAAGTATCATCTGCTGTTTGGTGTGACCGGAACCACCCAGTAGATGTGAAACACCTTCGTATATCCCAAAGAAAGGTATCGATAACGAGTAGATCAATAAGAACTCCGCTCCAGAGCTTATCACGTCCTCCTTCCCCGGGATGATGAATTGGATTATCAGGTTCCTGGTCAAAAGTACTCCTACTGCGGTGACCGTCATCAGGATCACTAGTGCGATTATCCCTTTTTGAGCTATCTCTTCCGCCCTATCTTTAAGATCCGCACCTAGGCTCTGTCCCACCATGGTGGCCATGGCCATACACACTCCACCTATCACAAGGAACATGATATTCAGCACCTTGTTTCCGGCTCCGTAGGCCGCACCGACAGTGCCTGCATTAGGCAATCGATAAACTATGGCCCAGAGAACAAGGAAACCCGTAGCACTCCCCAGTCTCCCGAACGAGGCAGGGACACCGACCTTGAAAAACTTCTTTATCTTGGTAAAGTCCGGTTTAAGATGATGTAGTTTAACCTTCAGACCTACCTTTCCAGAGAACATCAGGTAAATAGAATATATGGCTGCAAGAGCCTGGATGCTCACGGTGGCGATGGCCGCTCCTCGTACTCCCATCTGCGGGATCTCGTAACCGAAGAAAGGCGGTATCGTAAAGCTCCATGGTCCTATGTTTAGTACGTGTCCAGATCCGAGTATAAGGAACGGATCCACGATCACATTGAGTACAGAAGTAACGATCATTATCTTCATGGGTGTAACGTTGTCTCCCCAGCCCCTTAGGATGAACATGAACGCGAAGAACATGAACATCAACGGCATACCTATGAAAGTTATCTGGAGGTACTGTGTTCCGTACAGTGCCAGGTATGGAGCGTCCGCACCGGCTCCCGCTGTGAGAATGTTCATTAGATAGGGTGTGATAAGGTATCCGATCATGGCCAGGATGGTTCCCAGGGTTATCACGATAAAATAGAGCTGTCCGGCGTACTCTGCGGCCTTGTCATATTTTCTTGCGCCGGTGTACTGCGATATGAGTGCAAGGGCGGCCACTCCAAAACCTATCTCCAGGGACATCACGATGAATACCACTGACCACGCTTGACTCGATGCAGCTACCGAGTACTCAGCCAGTTCTCCCGGTAATCGACCGAGCCAAATTGTATCCGCCAAGTTGTATAGTGTTCGGAACAGTGAAGCTACCATGATGGGCCAACCAAGTTTGAACATCACAAGGATGATGTTACCTTCCAGTATCTCATCCTTGCTGGGTCTGGACATGATGCCTTTGAGTCGTTTGTAATTTCCATCTCCTTTCCTATGCGTATCCATACAAACAAGTTTCAAACGAAACTATAGTATTTAATAGTTTCGGATGAAACTATAACTCCCGTTGTGTAATTCTAAATATTTTTCATACCCAATATCTCCAGGGTCGATCTACCCTAAACACCCTCTCAGGACCATCGAGAGGATTTGGATCTATCCAGTCGTTCTAAGATCCTGATCTGATAGTCGTTTTTCACACCGAAGTCACATAGATCTTATCTGACCCATTTCTTCAACAATCCACGAAAGATTTATAGACAGGTGTAAGATGCTCCATCGATCAAGATGAAAGCGATAATTTTCGGTGCAGGCAGACAAGCAGAAGGCGTAGCATGGTATTTGGCAACTCACTCTGAATTTGAAGAGATCGGACTCTACAGTAGGTCTCCAGGCCCTATAGACGATATCATCGAGTTTATAGGTAGTGATAAGCTGAAGAAGCACGTAGGAGACGTTTTAGACGAAGAACGAACCAAAGAGGTGATGCAGCAGTACGATGTGGGAATAAACGCCCTACCTACAAGACAGACCAGTTACAAGACCATCGAGCTAGCCGCGGAGGTCGGGCTGGACATGATAGATATATTAGAAGAGTATCACCGTAGCCCCGATCCCTATGAGATGGAGGACCTGGAACTTCCGGAAGGTATGGATGTTGAGGATTACGGCGAGCATCTTCATGAACAATACAAAGAAAAAGGCATCATGCTATTGGATGGTATCGGATTCGCCCCGGGCCTTACCAACATAACCTTGGGAGAAGGTCTTAGGGAGATGGATGAGCCCAAAACAGCCATAGCCCGGTGCGGCGGGATACCGAACGAGGAATCAGAGAAAAGACACCCGCTTAGATACATGATAACCTGGGCCTTCGATCACGTTCTAAGAGAATACAACATAAAATCAGCGGCTATCAAGGACGGAAAATTGACGGAACTCGATGCACTCACCCTCCATGAAAAATTCCTCTTCGATAAGTTCGGGAAGAACGTCGAACTAGAATGTGCAGTCACGCCAGGGATGCCCAGCTTCGTCCACACTAGACCCGAGCTCGAGAACACTTACGAAAAAACGGTAAGGTGGCCTGGCCACTACGATACCATAAAGGAGTTCAGAAGGTGCGGTATGCTGGACATCGAGCCTGTTGAAGTCAACGGGTGTGAAGTAGTACCTCGAGAGGTATTGTTGAAGGTTCTTATACCCAAACTGAAGCCAAAAGAAGGAGACCGCGACGCTTGTGTGATGTGGAACACCGCTGAGGGAAAGAAGGATGGAAAGGACGTAAGGATCGATTATTACATGTGGGATGATGAGGACGTAGATATGGGACTCACCGCCATGCAGAGAACCACCTGTTTCCCACCGGCGATAAGCGCAGAGATGATGGCCAAAGGAGAGATCACCGGCGAAGGTATCGTTGCACCGGAAGATTGCATCAAGGGTCCGATATACCAGAAGATGATAGAGCGTTTAGAAGAAGTGGGTGTGAAGATACTCAAAGAGGTCAAGTATTGACCTCAAAAACCCTTTTTCTTTTTACTTAGTTAATCTCACCACATCGCCACTGCCCGAACAGGAGATCCATCCCCATCCTTGATGTTGAGCGGAAGTCCGAAGAACATGAATGTAATACCTCGTGGTATCTTTTCCAGGTTGATAAGGTCTGTATAGGTGATGATCTCGTTTTTCAAAAGGGACCTCTGCAGTTCCTCCGTGATATTCCCTCCTACAAAAAGGGGATCGGCATCCAAAATTTTCTGTAACATCTCCATACCCGTTTTTTCTATGAAGAATAGTCCTTTCTCATGGGGAAAAACATCCTCCGGTCCCACTACCTGTGCCTCTCCGAAAAATTTGGCTATGGGTATCTGGTCCAAGGATCTCCCGTCTTCATCCATGTGTGAATAAGCGTCTACATGGGTCCCGGTATGGGTCCCCATGGTGATCTTTCTCAGTTCCCATGTATCTTTATCATGGGTATTCACCAGCATTATCTCTACCTCTGGATCGCCTGGATATACGTCCATATTTTCTTTTATCAGTTTACTCAGGTCTATGACGTTCAATAGATCTCCTCCTGTTCGATATAGGTGATCACTTCATCACATAAATGTATTGCTACAACACCATTTTGTTTAAATATCAAGGAGAGTAATGAGCACAGTAATGGAAACGATAATCCTACTACTGCTAGTCAGTACGTTCATCGCGTCCATGTTCGGTACATTAACCGGCTTCGGTATATCGACGGTCCTTATACCAATATTTATGCTGTTCTTCCCTCCTCCGGTCACTCTTCTCATGGTCGGTTTGATCCACTGGTTCAACAATGTTTGGAGAGTTACACTATTCAGAAAAGGATTGGTCTACAAACTGGTGTTATATTTTGGAGTGCCTGGCATCCTGCTGAGTTATACCGGCGCTAGATTGTCGGTGGAGGTTCCACATGATCTACTGGCTAGAGCCATAGGCATCGTTATACTACTTTATGTGATCTTCATCCATGTGAAAGAGAGTTTCAAGGTCAGAGTCAGCAAAAAGAACGCGCTACTTGGAGGTGGCATGTACGGTTTTTCCTCAGGCCTGACGGGTATCGGAGGTGAGATCAGGTCAATGTTTTTATTGGCCTACAAACTACCCAAATCGGTCTATATCGCTACGACCGGAGCCATCTCCCTGACCGTGGATACTACCCGGTTGATCACCTACGTCCATGGGGGAGCTAGACTCGGTACAACCCTGCTATACGCTTCACCTTTCCTGATATTGGCCACCCTGATCGGAGCCTACTTTGGAAAGAACTTGGTTGAAAAGATCCCCAAGGAAAAGTTTCGAATGGTCGTAGGGATCTTTCTGCTGTTGATGGCTGTCAAGATGATAGTTTGGCCGTGATGCTGAGCGATTGATCAATCATCGCTCCTGATCTATAGTATCCCTATCGGATCATGCGTTTTTCTAAAAGATCTCTCAATTCGGGTATCCTCTTCTTCGGCATCTTGATCGGATCTCAGACCCAGACTAAATCACTAGGATATGCAATGTGAACGAAGCACTGGTCATAGTAATATTTATATCCTATTGGTATATACGAGAACCGGTGAATCCTTATAACGTTAGATGAACATACAAATGCTGGCCTTAAATACATGGTTGGTGGTTTAATCACACACGGCTTATCCAATTTGGTCAGTGTACAAAACCTACCTGGTACCACGGAGACGATCACCAGACCATCGATAGGCAGTTTGTGTTTTGTTTTCATCTTATCATTATTCGCTCTAGCTCTTTATGCTTCAGCCCTAATCAGACTTTACATGGGTGCGAAAAATGTTTCCGAGCTCCACCGTAAGAAAGTTCTCATCGCCATAATACTCATCATAATCGGTTTCCTGCTCGGCATGATTTTTTCTTCGGTGATCCCTATGGATATAGAGGATACCTCTGGTATGAGAACCCTCTCAATTCAGGTAGGTATAATCGGTTTTATTGGGTCTTTGCTGATCGGTTTTGCACTCGTACTATTGATCCATGAAATAATCGAAAAAAGATGGCATGCGTACATATGTTTCCTTCTATTATTGTTTTTCAATTTTTTTACCTTCTGGAGATTATATACCATGCCTATTTCCGGTACCTTAGAAGACGTTGTAGGTTCCTTCATTGGCATAGCAGCGGGAGACCAAATCTTGTCGGGTATCACTTACTTTGCCTTCGCTGTACTTTACTTTTCCGTGTATGAATATGAAAATTTTGATCAATCTGTTGAATACGACACCAAGCCGTGTCCTGATTGTGGTAAGTTGTTGGTGACTTTAGAAAATCGAGGTATTTTCTGTGAATCCTGCGGAGCTTTGATCTATGATGATCCCCAAACGATTTACAAAAAATGTATCGAATGTGGGAGTATGGCTATGACGGTTTCCCACATAGGTTTAGCTAACTGCAGAGAGTGCGGGCACTTTACCAGCAACTATCTAAGAGACTATCACTTAAGAAAAACCGAATAGCATATCTACTCTCGATAAAACGAGACATCTCTTCTATTCGTTTATCTCCTATCCCTATACCCGATCCGCTGGGTCCAGTTTGCTGTAGATAATCCATGGTAAAGGTTATTAAAATCTGTACATCTTTTCTGACAATATGACCCTCATTGGCTCCAAGGGACGCATACTTCTGCATCTAAATAATTTTCAAGGATACCTGCACAAGATGGAGGTCCCACATCCTGTTACTCAACCCGGTATAGCCGATGCAGTAGGTCTGAGTAGAGGTCACCTCACTCAGGTGATAAACACCATGAGGGATGATGGACTGGTGGTTGAAGAGGTACGTCACGTGAAGGGCAGTGTCCGCAGGAGGAAGGTTTACTTCTTATCTTCCAAAGGTCTTAGGAAGGTGGAGGGGATACGTAGTGAACTGAAAGAAGAAAAAGTGATGTTGAAAACATTTGAAGGAACACGAGAGATCCTTTTACGAGATATCGATGACCATATGGACGAAACCAACCCGATGCTGGAAGCCATCAAGATCATCGACTCTAATGGTGTTATCGATCTAACATACGGTAAACCCCAGGAGGACATATTCGTTGGTCGTGAAAAGGAATTGGAGAAATTGAAGAATATAATTTCCGATGTCAAAGAAGGGGATAGTTCGACTGTTTTTATATCCGGAGAAGCAGGCATAGGAAAGACCCGCATAGCAAACGAGCTCGGTGAACATGCTAAGGAGAACGGATTTCAATTCATATCCGGAAAGGCACATTTCGAAACGTCCGAACCCTATCTTCCATTCAAAAGAGCTTTCAGGAAGCACTTTGAACGGATGGATGAGATGCCAAACTTCGGTTTTCAGATAGGTATGGTGGGTCTGAAGAAAGCAAAAGTCGACGATCGTGTCACTTTCGATGCCCGTAGGAAAGCATCATTCTTTGAGGCCGCTAAACAATTGAAACTGCTGGCGGAAAAGAGACCGGTCCTCCTTTTCTTAGACGATATGCAGTGGGCTGATAAAGCCAGTCTTCAACTCCTTTACTATCTAGCATTGAACCTCGACGATACTCCGGTCTGTCTTCTAGTTGCTTATCGTCCGGAAGATCTTCACAGCGATCACTTTTTAAAGGAGGTCCGAGAACGTTTCATGCGCGAACACAGATCTACTTTTATCGATCTAAAACCCCTTGGGCTTTCCCTCACACGAAAGATGGCAGAAGGGATGCTGAACAGAGATGACGTACCACCTGAATTCATCGAATTATTGTATGGTATGACCGATGGGAATCCATTATACATAACGGAAAGTGTGAAGCGTTTGATGGATGAAGGTACCATCGATCCAAAGAAAAACAAGTATCCTTTGAACGAAACCGAGTTTCAGATCCCACGGATGATACAGGGTGTGATAAAAAGGAAGATAGATTCCCTACCATCTGAAGCGGCAAAGTTGATACATATCGGCAGTGTCATAGGCGATGAGATCCCCTTCGATCTGATCTTACATACCAGCCAACTCGACGAACTCGATATATTGGATCATATAGATGTTCTATTAGGCAGCAACCTATGGACCGAGCACCCCGACGGCGAACGTTTTCTGTTCACACATCGATCCGTACAACTGACAGCCTACCGGGATATAAGCGGTATGAAAAGAAAGAGACTTCACAGACACGTTGCTTCAAAGATATTGGAAGTTTATGGGGATCGATCAGAGACACATTATCCCGCACTCGCTTATCATTATGAAAGGAGTGGTGCCTTCGAAGATGCGGTAGAGTATTACATGAAGGCAGGGAACTTCGCTGAAAGGGTGTATGCCCACGAAGACGCTATAGAGATGTACAAACAGGTTCTTGAACTGCTTGATAAAAAGTCGATCCCTGTCGATAGATCAGACATTCTAGAACAGATGGGTGATATATACCGGGTACTCGGAGATTATGATAAGAGCAGGCATCATTACTTAAAATGTATGGAATCATCTAGATCGGATGAGATCAATTCTCGACTGAATCGAAAGATAGCTGATGCTTGGTTGAGCCAGGGTGATTTTGAAAAAACACATGAGTTCATCGAAAGAGGACTTTCCTGTGCCGATCAAAGATCGAGAGAAAGGTGTAAGCTTCTTAACATCAAGGGATGGGCTATCATGCAAGAGGGTAAGAACGAAGAAGCTAAGCAGGTATTTGTAGAGGGAAAAGAATTAGCGGAAGAAATTGGCTCTTTGAAATGTCTAGGTGAAGCACTTCACACATTGGGTACCGTTTATATCCGGACAGGGGATTATCATGAAGGAGAAAGATATCTGAGGAGGGCTGCCGATATCCGGGAAGAAGCTGACGATGAAGAGGGACTAGCTCGAACACTGAATAATATCGGTATCATCTACGAGGACTGGGGGGAACTCGACAAAGCGTTGGATTCCTACGAAAAAAGCCTTGAGATACAAGAGAAGATAGGGATGAAGGAAGCCATAGCGACGGTTTACGTAAACATGGGCATAATCCAGGGTATCAGAGGAAAGAACGAAGAGGCTGAGGAGTTCTTCGAAAAGGGTCTTGATATGTTCAGACGCATCGGCGATAAAAGAGGGATAGCCCTCGGTCTTAGTAATCTGGGAAAGCTACACATACAGAAGGGGATGATCGAACGAGCTTTAGCCCTAAACAAAGAGTGTCTAAAGGTATCTGAGGATATAGGATTCAAAAGGGCTATAGCAATGTCTCTTAACCATATAGGTGAATCATATCATCTATTAGGTGATCTAGAAAGTGCCAAGAAACACTATGAAAAAAGCAAAGATATCTGTTGTGAGATGGGTGATAAAAGGGGCAAAGCATCGGCGATAGGAAATATAGGCGATATACATATGGAAGAAGGGGATCTTTCTGAAGCTTTGGAGGAGTACGACCATTGTATAAACATATACAAGGATGTGGGTGACCTGTTCGAGACGATTCACAACGAGATCAGAAAGGCTGAAGCTTATTATGAATCAGGAGATCATAAAAATGCGATGGAACATGCGGACAGAGCTCTTTCTCTTGCCCACACTAGAAAGAATAGACTATCCCAGGCAGAAGCACATCTGATCAGTGGTAAGATAAAAAAGGTGCTAGGTGATTTAGATGGGGCAAGATCTGATCTGGATGAATCTGAGAGTATATTCAAGAGTATAAACAATCGACCTGATCTCAACGTGGCACGCTATGAGATCGCCCTGTTGAAGCGGGAAGAAGGACATGAAAAAAGTGCTTTGGATATACTCCGTAGTGTAAGAGAGAATTTCAAAGAGATGGGCATGGCTATGTGGGTTGAGCGATGTGATGCAGAACTAGAGTGACATCCATATGTTTGCTACATGTAACATCTACATTTTATATACACATAGTCTACTGTTATCGATAGATTCAACTCTACGCAGGTGTTATCATGAAAAAGCAGACTTCATTTGTAATCAGTTTGATAGTTGTGATACTGCTGTGCACAACTTCGGTTCTATCTATCTTCGTTTGGGAGAACGATGTAAGTGAGAAAGTACTCATCATTCATGATGGTGATCTATCATCTTTTGAAGGGGATGTAATAGATGTTTATGGCCGATATGCCTTTGTTGAAGTGGAGCAAAAACACGGTCTAGAACTTTTTAAGAGTCCTGTAAGCGATGTTATCAGCGTAAGAGGACAAGAGTTGGATACTTCTTGTCTTGCCCCCTCGACTCATGAGGATATCCAAGGTTCTCACGGCCTTTACTTGATAAAACTGATGGGTCCCGTAAATCCTACATGGCGAGAACACATGGAAGGGATGGGGGTAGAGATCATAAGCTACACACCTTACTATTCTTACACCGCTTGGATGGAACACGATATATATCGTGAAGTCCTAGATCTGTATTTTGTTGACTGGGTTGGGCCTTACATCGATGAATATAAAACGGTTCAAGAACTCGGCGATAAAGTTCTGATCGATGTCGTACCCAGCGCTCTGACAGATACCGCAGATAGCTTACAAGAGATCGATGATGTTGTGGCTGTTGAAGTGTTGAAGAACACCAACAGATTGATGGTAGAGTTGAATCAGACTGTATCATTGGATACCATCACCTCGATCAGAGAGGTAATTTTCATTTCACCTTTAAAGGAAAGGCAGCTAAACAGTGAATTAGAGTCACAGATCATAGGAGGTCACTGGGATGAAGGTTCCCCATCATCTCCCTATAGGGGACATGGTGATCACGGAGCCTACGTTAATCAGATAGGGTACACGGGCAAAGACGTGGTCATCGGAGTGGCTGATACTGGATTGGGAGATGGGACAGTGGGTGATGCCGGGCATCCTGACTTTACTGGAAGGGTTATCGGAGGTAACTCATTTGCAGGGGAAGATTGGTCTGATGGTCACGGACACGGGACCCACTGCACCGGGTCTGCGGCAGGTGACACATACAGTGGCACAGGTGTCACTTACGGAGGACACGGTCCATACTTTATTTCCCAAGGACTGGCCTATGATTCCTATTTATATGGGCAAAAAGTGTTCACCGACGGTGGGAGTTGGATAGGACCTGCAGAAGATTATGAGATACTCAGGGAGGCAAAAGCGAACGGAGGTGTTTACGTACACTCGAATTCTTGGGGCTACGGCTACAGCGGAGTTTATTTTACTTCGGATTCTGATTATGACAGGGCTGTAAGGGATTCTGATCCCGGTTCATGGGGGAACGACCCATTGATTCCAGTGGTAGCTGCAGGCAATGCAGGTGAAGATGCAATGGGAAACAGAGATGAACAGAGCATAGGCAGTCCAGGTAATTCGAAGAATGTGATCACCGTGGGTGCTGCGGGAACCTACATGCCCGATGCGGATCAATATGGAGGTTCAGCTACGACTGACGAGGTTTACAACGTTACCACATGGAGTTCCAAAGGTTGGACCGCCGACAATAGGGTGAAGCCCGACGTGGTAGCACCTGGCAGAGCGGTCCTCTCCACGAGTTCACCTCTCACAACATCTGGAAACATATATACTGAGGATGATAGGTACGAGTGGATGTCTGGTACTTCCATGGCTACACCCGCTGTATCAGGCGCTGTTGGCGTCGTGATAGAATGGTACGAAGATGTTTATGGTGAACGCCCCTCACCAGCCATGTTGAAGGCACTGCTGATCAACTCGGCAAGACCCCTTTTAAATGATCTGAACAGCGATGATGAAATAGATCACATACCCAACAGAGACGAGGGTTGGGGCATGGTCGATATAGCCTCTCTTTTGAGCAGAGAAGAGTCATCATTCTTCGTTGACCAGTCCGTCCATCTCACAACGGGAGAGGTAAAGGAGTATGAGGTGAGGTACGATGAACCAGATCAACCATTAAAATTCACACTAGTTTGGACGGATAAGTACGCAGAAGCTTACGATAATCCCTCTTTAAAGAACGATCTTGATATCGAGGTCGTATCTCCGTCGGGCCAGGTGTATCGCGGGAACGCTTTTCAGAACGGATGGACTCCCTCGAACACCAACGCCCTTTCGGACTTCGATCACAATGGAGATGGCACGGACGATGCCAACACGGTTGAAAACATCTTCATCCATCAAGACTATCTCGAGGAGGGTACTTATACGGTGAGGATAATAGGAAGTAACGTACCTGAGGATGCATTGAACAGCGGCTCACCGCAGCAGGATTACGCCCTAGTCGCGTACAATACGGTATATGGAAGCGAGGGTTCTGTATATCTGGGCCGGGAGGAGTACACCACCGATGATATCGTTGACGTAACGGTCTATGACGGAGATCTGATAGGACAATCCGAGTTTGATGTGCTTCTGACAAGCGATACAGAACCGGATGGTATGACCTTAACACTCACCCCTGGTGTTCAAGAGTGGAGGTTCACTGGCTCTGCCTATATCTCATCAACTGATTCTCACAATTCGCTCAAGGTATCACACGGAGACACACTCACAGTGAGCTACGACGATGCAGGCACGATCAGAGAAGATCATGCTATCATAGACGGGTCACCTCCCGAGATAACTGAAATAGAAGTAGATTCGAAATTCGCGGTGAGGATATCATGGACAACCGATGAGCCTTCATGGGGTAAGGTAGGATACGGTTCATCAGAAGTCATGATGAGTCCAGATTTTAATACAGAGCACGAAGTGATCCTTGATGGCCTGATACCTGGGATGGATTATGATTTTATAATAATATGTCAAGACAGTGCCGGTAACAAAATAGAGTCTTCACCACATACATTCACGGTAGGTGAAGTTGATGATGTGGAAGATGGGAACATAGCATGGATCGCCGATACAAACTGGAACATCGCTGAAGGCGACGCTTACTCTGGAGACCATTATTGGGACTGTGGTGACGGCAATTATGGTACATACTGGGATGAGAAATTGGTTTCCCCTAGGATCGACACCACCTTATGGTCCGAAGCTGAATTCACCTGGTGGCACAGATACAATTTCAACGAAGGAGACGATGGAGGCGTGGTAGAGGTGTTCGATGGATCAGAATGGGTACCGGTTACACCCCTTGGAGGGTATGATGGAGTGCTTAGTGATTGGGGAGAAAATGTTCTAGGTGGACGAGATGCGTTCACCGGTGTACAGGACGAATGGGCCATGGAGACCGTTGATCTTACTCCCTTCGTCGGCACACAGGATCTTAGGGTAAGATTCTGGGTCGGAACTGACGGTTATTCCAATTGGCCCGACCCTAGGGAAGGCTGGTTAGTTGATGACATAGGATTGACCGGTCAGATCGAAACCGATACCCTAGAGATATCTTTATCTTCAGAGGGGTGGAACTTCGTTTCCACGAACATAGTGCCAGAAGATACGTCCATAGGATCGATCCTAGAAAATCCTGAAGATGGTATCTCGGGTAGTTATGATCGGGTGATGTACTACGACGCAAAACAAGGTGAATGGCTGAGCTATGTACCTGGTAGAGCTGGTCGATTCAACAACCTCGATGATTGGGATCACACCATGGGATTATGGATACATATGGTGTCGGAGGACACTCTTACGATACACGGTTTTGTACCGACAAATACGGAGATCTATCTACATCCTGGTTGGAACATGGTAGGGATGCCAAGTGAAACATCCGGTAATCATGGAATTCCAGACCAGGTGACCAGAGTGGGATATTTTGATTCAACGTCTGAATACAACCTGAATTACGACCATGAGCCGGAAGATTTCATCTTCCAACCGGCAAAGGGGTACTGGATCTATAACGGAGCCTCCTACTCAGTGATCTGGAGTTTGGAATATTAAAAAAGAGGAAGGGGTTTTTACCTCAAAGATCCGTAGTTCGAAACGGGTGTTGAGAGGTTATAGGCGTTTTTTTGTATCTGCTTGTTCTGCTTCATATTACGCCTATGGTTAGGGTCCTATTTATAAATATTTAGAATTAAAAATTTAATAACTTGACCTTCGAGGGCGATAAATACAACTACCGAGTTGAGATTCAATATTTCAGCTTTTTAGGTACCTGTACAACTCCTGAACCTTTCGTGACCCTACCAACGACCTTGCCTCCTGTAGTCTGTGCCACATCTTCTGCTTCTCCCTTGGATGTGACCATGGCGAAACCCATACCCATATTGAAGGTCTGGTACATCTCCTCATCATCAACATTTCCCTCTTTTTGAAGGAATGCAAAGATAGGTTGAGGTGATATCGGATCGTCGATCTCGTACCCTACAGAGGTTTTGATCCTCTTTAGATTTCTTAGTCCACCTCCCGTGATATTTGCCATGCCCTTTATATCGTACTCTTTTAAAGCTTTAAGAACTGTTTTAACGTATATCTCCGTGGGCTCTAACATCGTTCTACCTATCACCCCGAACTCCAAGGAGTCATGATAATCGTGATGGGACTCTTCGATTATCTTTCTAGCTAGTGTAAATCCATTTGAATGGATGCCTGAACTGGGCAGACCTATTATACTGTCCCCGACCTCAACTCGATCTCCATGTATCATATCCTCCTTTTTCACCATACCCAAGCAAGTACCAGCTATATCGAAACCTTTGACTATCTCTCCGAGGGTTGCGGTTTCACCACCCACGATCGATATATTGGAGAGCTCGGCACCACGATTCAATCCTTTACCCAATTCTCTCATAAGATGTGCATCTGGTTCATCTATAGCCAGGTAGTCCACGAAGGCGATCGGTTCAGCACCCTGGCATATGGTGTCGTTGACGTTCATGGCTATACAGTCTATACCAACCGTGTCCCACTTTTCCATGATATCCGCTATCAGAAGTTTGGTCCCCACTCCATCGGTGCATAATGTCAAAGCATGATCACCAAAATCGATCAGCCCTGTGAATTCACCTTTTAGCGGTGCTCCAAGTCCCTTCCTTGCAAAAGTAAGAGTGTCCCGTATGGAATATATCGCCTCTTCCTCTGCGTCGATGTCAACACCAGCGTCCTTATACGTAAACCCTTTCATACCTGTAAGTATGGTTGGAGATACTTATTCTTTTCCTGAGAACACGTTGATCTTTATCACATGGCTATAAGTTTTAGGTATTCTCTCCTTAGATGGTATGCACCATACCCGGTGAATAAAAAGCCCATATACCAGAATAAAGTCACAGGTGTACCAGGATATAACATGTCGTATTGATATGCCGGTACATGTAATACCTCTCCTATACCGAGTAACGTGACTCCAACTGAAAAATAATACCAACCTTTTACACCAACCGAGAGTATTATTATGGAAGCCATCATTATACCAAACATCATCATTATTGCAAAGATAGCGAACATATCTATGGTGTAATCGAATCCTCTTTCAAAAATAGGTGCTATGGCAGTGATTATGACTAGGAGCCACCATCCAAGGAATGTGATGGATAGTAGTCCTTTTTCATTTGACTCGAGATTGATACCAGACATATGAACCTTGAGTATAATACCACCCAGGAGTAGGGGATATGCTGTCAATCTGATGATAAAATATGAAAATGTATCTCCTCTAACATCAGCGATCCTAGATGCTAGGATCATTACCATGCCTAGTATGAACAGGATCCACATCTTTCCTTCGTCGGTCTTTATATCATGTATCTTGAATATCAGCGAAAAAGAGATGATACAGATCAAAAATGAAGTTATGCCAACACTGCTAGCGATCAATTCCCCGTATCCGATGAATGGTACTAGTGCATATGATAGGATAAAGATAACTCCGGTCACCCAGAATAAATGGTCTATGTTCTTCGAGGATCTCAATTCTTTCAATGTTGGAGGTTCGAATTTCAACTGCCCCCCTCCATGGACTTGAGTTTTTTGATCATCACCCTTCTCCATGCCTCAGCCTTTTTTTTGGAAACGAAAGAATGTAATGCCGGTACGATGTGATTATTGAGTGCCGCTATCATCTGCTGTACCGTCACCGAGTCAGGATCTGCTCCCTGCTTCATGACCCCTTTTTTTGTGATTCCAACTGATAGTATGTCCCCTACGAAATCGAGGTCCTCCACGACTGCTTCGAAAACTTTGTTTGGCATGAAAACCATTAACCTATTGTTTTATCTGATATTTAACCTTGATTGTATATAATCAAAAATTGATGCATACGGTACCTATAACATGTTCGAGCAAGACGAAAAGGATAAATAATAAACCCGCTTAACGTACTTCACCCGACTTAGCTCAGTTTGGCTAGAGCGGGTGACTGTAGTAGGAATTTTACCTATCGGGCGCTTTAGGCCCGATTCACCCGCGGAAATCACCAGGTCCCCGGTTCAAATCCGGGAGTCGGGACCATTATTTTCCCTTAAGAAAAAGTGATCAGCGTGAGCATCTTTGTCTAAATATGCCGACTTGAAGAAAAGTTACCCGTGTGAACAGAACTTCTCACATCTCTTGAGAAAGGGTCCAGCATGCGCTTTCTATCTCTTTCTCTAGTTGTTTAGTATCTTTTTCCTTACTGAATCTCACAACGAGAAAGTGATCTCTGTCGATGAACTTAAGGAGCATATATCCTCTCATGTCCTCCACTAAGATCCTTCGAGGAAATTTCTCTTTTAGTAATTTATTTGTCTGTACGGACGCCCCAAAAATAGTGGCTGTTAGGGTGCCAAAACTATCTTGGAGTCCTTTGCTGATATCACCTATACCAACTAGAACTCGGCCTTTTTTAGTCACTAGATAACACATGTCGATTCCATCTTCCGAAGCAAGTTGTCTGATTGTGTTGTAAACTATCGGTTTTACCATAGGTGACACCTTTCAATCTTTGTTATCTTATCACTGAGTTTAAACCACTAAAAGAGTCAATCTATTTATTGTTTTGCATATCTATAACCGGGTGTTAACGTATTTTCCTTTTATGTATGAACATCGCTATTAATATCGCCGGTGCTAGGAGGACACTGAACCATGGAATATCTCTATCCCCTATGTAGACTCTACCTTCTGTATCCATATGTATATTCCTATATTCTTCGGTGATCGAGGGTTTTGGTTCGGTAAATTGATATGAGACATAATTATAGTAGTCTTCGATACTGTCTTCTAAACCGTCATCAACCCAGGTAGTGATCCTCATGGCATCCCTGGCGAAGAACTGTCTGAAAGTTAGATCTATGTTTACCCAATCAGATTCTCCATCATCTGAAACGTGATTCATCCTAACCCAGCCGTGTCCCCCCCAATCATCAAGTCCTTGATCATAAGTGATCCCGAGTTCGATCCATGCTGGTATACCAACTGCTCTAGCCATGGAGATAAATAGGAAGGCCCATTCATCGCAATCTCCACTTCGGGTATTGAGGGTCCACACTGCATGCTTTGGAAGCTCTCCAGAAGTACCTCTTTTGTAATCTAGATTTCTTTGCATCCAATCGTAAATTTCTTGAGCTTTACCATAAATCGTGTCTTCTTCTCGTGTGATGTCCTCAGCAAGGCTCTTGATCTCGGGGTGACTGGGTTCTATCATCATGTCATACCTTCCATCACCATTTCGATCTAATCTCTCGTTGCTGGATAGATCGGTAACTTCCCATCGATCACCGCTGTACCTTTCTCTGATATCAGGATCAACTTGATCTAACGTACCTGAACTGTCCCTATCATAATCCCAGACTACTGTATTTGTTTCAACATCATAAGTTACTACTATCTCCTCAGAGTCGTTTTCGATAGTGTCTTCCCATATTTTCCATACAACCCCTGTGGTAGTGTTTTCATAGGTTCCCGGTTCTACATTCCATGAAATATCATGGAAAATTTGAATATCGTTCCTTTCTATATCTTCTGGATATGGAATGGTCACATTGTAATCCAATCTTCCTGCAGTGGATAGGGATATAGTTCTCTGTACGGTAAATCTTGCACTTTCAGGGTAGAAAGGTCCTCCCCACAAGTGGGGGAGGTAACCATCGAGAGGTATGAATATTACCATTATCAGTAAACCGGCGATGATCAGTAGTACTATACCTTTGAATATCTTTGGTTTTTTTTTAGGCTTTGAAATCTTACTTCGCTGATCTGAATCGATGGGATGATATACTTTTTTAGGTGAATGTTGATCTCCATCATCCAAAGAATCTTCGATAGAGGTACCGGCCATCGAGTGTAATGATGTGTGCTTCTTCTATTTATACCTTCTTCGTGCCTAACTGCTTCAACTCCTTAGGTACTGTTTTTGGGATTATTTCGAACACGATGTGCAACAGCACCATCACGCTGTAGATTACAGCTATTATTAGTATCGCATAGTTGCCTATGTTCGAGAAGTGGGCACCCCAAACAAAGCTCATCATCAAACCGTGTATCCCGCTTATTATCACCGCTTTGATAAAATACCTCCAAAATTCACCTACATAACAACCGTATCCGATGTATGCCCCTGTGGATGAATGCACAAACGTGTAGCTGACAGAGATCAGAAACATGAATAACGCTGTGCTGAAGTGGAGTTCCGTTAGACCTGCAAAATAGAAGTAGATGAACAACATCATCGGTACCATACCTACGCCCATAGAGATACCATAAAAAGTGGCATCGTGCTTCAATCTGAAAGGTTTGGATAACAGTACTACGAATTTTATCAGTTCCAGCAGGATCACGACAGCCAGGGTGACCATGAATATATCGAATGGGAATGCGAAAGTAAAGAGACCCACGATCAAGCCAACGAGAAGCCCTAGAGCGATCATGAAAAAGGCCTTGTTGTGCTTAAAGTAAGGGTCGTAGTCACCCATCACCTTGTACAGTACGAAGATTGCCGGAGCGAAGGTTATGATCCCGATCAGTGATGTTGGATTCATTTGATTTCCTTATATTCAGAGGAAGTACTCTTCCAGAGTTTTGTATTCGGGTCCCTTTTTTTTCAGTACGCTCTCTTTCAACTTCAATTTAAATATCTTCTGGGTGTCGAAGTGATAATTGCTATATTCCTTTATCTTCGAGGCTAGCTGCTCTTTGTTTTTCCCACCTTTCACACGAGCTACGGTTATGTGTGGGGAAAAACTTTGTTCCATCCTAGAGAATCCTAAAGGAACCAATTCCTCCTCTACAACGTGAGCTATTTCGTGGATCTCTTTAGAGTTCTCTATACCTAACCAGACTACTTTCATATAGTCTAAGTGAGGGAAGGCTCCCGTACCCTTGATCTTCAACTTGAGAGGGCTGTGTTCCTCAAGAACACCTCTTACTATCTCAGAGATGTCTTTGATCTTGTTTTCCTCGGTATCTCCCAAGAATTTAACAGTGATATGTATCTTATCTGCATCGACCATCTTCAAAGGTGCACCTGTTCTTTCCAGCTCTCCCATGAACTTCCTTATTTCTTCCGTCGGTTCTATATCAACCGATATAAATCCTCTGAATGTCATGTTTACAACAATGAGGTCCTATTCTTAATTCTTTCGGGAGCGTCGGTTTTCAATCTTCGTAATTCAACATCCCCTCACACTTACGGAAATAGTCAGGACAGATTTTGTCTCTTTTTTCATCGATAAATTTTCCCTTACCCCATCTAAACCATAACCAAAAAAGGATGAAGATCAATATCATAAGTAAAATACACCAATGATCTATAATGGTTCTGAAGATACCGACCACCCCTCATCAAGTGATATCTTTAATGGAACCCTTTTCCAACTTGACAATTGGAACATTCGGACACCTCGTTACCGATCGAAATTTGATTTTTTTTAAGGCCCCTATCCTCCTGCTTAGGTGATATACATTCAGTGGTTCTTTTTGAAGTATCATCCCTATTCGATGATCTAATATATTTCTCAATTAGCGAAAGGAGTTTCTTCTTTAATCCGACCCCAATTTTACACACCCTTGCAGACATGCTTATCATATGATGATAGGCTCTCAAAGTAAATAAATATAGAGGTCATCTTTCTATCCGCAAATCAAAAGCCTTAATAACGAGTACAATTTTCCTCACTAGTATCCCCCATCCATAGGCAGATTGATTACGACGGAGCCCCCCTTCAATATCGTTCGCCTGTCGTGCGTAACACCTAACATCTGCACCATAGATAGCATCGGAGCAAGTCTCCAAATATCTATACTCCTGTCACGTTCATTCGTCGCCCATAGATAGTATCGGAGCAACGCTCCAAATATCGATGTGCCCTCTCAATCACTCACGTTCATTCGTGGGCCCATAGATACGTAGGAATTTTCTCGGAAAATTCCTCCTTTCTATGACCCCAAACTCGCTTCGCTCGTTTGGGCCCATAGATCAGACCGGAAGATCGCTACCTTCGCAAGGTAGAAGCCGCGGGTTCAAATCCCGCTGGGTCCATTTTTCAACGGAAAATGGACTAGCAGAATGCGTCAGCATTCTGACAGGTCCACTCAACTACGTTTCCTGTCCCCATCTGGATTTGAAAATACGTAGGAACAAGTTCCTAATAATCACCAATTTCTGATGAAATTGGTTCGTCCCGCTGAGTCCATTTTTCAGCCAATTATCAAAAATGTTGAATGGTCAGGTGTAAAAAGATGTATTGTTAGTTGAGGTTCAGAATTATGTTCATAATCCTCTGTTGCATTTGCTGAACCAACAACCGAAAATGCGGACAGCATGAATAAGGTTATAATGAATAATGCTGTTGATTCGCTCCAAAATTCATATTTACAACACATCCTCACTGAACCCTTTTAAGACAGCTCGAAACTCAAGTGTTATGTATTCTTCATTTAGGTCGTATTCTGGCGTATGGTGAGATGTTAAACGCCGTCACCTGGAGCTTGAAAATATATGGGCATGCCATTGTGGAGAGGAACATCATCGTATTCGTCGTCACTAGCATGAGCAAGTTCAGAAAACGTCAGGGTTAACCCTATAAACATCATAGTGATAATCATCAAGGTGAATTGCCTTTTCGAGATTCATAGTCCATCTCCCCCTTCGATATGTATCTGCAAGGTTGTGATCACTTCCTGAGATATCCTACCGTCGATCACACCCCTTAACTCTAACGTTAATTCTTCACCTATATTCTCAGAAGGTAGGACCCATTGAAGTCTGTTATCCAAGGTAAAGCTGTTTGAATCTAAATCATATCCAGTAAAAACCCTACTCTCAGGAGATACTAAACGCCCCCCGAGACGTTGTACATTTTCTGGCCACATCTCTCCTCCTTCGATATTTGTATAAGAAGTGAAAACATCTAGTCCATTAAATGGACCTTCTGTTTCTGTCGGTTCGAAACCTACTAATTTCAAAGTTTCTATATCCAGCTCTTTTTCAAAAACGCCTTCGATATGTATGTCAAATATGATACGTAATTCTACTGGACACCTAATAATGTAAAGGGAAGATATATTCATCTTGATGTAACTATCGTCGTTGACATAAGTCTTGACGGTAGTCGAATTATCATCTTGTAGGAATTCCATTCCTGGCAATATTTCACCCTCTTCAGGAAGTTCACATATACTTAACTCAGCGAATCCTTCGTCCACATCCACATCAATCGTATCATCGTACAGATAGTACCCAGCCACCGCTGCTATCAGCAGTACGGGTACCAGCAGCAGTGCCAAGAATTTTTTATTTGGATTTTCCATTTTCTTTTCTCCGTTTTACGGGAACTTATGTCACTTTCCCATAGAGGTTAATACAAAGTTATATTTATCATTTATTGCAAATTCTAATACTATATATGGCATAATATGTTGTATATGCCATTTATAATGGTCTCTAAACCGATACCATTCATGCTCAGAAATAGAAAGGAAATATAAGATCCTTTTTCATCACACTGAGAACCTTTTACATATTCATGATAAGACATAGAATGTCGAGACAAAAGATCAATCAAATCGTTCAAGAAGAAAATATTTGGGGGGAGGGAATTGAACAATTATTCACTGATAAATTGAATCATCTACACACTAAATATTCCGTCTTTCTGTGGATCTAGGTTAGTTAGGTTGACCAAAAGTTTTAATCCCCCTTCCTCTTGAAGGCTCTTATCATGATCCGTTGGATAGGATTCTTGCTGGCCATCACGATCCTCCTCGTGGGAGCTAGAAAACACCTTAGTCTAGCCATGTTGACAGGTACTCTCGTGTTAGGATTGTTCACCATGAGTCCGAGTAAGTTGGTATCGGTTTTATACAGTGCGATCACCTCTACAAACACTATATTGCTCGCATTGGCTCTGACCATGATACCTATCATCGGAGGAGTACTCAAGGTGAGCGGTCAGCTCGATCATATCGTACAGAACCTTCGGATCGGAAAGAAGGCGTTCTTAGGAGCCACCCCGGCTCTACTCGGACTGATGCCGCTTCCTGGAGGCGCATTATTATCCTCACCGCTAGTAGAGCAGGCTGGTGAAGGTGTATCCGATCATCTTAAGGCAGCGATCAATGTATGGTTCAGACATATCGTTTACTTCATATACCCGATATCATATGCACTCATCGTATCAACCGATGTGGCAAACATCTCCATGTATACCGCAATATTGTATCTCTCACCTTTTTTCTTTCTATCAATAGCTTTGGGATATTTTTTCCTACTCAGAAAAGTGGATGGTGAGCTGGATTATACAGATGGGTTTTCATTGAAAAAACTGATGGTACCTTTATCTGTGCTGCTGGTCGCACCGATCCTGCATTTTGCACTCTTCCAAACTTTGGGCCAGGAATTTAACGAAGTCGCCACCTTCATAGCCATCTCTTTTGCTATGATTGCATCCATCCTCATCGTCGACTCCAAAATCGCTCACCTGAAAGAATCTATAAAACTGATGAAGCCGTGGAACTTCACCGTCCTGATATTCGTTATCTACGTATTCATAGACGTGTTCAAAGCCTCGGGTATAGAAGGGATGATATCTTCATTGTCGTTGCCGTTCCTCATCCTCTCTGTAGGTGGTGGATTCTTCCTAGGTCTTGCTACGGGTAGGATAATCATACCTGCATCCATACTTTTCCCAGTACTGATGAGCACGCTAGGAACAGAAACGATGCCCCCTTATATATTCGTCATCACCTATCTAGCCATCTTCATAGGATATGCCATAACACCGGTACATCCATGTATCGCGGTTTCGCTGGAGTATTTCAAAGCGGATATGAAGGAATATCTCAAAGAACTGTTTTGGCCAATAATGATATCATTGGGCACAGCGGTGGTAGTCTATCTAATATTTTTCTAAAACTTCATCCTACCTGAATATTTCTTCCCCGTGCTAGTGCATCCATTATCATATCTCCTGCCTGGGTGTTCTTTCTTATCTTGATAGATCCATCGCCACCAACAGTAGCGGTGGTCAGGTATTCACCGTCCGCGAATAAGTCAACGGTTTTACCGGACATCCAAGGCCCTATCTGAAGCACGATCTTATCCGGTTCTTCAGAGGTATCGACCCCTCTCAGTTCTGAACTGTGCTCTCGTTCATCCAGAGCTCGTACATCGATGTGAACTCCAAGGTCTTCTTCTATGCTCTTTATCCTCTTTCCACCACTTCCCAGTATCCCAGGGATCTGGTGGTCTGGAACGTAAACGGTCACACTGTCCGAGGAATTGACCTCACAAACGACTCTACCATGCACGTATCTGCCGATGTCCTCTTCTATGAACCTTGCTGCCATTTCCCAGAGCGGTTCCTGCACACTTCCCGCCGTGTCTTTGACAGGCATCACCACCACTTGCTCTCCGTATGAATATACCTCGTACTCCGTCTTCCCATCTTCGAAATCTTTCACCTCTATCACCGGCCTAGCCAGGTCTTTTTCTACCATCCCTGCGGGTACTTTAACGGTGAATGTGATATCGTACACCTTGGACACTTCTCCGTTCTCCACGAATATTATCGTGTCTACGACCTGTGGGACCATACCCAATTCTACCCTTCCGATCAACCTCTGCAGCGCATCGATCCCCCGGTTGGCGTGAGTAACTCCCACCATCCCGACACCGGCCAATCTCATATCGGCAAAGACCTTGAAATCGGGTGTTTTACGTACCTCGTCGAATACCGTATAATCCGGTCTTACCAGTAAAAGCACGTCGGCGGTGTTCTCTAAAGAACCGTCTAGATCTGTATATTGTGTAATATCGTCAGGTACCTGCAGATCCCGTGGTTTCTCCATGGTCTTCACAACGAATTTACTTTCCAGCAGGTACTCGGCAACAGCTTGAGCTAGTGTACTCTTACCAGCTCCCGGAGAACCGGCTAGCATCACACCCCTTTTCTTCTCGGTCACCCTCTCCTTTAGTGCTTCAGACATCCGATAGCTGTCCAATGGTATCTTGGCCACCGGTCTAGCAGCGGTTATCTCGAAACCGTCAGAAAAGGGAGGCCTTGCTATCACTATGCGCATATCTCTCAGCTGGACGACCGTTGCACCTCCCCTATCCAATTCGATGAAACCTTCTGGTGATCTCCTGGTACGTTCCACTATCTCATGGGCCACCTGCCGAAGTTCCCTCTCCTCAGAAACATTTTCATCGATAACGTCTATCCGTAGATCTCCCGGTGTACCTCTTTTTGCCCTCGGTCTTGTGCCGACCCTCAGGTGGACCGACATAACATCTTCCTCGAAGTACTCACTGATCCACTTAACATCCCCCTCGGGTTCTGGAGGGAGGTAATGGATGGCTATACCTTTTGCCCTGGCTATCTTGGCTTGGACAGAATCACTTGTCACCAATACCGCTTCTTCATCTTTTGCCATCTCCCTTACCAATGCATCTATCTCCCCTTCTTCTGCCATCTTGATCTGGTTAAGGGAAGGCCTCTCACCTTTGAACGTGAGTTTGATCTCCTCCCTTTCATGCATATTCCGCAGAACTCCCAGTTCCTCCAACCCACTAGCTCCAGTTTCCTGCCCCATGTTGGCCTGTGCTTCCAGCTCAGCCACCACCGCTTCAGGTACTATGATTTCAACGATATCTTCATCCTCAGTCACAAGATTGGTAACACGACCATCCACTATCACACTAGTATCGGGAACGACTTTCATGTTTACTGTTTTGGGGTGGAGATATAAAAGTCTTTTCTATTTTAGTCGAAACTTTTGATCTCCGGAAGTAGGGTAAAAAGAGCCCAAATCGCACTGAGTAAACCTACAAGGATGAACACAGTTGTAAGCCTCAGGAAGATGAGCATCAAACCTATCACAACAGGTGCTAATGTCATCCCGACATATTTCATGGTGTTGAATACCGCGACTACCGATCCGGTCAAGTCTGGAGGGGATAAACGGGTAACTCTGGTGTATATGGTGGGTGATACTATCCCCATCCCAACACCGTAGAGAACGAAGCTTAAACCGACCAGATAACTCCCTATGGGCCAAACGGGCATCATCACAAAACTCGCACTGATCAAAGCGAATCCTAGAGATGCTCTTTTACGCCAGTCTAGATAGTCAGCTACGAACCGCGCTCTTGAGGCCAACACCGCAGAAAAGAATGCTTGTGCTGCCAAAGCTAGACCACTGAACATCTCGTCGAATCCGTGTATCCCTATGAGATACAAGGAAAGATATGTCACCAGCGTATAAAGAAGAAAGAAGAGAATAAGTGAGTGTATCATTATATTCCGCACTTTTTTTATCTTCAATGTGGATAGGAGAGAACGCGTATATTCTAGGGCGGAACTGTTCCTAACTGTATTTTTCTTTGATCTCGATCCCGTCTCAGGTAAAAAGAGGTAGAGAGAAATCGCAAGGGCTATGGAGAATCCATAAGCTGCAAAGACCAGCCTCCAGTCTATAGTGGCTAAAAATCCCCCCAGAAGAGGTATCAGAACAGCACCTACGGATATAGTGCCTGATAGATATCCCATGTACTGCAGCCGTAGATCGCCTGAGAATATATCTCCTATCACGGTCATAGCCACGGGAACGAGTCCCGCTATCCCTATCCCTTGTATGAATCTAAGTATTAGTAATATAGAAAAAGTGGGAGAGTACATTATGATAAGACCTGTGATACCGTCTATCAATAGACAGGCGATCCCTACTTTCTTTCTCCCGACTACATCGATATAATAACCTATAATCGGAAGGCTTACCGCAGCAGCAAAAGTATAAACACTGAGTATCAGACCGATCTGTTCCTCCGGAGCATCGAATGCATCGCCGATGGTTGTAAGACCCGGTGCGACCAGCCCCCCTCCCATGACTCCGAATGCTCCCATGGCCAGAAGGATCACTATCATATACCTTGAAAAGTTACCTTGGTCGGTCTTCAGCAGGACCACTCTCCACTTCGTTCGACTTGCATGATATTATTTAACCAGGAATGCAGGGAAGAAAATAAAATTTCCCAAAGGAATATCCTATTTGACTTTGGGACCCAGAAGAGGGCCGAGTATGTTCTTCACCTGGTTGGGCTCCATACGGTCGAAGGTGAATTTCTCTTTGCCACCGGTCCATTTGATGACCATCTTGTGTGGATATTGTCCTCCATACTCCATATCATTATGGCCTGTACGTATCTTTACGGATCTGACCTGATCCGGTCGGATCTCATAGTTTCGAGGTCCTTCCTGCAGGATGGCTTGAGGAGGCATGTTAAAATAACGTTGATGGTAGTTGAAATGTGATCCCATGGAAGCCTTTACTTTGCCCATAAATCCGCTGTTCTGCTGTTGGGCGATGGCTCTTTTTTGTTCCTCCTTTAACATACCTGAAGTGACTTCCGCAAGGATCAACCTGTAGTTGGTCACCACCAGGCTGTAAGAACGCTGCCCCATGAATCCACTGCTCAACCATGGAATTGTACCCGTTACTCTCTCAGGATACATGACGGACTAGTTGACCAACCTGTATTTAACATATATAGTAGGATTTCTAAATCTAAAATCAATTTTCTTACCGCTTTTTCGGTCTTGCTCAGAATTCTTCTTCTCTGACCTTTTCCACTTCGCTCAACACGTTGAATGAATGGAGGATGTCGGATCGGGTGATAATACCCACCAGTTCGTCACCATCCATGACTGGAAATCTGCCGAACTGTTCTTTCATCATGGTCTCCCAAATGTCTCCCACGTTATCATCCGGAGAAACACAGATGATGTTCTCCTCCATGACCTGGCCTACTTTGGTAGTATATATCATATCGTCTGGAACCTTTTTTGAATCACTCATGGTTACGATCCCCACCACTTTACCAGAACTCACAACGGGAAATCCAGTATGGTGAAGTTTGATAACTATTTTTATGAATTCTTCTATAGTGATATCCGGAGAAACGGTCTTCACATCTTCACTCATTATGTTCCGGACGTTTATCCTGCTGAGTACTTCTTTGAAGAGGACGCTCTGAGATTCCTGGGACGCGGCTATGTATATGAAGAAAGCGATCAGGATCAAGAATATGTTAAAGAAAAGACCGATTATACCCAATAGGACAGCGAAAGCTTTACCCACATCAGCCGCGGCTTTGGTTGCTTTGATATATGGATATTTTTTTGCGAGCAGTGCCCTCAGTATCCTACCTCCATCCATGGGGAACGCCGGTATCAGATTGAAGCCTGCCAGGAAAAAATTGATGAAGCTGGTGTAAAGCAGCATAAAAGTCAAGATCCCATGGGTCGTAAGCATCCCACCTATAAAGCAGAACAAAGCTATCCCCAGACTTGAAAGTGGTCCAACTGCGCTGACTTTGATCTCAAGGTTAGGATCGCGTGGTATCTCTTCCAGAGCGGAAACACCTCCAAAGAGCCATAAGGATATCTCGTTCACCTTTATTCCATTCTTTATACTGACGATGGAATGAGCCATCTCGTGTATCAATACGCTGACGAATAGACCGACGGCCAAAACCAGTCCTATCGTGTAACTCTGTAGACCGGTAGTTATACCTGGATCCTCTATTCCAAGCATGTCGGCTAACAAAAGTACGTTTGCTCCGATAGACCAGGCTACGAGTATCACTATGAATATCAGAGTGAAATGCAGTTTTATCGGTATGCCAAAAACCGTACCGAGTTTTATGGACCCTTTCATCTTAGTTCAACCTTTATGTTAGATGGTATAGTCTATTATATGTATTTATCCTTCGATATCTCCTGCCTAGGAAGGTAAATCTTTAATAGGCGTAACCCCTTCGTGGAAAATATGACGGAAGCATATTGTGTAAAGTGCAGGAAGAAAGTGGAGATCAGCAACCCGAAAGAAGTTACCATGAAGAACGGCAGACCAGCTACGAAGGGCGAATGCCCAGATTGCAGCACTGGCGTTTATCGTATCGGTAAATCTAAGTAGATCCACCACCAAACTCCTTTCCTTATTTTTCATTTTAAACACCAAAAGATTTTTTAACTTCAATAAACCTTTTTAGTTTAGAATAGTGTATCCTAATATCCTTGGTGGATAAGGTGTTATGGAAAAAAATGGGAGCGACATGCGTAATGTTCCTATTATTGGTTAGCATATTTAGCGCTAGTCATATCTCCAGTTCATACAATAGAGAATTTTGAAAAACTCCAATAAATATGGCGACAATTATGTAATCCAGATGTGAAACTATATATGATAGAATGTGTTCATATGAGCATGAACACATTAACAAATTTTGCACTTAACCA
>PUPH01000059.1 GCA_003553085.1 Thermoplasmata archaeon
ATGGTACAAGTACAGGTAAGAGTTCCAGAAAGTTTGCTTAAATCTATGGACGAGTGGGTAAAGGAAGGAAAATTTAAAAGTCGAAGCGATGCGATCAGGATGGTTCTGAGTCAGTATGAAGAGCGTGAAAGGACCCGTGAATTCTTTAAGATGCTGAACGAGCGGAGCAAAGAAGCTAAAGAACATCCTGAAAATTTGGTCCCATTGGAGTAGATGGGATGGCCTACCAAGTATTGCTCCACCCGAAAGTAAATAACTTCCTTGAAAACGCCGATGCCGATCTACAAGGCAGGATCAGAAACAAGCTCCGCACGTTGAACAACGAACCAGAAAGTGGAAAAAGGTTGAAATATTCGGATTTTTGGCGATTGAGGATCGGTGATTATCGGGCGATCTATGAGATCGATCGCGACAATGATAAGGTGATCGTTCTGTATATCGGGCACAGGAAGGAGGTTTATGATGATTTCTCGCGATTATTTTGAACCCTCCGGACTGGCCTACCTCCGTATCATCCTCCCACACGGCGGAGTTGTGGGATCGTATACCTGAGAACACTATAGACATGGGAGATGGTTCTGTGATCTCTCTAGAAGTGAGGTTCTTAGGTCTTTGAGATACTCCCGAGAGCTACGAGGGTCAGGCAAGACTTATACCTAGAGTTTAGTGAACCAGGAGCTAGTGAGATATTCGACCCCCCGAAAAACCGCTCTGCAGGCGGTCACATCAGCCGCTCTGTCACCCCAGCGAAGGGCGAATCAACTTATCATGAAGATGTCTTTACCATTTTGTGGTGCTCGGGAACGGTAGAAGGATAACTGGTAAATATACCGCTTCATATCAAGGTTCCATGAAGATCACTTATGTATATCACAGCTGCTTTATCATGGAGATAGAAGATAAGGTCATACTGTTCGATCCGCCGGGAAGAGGGTTCCTACCGAAGGGTTTTTGGGAGAAGATACAGGAACTGGTGAAGGATAGAGTACTTTACATCTTCGTCAGCCACGGCCACGGAGATCATTACACACAGAAGATATTCGATCTGCAGGCGAAGGAAAAACACGTTGTGCTCTCCGACGATATCTACACGGAAGAAGAAGCGTTGATGATGTCCGGTGAAGAGGAAAGGATTGTGGGAGACATCGCTGTTAAGACCTTCACCAGCAACGATGAAGGTGTGGCGTACCTGCTGAAAGTGGAGGGGATGACCATATACTACGGCGGCGATCTAGCCATGTGGGATTGGCCCGAGTGGAGTGAGAGTGAAAGGAGGGAACATGTCAGTGTGTTCGAGGATACGATCCGATATCTAAAGAAACGGGAGATCGATATCGCTTTCTCCAATATGGATAAGCGATTGAAGAGTTGGGCCGGCCCGGTTGAATTCATACATGAAGTCGGGCCGAAATACTTCGTACCAATGCATACATTTGGGAACGAAGAATGGATACTGGACCTCGTGAAGAAGGACATACCTAAGGGGACGGAGATCTTCCAGTATCGACGACCATTCGATCAGTTCAAGGTAAAGTATAAATAGGTGAAAAACTCTTTTTAATTGTCAGACGTATGTATGACAAAGGATGGTAATTCATATGACAGAGGATGCATCTATATGGGATAAAGTGGACCGTTACAAGTACGCTATAATGTACTATGTTTATTTCGCTACCTGTCTTGTGGTAGCGCTTTGGCTTTCTAAGCCGCTGGACATACTGTCTTCGATACTATAGTAAACTCCTGACGGTCATGGCGATGGATTCGCTACTATCGTAGCTGGGAGACCAGCCCAGTGACTTCAATTTATCTATAGATAGGAGCATGACCTTTACATCCCCCTTCCAACCGCGACCGCCTCCAGCACCGCCGGTCCAGCTGTATTCTACACCCTCTAGTCCCATCTCGCCGCAGACGATGTCGGCGATCTGTTTCACGTTTATGTAATCGTCAGACCCGAGATTGAAGTACTCGACTCTATTTTCACTGTGTCTTACAGCGTGGAGCATACCCTGGATACAGTCGGAGATGTAGAAATATGATTTGGTGGTACCTGGAGGACTGCCCAGAATCTCCAACTCGTTAGGATCTTCTTTGAGCTTGTTCACGAAGTCGTAGGTGACCCCATGGGTACTCCTCGGCCCCACCACATTTGCGAATCTGAAGGAGGCTGAACGCATGTTGAAAGAATGGCAGTAAGCGGAGATCATCGCTTCACAGGCCAGCTTGGACGAACCGTAGAGTGATATCGGCTCCAGCGGCCCGTGATCTTCCGGTGTAGGTATGACCTCGGTCTCACCGTACACCGTGGATGTCGACGTGAACACTATCTCATCCACCCCACAATCCCTCATGGCCTCGAGTACGTTGTAAGTGGCTAAAACGTTCTGTTCTAGATGTACGTAAGTGTCTGACGCTCCCAGTCGGACGTCGGGGTTGGCTGCCAGATGGAACACGATATCGCAGCCCTCCATCTCGCGCTTCAGTACGTCCATATCTAAAACATCCGCCACCACCAGTTCAAAAGAGTCGTCGTCCTTCAGATGCTCCAACATCTCCTCTTTACCAGAAGACAGGTTGTCGTACCCTTTAACGTGGTTTTCTTCAACCAAGGCATCCGCAAGGTGACTCCCGATGAATCCAGCCGCTCCGGTGAGCAGCACTTTTCTTCCTTTCAATTTCATAGATCCAGCTCCTTTTCATTTCTGCTCTTGAAGAACGAGTATAAGAAAACGAATAACACTCCTAACACCAACAATATGCCCACGCCCTGGACCGCACTCGTTTTGAATATATCCAATATGGCATCGCCGACGTAATAGGATAATGTGGCTATGAAGAAACAGCCGGAGAACGATCCGATGATTATCGCCAGCCAGGCATGGTACTTGTTCAATCCTATCACCCTACCCAAGATGGAGGCTCCGACACCACCACTGCCTTGGAACGGTACTATGACGAACAGCGCCACACCTATGAAAGCAACTTTTTTGATCCATTCTTTTTCCTTCATCTTCTGGGCGCCGAAATCCCTGAACTTGCGTATCCAGTCGCCTATAACTGGTATCTTTTCAGCGATATACAGGTTCCAAAGGAGAAAGTAGGACGAAACGACATCAACATATGCTATGGTTCCTGCCACTAAAGTGATCGTTGCCAATGGTGAGTAGTAACCCTTCCGGGTAAGCTGTCCTACTACCAAAGGTATAACGCTCTCCTTTCCGAAAGGTGGGAAAAAATATGCCGATATGCCACCGCTTACGGTCCAGAAAGCCGACGTGGGTCTGACTATCAGATACAATAGATAGATGAACAATGCCGCTATAAGGAACGGATTGAAGAATAGGAACACCTTGCCCCAAATGGTGTCAAAGAATCCATCTTCTTCGAATAGTGTATCGTTCATCGGGAGGTTTAAAGTAAGACCATATAATATAACTTTGGGATTAGAAGGGGGTTTCACAAGAGGTTCAGCTGGTAGAGTACTTTCCAAAAACCACTATGTTTCCGCACTCTGGGCATTCTTTCTGATCGAGCTTATGGTCCTCCAGCTCGAAGACCTTCCCACATACTGGACATACCGCTTTCTGTTCTTTCATACTTTCAACCTCGGTTATCTATGGATACGATGGCATGATCTTTCTGCCAACGGGATATTTTCCTGACAGCTACAACGTTGAAGCCCTCTTGTTTCATCCGTCCCTTCACATCGTTGTATATCTCTACGGGTTCTCTGGTCACGTCTATACTGCGGGATTTGACTGCAATTGCCGCCCGTTCCGGTCCGAAGTGCTTCAGGTTCTTGATGAATATATCCACTTGATCCTGCTGAGAGATGTCTTGATAAAGATAGTCAACTCCACCCAGGAGATCATCGTACTCCTCCGGATACCTTGCATCGGCCATGACCGGCAGGATATTATCCCTTCGCTCGGTGAGCGATAAAAGGTTTCTGAATGGACGGGAAGATAACTCTACAGCAACGATCATACCTTCGGTGAGTAGGTCCGATAGATGGCTTACCGTTGTACCGTCACCAGCTCCCAGGTATAGTACACTGCTGCACTGATCCACAGGAATATCTCCACCGGATCTGAGTAAGGCGGCGAGTTTGCTCCTGTGCGGATCCCAATAACGGTACTCCACACCCCGCTCTCTTATCAACTCCTCGCCATAAACGGATACTCCAGGGACGTAGTTAGGGGTGTAGTGCTTCCCGTCCTTTTCCAGTATCATCTCATCTGCTCGATTACTTCGGGGAAGATCTCTGCGAACTTCCTCACCTGAGGTTCAGGAACGGTGAATGAAACTCGTACGAAGTTGCTTCCCGCTTTGGTGGAAACGTAGGTACCTCCACGTACGAAGATGTTATGCTCCTTCAGGAGCACTTCCTGTATCTCATCGGGATTGAGACCGGTCTCCTGGATATCGATGACGAACATGTTGGTATTGGATGGGAATACGGGTAGATGTATGCCATCGGTCTTATCGACGGCCTCTTTGATGATCTCCTGATTTTTTCTTGATTGTTCTATCATCTTTGGAAGCCATTGGTCTTTGGTCTCCAATGCCACTTTGGCACCTACTTGAGCCAATATGTTCGCCGATAGTGGATTGGATCTCCATCTGCTTATCTCTTCGAACATGTGATCGGGTATGACCACCGCTCCCAATCGCATGCCTGCGAATCCGCAGTTCTTGGAGAATGAGTATATCAGGAACGTCCTTTCAGGCACGAACTCTGTAGTCAGTGTATGTTCGTAAGCGAAATCTCGATAGGTGATATCGTCGATGACCCAAAGATCGTTGTCCTCAGCTATCTCGGATATCCCTTTCACCTCGCTCCGGGTATAAGAAGAGCCCAGCGGGTTCAAAGGATCTATCAATAGGATGGCTTTGGTGGAATCGTCCACTGCCTCGTTTACCTCGTCAACCGTCATGTGGTAAGGATCCTTGTAAACATATATCTCTTTCATCTCAGCATCGCACAGTCTCACCTGATGGTGGATAGGCATGAAGCTCGGGTCCGACGCGATTACGTTGTCTCCCGGCTCGAGTATGGCCCTAGTTAGAAAATAAGACGCCTCGATGGCTCCGTTGGTGATGATCGCACCGAAGTCTTCTTCCAGACCCAGATCCTTCAGCAGGGTCTTTCTCATACCGAGCAAGCCTTTCTGATGAGGATAGAGTGCATACTTTTTGCTCTTAACAGCGTTCATTATCTCTCGCTGGATGATTGGAGTAGTTTCCAACTCATTCGTGTTCTGGCTCATCCATATTATCTCATCTTCCCTTTCATGGGCGTATTTGAAGGGGTCTTCCATTTGGTACACCGAGGGATGCAGAGCACAACGTCCTATAAGATATTTTGGTGTAGAAAATTATTTAATAGGCCTCCCATTTAGTCGCAAAACGTTCAGGTATTTCTAACATGCTCCCGTAGTGTAGTCCGGCCAATCATTTCGGCCTTTCGAGACCTCAACGGTCGGAGATAGCCGAACACCCGGGTTCGAATCCCGGCGGGAGCACTTTTTACTGTTTTGCGACCATAGGGAAGAGAACCTCGGTTCGTGAGTAAAACTTGTTTTACGAGCACTTGGAATAACGAGTGCAACGAGTTATTACGAGTCGAATCCCGGCGGGAGCACTTTTTATTTTCTAAAAAAATGCGACCCAGTGGAAAAATATCCCATATTTTTCTGACGCGGGAGCATTTACATATTTCTGAACGCTAGTGAAGAAATTGTAAAAAGGAGTAATGGTCACCATTACTGCGCACTTTTTTACTTTTATGCGACCATAGGGAAGAGAACCTCGGTTCGTGAGTAAAACTTGTTTCACGAGCTATATCGTATGTGATAAGTTCTTCCAAAACAAGATGGTAGGACTTCTTCTTGAAAACTATAATTTTAATAACCACCGATTCTATCATCATATAGGGATACAACATGAGATGTAAAAGGTGCGATATGGACACGCCGGATAGTGCTAAGTTCTGCATGCACTGCGGGTCAAGGATGAGTTGGCCCGAGGCAGATGTGTTCTTCGCTACGGCAGAAGAAACTATCAGGAAGATAAGTCAAGCCATAGAGGAGGGTAACACGAGACGAATACTAGTCCACGACCCGAAGGGAAACAAAGTACTAGACATCCCGGTGAACGCAGGTTTGACCGCGGCCATCATGGCGCCCTGGCTGACGGGTGTGGGTATATTCGCCGCCATATCTAGAAGGTACAAGGTAACGCTGATCAAGAAAGATCAATGATCTCGATCCTTCATCCTTCTGCGTTGCTCTAAGATCACTACTATCAATATCACGACTACCATCAGTAGAGCATATGTGATAACACTGGTGCCCCCTTCTAAAGAACAAGCGGTGGTCAATGGATACATAGGTAGACATTAACGCCCTGTTATAAAACACTTTTGCATAGATTATGCAATATCAATCCTGCATCTCAAGGATCCTGCGGACCATCTTCTTCCCTTCATGCAGTCTTTCTACCCACATATCCTCCTTCTTCGGTTTGTATTTGTTGCCTTGAAGTATGTAGTCCAAACCTCTCCTCATGGACTCGGTCCCATGCTCCCTTATGAAGTCGATCCTTTCCTCCTCTGACATGCTTTCTTCAGGCGGCTCTTCCCTGCGTTCGAAATCTTGAAAGGAGGTCTGTTTACATGCCATACATACCCCAATGAGTCGGGTTTTTTAACTTTTCTGCTCGATCGACGAAAATATTAAGTATCCCCTGATTGATATAAACGTACGAGGGTGTAAACCATGGCCCTAAAGATGTTAAGAATCGGAAACTCAACCCTGCCGGGGTTCGAGCTTAGGCGTGCACAGTTCTATATGCAGTTTCAGCCTTATTTCAACATCTTGGGGCAGCGTGTGAGGGACCGAATTTTAAGTCTGACGTGTCCCGCCGGAGACTCCAAACTTTTTTTATTTTCCTCCAACCTGCTGTTTCCGGGGACCGACAGCGGCGACCTCGCACATAGTGCAGCGCTATAACATCTTAGGCCATGGTTGCGTCCTCTTTTTTCTTATCAGAGGCTAGATGTACTTGTGTAAAACACTATTTAATCTTCATGGCTACATGTGCCAAATTTCTAAAATATCTTCATTCTTCCTCTTCTTCCCAGGGTCTGAATCCCGAGCGAGGAACATTCTTCAACAAATCCACGTTCAATTCAGAGGGAGTGTGCACACCCACGTTACCACATTGTTGACAGACCACACCCACGCCGTACATACCTTCGTGCCCACAGTCCTTACATCGATGAGTTTTCGGTAGTAACATCGAGTTCATCAACTTTATCTCCACTCTGGCCAGCCGGCTCCCTATCAACCCTATCTGTGTCAACAACTTGGCGATCATCACATCTTCGGGCGATTCGTACTCCTTGAACTCCATATAATGTTCATACATCTTCTGGGCCTCGGAGATCGTGCATATACCTTCCTTCACAAGATCCGCCGGCATCTTACCATCTTCGAACTCGCTGAACGCCTTCGACTGGAGCGTCACTTCTTTCTTACGTTCATCTTCATCCATCGGGGACCACCTCCATCTCACGTTCCAATATACTCACCTGTTTCCGTTCTAACGCAGGGGGACTGACCGTCAGGAAAAATATGGATCCTTTCTCGGATACGATATCGACCACGTGCCGCACGAACTGTATGGATGCATCGAAGCCAGTCTGGCCGATCAGGTACTCTATACCGTCGAGAAGGATGACGGGTTCTTCTTTCAGCATCTCTTCTATGTGCCAGGTCAAGCTCTCCAAGTTAGGAGATAAAGTCTCGAACTTTTCGCTGTCCCTGGATGTGAGCCAATAGATCGTAACCTCCTCCAAACCATAATCCTGGTGTATCCTCTGAGGGTTCATCCGTGAGAAAACGTATATCGGTTTTTCTACAGACAACCCCTTGAGTATCTTGAAACCCCTTGGTACTTTGTTCTCTTCTATCAGGTAACTCCTGCCGGGTAAGAACGAAAACGCGG
>PUPH01000024.1 GCA_003553085.1 Thermoplasmata archaeon
TCGGACTTCAACTTCACAGGTGGTACGGAGTTCTAGGTCAAGGAAGTTCTTTAACACCGGCTTCAAGCAGGTCCACAAGAGCTTCAACGTCGTCCCAATGTGCCACTTCGACCGTTGAGTGTGAATATCTGACAGGTACACCGATGGCTATCATGAGAGAACCGAATTCCTGAAGTGCCATACCATCAGTGGTACCACCGGTCACACCGTACTGAACGGATATGTCGTTCTTCTCTGCGATCTGCTTGAAATGTTTCACCAATTTCGGTGATGATATCGCTCTAACATCTACCATCCTCAGTACTGGGCCTTTGCCCAATGTGATCGGTTTGTAGAAGGAGTCCAATCCGGGTGAATCCGAGGTGGTGTAAGTATCTAAGGCGATCACGTAGTCTGGTTTGATGGTGTTCCCTACTACTTTAGCTCCCCGCAAGCCTATCTCCTCTTGCACACTCCATACTAAGGTAAAGTGTTTGCCGGAGTCTTTCAATTTTCTAGCCAGCTGGATCAATCCATAGCAGCCGATGCGGTTGTCCATACCTCTACTAGCGAGCATCTTATCCCTTAACTTCCGAAGAGGTTTGAGGAATGTTATCGGATCCGGTACATCTATACCCATCTCTTTAGCCTCTTCTTCCGAGGAAGCACCGATATCCACATAGGTAGAAGTCCACGGAACTATCTCGTCTTTCTTATCCTGATCGGTGGTAAGATGAGGTGCCTTGTGCCCGATGACACCGTTAACCGGTCCTTTTACAGTGTGGATGGTGACATGTCTGCCGAGTAAAAGAGAGTCCTTCACACCACCTATCTTCATCACACGCAGATAACCGTTCTTCTCTATATTGGACACCACCATACCTATTTCATCCATGTGCGCTACGATGGCGGTATGAGGACCTTCTCCGGGAAACTCCAATATAAGATTACCCATATTGTCAATACGGGTTTCTCCCAGATCGGAAACCATGGATTCTATCATCTCTCTGACTTGATCTTCGTATCCAGACACTCCTGGTGCCTTTATGATCTTTTCGAATTCTTCTATCTCTTTCATATTATACACCTCGGGGGACCCCTTTATTTCATGTGGAAAACTATACGAAAGGAGGGTTCTTCACTTTCGCTTTTCTTTTGTTCCCTCGGATCTCAATCGACACTTCAGTACCTTCTTCATGATAACCATGATCCAGATATGCCAATGCAATACCCTTTCTTAAGACTGGAGACCGCGCTCCACTGGTGACTGTACCTATGTTATCATCTTCATCGAACACTTTGTATCCGTTCCTTGGAATACCTCTATCCTGCATGACTAGACCTTTGAGCAGTTGATGCTCTGTTTCCTTCTTCGCTTCGAGAGCTTCTTTGCCCACAAAGTCATGTTCCCAATCAACACACATCTTTGTCCAGCCGGTTTCTACTGTTGTCCTTTTCTCATCGAAGTCCTGGCCCGACAACAAGAAGCCATACTCTAATCTAAGAGTGTCTCTAGCCCCAAGACCGCACGGTACCGGTCCTTCATCCAGGGATAAAAATTGGTTCCATAAGATTTTACCAGATTCGGAAGGTAAGACAATCTCGAAACCATCTTCACCAGTATATCCGCTTTTCTGTATCAATGGTGCATCTCCTAATGGCCAATGATCATCGAAAACTTCCATGACTTCCTCATTGATTTCGACTGATCTTGCGGTAAAAAAGTCCATATCCGAAACGTCCTGATCACACAACTTTGACATGATATCTACAGATTTAGGACCTTGTAGGGCTATCATAACGGTTTCATCAGAGATATCAGTGATAAGATCTTGACCTCCCTGATCTTCCAACCATTTTTCTACTACAGGGGTCCTGCCCGCGTTGGGAACTAGATAGCACTCGTCTTCGGATAATCTAGTGATGATCGTATCGTCTATGATACCTCCTTCCTCGTTCAGTATATGTGCATACTTTAACTGGTATTTATCAGATTTCGTTATATCCATGGTACAGTGTTTAGTGATGAACTCAAGGGCTCCTTCACCTTTAAGGTAGAGTTCCCCCATGTGGGATACGTCAAAGATGCCTGCCTTATCCCTTACCGCCATGTGTTCTTTGTTCATGCTGGAATAAGTAAGAGGCATCTCCCATCCTCCGAACTTAGTCATCTTCGACTTGGGGTATTCCGAGTAGAGTGGTGTCTTTTTCATGGATGCCCAAAAGAGGCTAGTGTTTAATAAATCTTTAGAATACCAAACCTTATTATATCTAGGTAGGTACTTTACTTATATGAAGGAGTATGATTTGATCGTTATCGGTACTGGATCGGCAATGAACATCGTTTCTACACTTTTACGATCAGGTGAGGATCTTAATATAGCTGTGATCGAAAAGGATCAACCTGGTGGAATCTGTCTAACTAGAGGATGTATCCCTTCGAAGATGATCCTCTATCCGGCAGAGGTGGTCAATACAATCAAAGAGGCGGATAGATATGGAATCGAAGCAAAGATAAAAAACATAGATTTTTCGAGGATCATGAAGGATATGAGAGAACATGTTAATGAAGAGAGTAAAAGTATAGAAAGATCACTGAAAAAGTCGAATAAGATAGATTTCTATCAAAGTGAAGCTGAGTTCGTATCAGATTATACCTTGAAAGTAGGTAGGAAGAAGATACAAGGTGACAAGATAATACTGTGTACCGGTTCCCGCCCTCACTTACCTCCCATCGATGGATTGAAGCAGATAGGAGCTCTTACCAGTGATACATTCCTCAAGATGAAAAGTAGGCCGGAAAGCCTTACTATCATAGGTGGAGGATATATCGCGGCTGAATACGGCTTTTTCTTGTCCAACATGGGTACAAAGGTAAATATAGTGGGTCGTAGTGATAATCTAGTGGCCGGGGAGGAACCAAAGGTATCTGATGTACTGAAGAAGAAACTATCAAAACATATGAAGATATACACGGGATACGAAGTAAAAAAAGTGGGTAAAAAAGGAAACAAAAAGGTTATCTTGGCTGAAGGTGACAAGCGTTTGACTCTAGAGAGTGAGGAGATATTGGTAGCAACAGGAAGGACCCCAAATACTGACATATTGAAACCAAATAAGTCCGGTATCAAGGTCAATTCTAAAGGTTGGATTAAGGTAGATAGATATCTCGAAACTTCTAAACCTAATATATGGGCCATCGGAGATGCCATCGGTAAGCATATGTTCAAACATGTAGCCAACTATGAATCTCAAGTGGTCTATCGAAATGCCTTCGGTGATGGTGATAAGATATCTGTGAACTACCACGCTGTACCTCATGCTATATTTACTTATCCTGAAGTCGCATCGGTTGGTTTGGGGGAGCAGGAAGCTAGAAGGAAAACCGATGTACTAGTAGGTTATTCCAGCTATACAGATACCGCTAAAGGACGTATTATTAACGCAGATGATTGTTTTGTCAAAGTGATAGTGGAACCTTCTAACTATAAGATCCTAGGTGCTCATATAATAGGTCCGTATGCATCTATATTGATACAAGAGATAGTGAATCTGATGTATTCCGACGATGGAACCATCGCTCCAGTGTATAGGGGTATGCATATACATCCTGCTCTCAGCGAAGTGGTAGAGAGAGCATTCTATAATTTACATTCACATGAACATTGATACTACGAAAAAGGTTTAAGTATATAGACTAGAATCTCCCCATGTATGACTCTCAAGAGAACTATCAGAGAAAAACAAGGCATACTCGGAGTGATAGGGATGCTAGTCGGTATAATCCTTCTGATCCTAGGGTTCTTTGGCGTCGTCCTTTCAGACGTATCACCGGGTCCCATAGCTACTTTGAATGACATGATAGGAAATTGGACATACTGGTTCTTAGTGATCGGTGCCCTCATGGTACTCTTCCTCGGTTGGTACCTAGCCGATCGTTTCAAGAAGATAAAGGAGTTCAACGAATTGATAGATACGAAGAGTAAAAGTAAGTTCGTCAAGAACATCGCCAGGCTTGAAACACTGGCACTCACACTGGGGCCAGAGTACGAAGAAAGGGTTATTGAGAAGGAACGTAAATACAATATCAAGAGGTAGGGACTCTCCCGCACATTCCACATGAAATAAAGGGGTCCCCCCCGTCAATGCGGCTGTGGTCCAGCCTGGTAGGACTCAAGCTTCCCAAGCTTGCTGCTCGGGTTCGAATCCCGGCAGCCGCATCATGTTTTCATCAACCTTTCTGCCGCATCGAAATCGGATTCTAATTCCAGAGCTTGTTTCACCATCTCCCTCCAATCTTTCTTATCCAAACGCTTCATAGCTATCCCAAGATGATACCATGAACTGGCATCGTTAGGGTCCAACTCAACAGCGGTAGCGAATGATTCCTCGGCCGCCTCGATCAGATTTCTCTCTAATTGACAGAAACCAAGGTTGTTGAAGTAAACAACATCCTTTTCCATCTTTACAGCCTTCTCAAATGCGGAAAGGGACTCTCCAAATCTTTCTGTCTGATAAGCGACACAACCGAGATTATTGAAGAATAACGCATCTTGATATCCGGTAGAATCTCTCAATAATTTGTTACTCTTTTTATAATCTCTAGATAGGTAAAGATACGTTCCTAAAACGAATTTCATGAAGCGGGATGAACAATCCTTATTCCTTATCTCTTTGACAGTTTCCTCTATACCATCCTCAGCCATCCTACAGATGGCCTCTGCATTTATCACATCGAACAGAGTTGTTTTCGAGACTTCTCCAGCTTTATGGTAAGATAGTATAGCATCCTCGTACCTATCTAACCTTCTCATCAACTCAGCTCTTTTTTCCCAAAACACGGTGCTATCCTTTAGATCTCCCATCACCTCGTCGGAGATATCCACCGCCTCGTCAAATCTACCTTTATTGAACAGTATCTCCTCCAGATTGTATTTAGCTAAAGTACTATTTTTGGCTTTGTTGAAGGAGTCTTCCGAATCCTCCAAACGCCCCAGTTCATGTAGACAGCATCCTTTAAGATTGATCAGTTCTTCGTCTTCATTCTCTCCGATCTCATTCAAAACCCGTTTATATTCGCCCATCTTGTATAGCGTTTTGAGCCGCAGATTAAAAGTGAAATCGTTTTCCTTCACCTTTTCATCGACCTGCTTGACCAGCTTTCCCGATTCTTTACTCACCTCTTCTCGCTTCTTCTCCTCCCGACGGTAACGTGCGAGGTCGTCGAGTAGCTTATCCTGCTGAGCTTTCAGGTTCTCGATCTGCCTTTCCTTCATATCTAGTTCCTGCATCGCACTCTCACGTTCTTGGATTATCGACTCGATGTCTTCTGAAACGATATGCTGCTGGAGCTCGTCTATCTCTTCCGTCAACTTGTCCCTTATATCCTTTAGATCATTCACTTCTTCTCTAAATCGTTCGACTTCCTCACTTATCGTATCTCTTTGTTCAGTTAATCCTTCGATCTCCCTTTCTTTATCCTTTATCTCGGTCTCCAGCCTTTCCAGTTCCTCAGTTTCACCTACATCCAACTTATCTTTCAGATCTACCAGTTCTTGCAACTCTTCCTCCTTACTTTCCAAAGCCTCTTTTAACTCATCTCTCTCTAGTTCTATCTCAGTCAGATCCTCTTCTTCGATGCGCTGTTCCCAGATCGAGCTGACTTCCTGCTCGAGTTTCTCTTTTTCTTCCTTCAAACGCTGGAGCTCCTTATCTTTTTCGCCCGATCTGTCTTCATCTGAAACACTATCTTCTTCCACTGTCAAAGGTTCACCGATATCTTCCAGTTTCTCTTCGATCCTCCCTTTCAGCGCCTTGGCCCTGATACTATCCGGATCCAACTTCAGTGATCTTTCTATACTCTTATAGGATTCCTCATATTCGTTCAGAGCTTCTAGGTAGGCGGCCATTATGTAGTGAAAGTCCGGTCTTTCCGGACGTAGTTGTACCAACTTTTGGATTGACCTCAATGCAGCTACCATCTTTCCCTGATTTTCCAGTATCATGGCTTTATTCAACAATGATTCGATGTGCTCTGGATGGATCTCCAATGCGTTGTTTATGCAGTGTAGAGCCTCTCCTAGCTCGCCCTTTTTATACAAACACAGCCCCTTGTTGTTCCAGGCACCTTCATCACGTGGTTCTACTTCCAGTACCCTATCAAAACAGAGCTCAGCCTCATCGTAGAGCTCTTGTTCGTATAGTGTAGCTCCCTTGTTCCTCCATGCATCTATATGATCCTCGTTTATGTCCAAAGCACGATCATAGGCCTCGATCTCCTGATCAAATTCTCCCAGTTCGTGTAAAGCTTTCCCCAGAGTGGTGTATATCTCAGGAGATATAATACCTTCTTTTATGGAATCCATCAACAGGTCCCGAGCCTCTTCTTGCTCCCCCATGTTCATGAGTACTTCGGCTTTCATCAGCCTAGGACGTACAGATTCTGGTTTGTGATCTATAGCCTTTTCATAATATTCCAGGGCCCGAGGATAGTTATTCTTCTTAAAAAACTCGTCTCCCCATTCCATCAGTCTATCAACCTCCGAGGCGCTGGGGAGTGTACGATCGGGAATATCTTTTGAGAAGTAATTTGACAGTATGTCGTATTCTTTCATGAGATCGTAAAAATCATCGCAATCCACCGTCTCGATACGTTCTACCCCCTCTATGGGTTCATCGATACTCTCTGTTGTGATGTAAAGACCTTTTATACCCGGGGCGATGATCTTCCGCATAGACTGAACTTCTCTTTCCGGATCACCCCCTGATCTCGTTATCCTTATAACGTACTCGTGTATCATATTCCCTTTCTGAAGTTCAGCCTCTGCTTCGAAATCTCCCCCAAAGCTGCGGGCGGTCACAATATCAAAATCCATCCTCTTCAATAGATTTATACACAGCTTCTGAAAACGTTCGCGGCTCATGCGGTCTAATTCCTCTATGAAATTCTCCTTATCTATCAAAGGCGACACCCGCTGGTTTTGATGGATTATACATTTCTACGTATTAATCACTTCCGATTGTATTCCATATCTCGGCCCAGGAAATCTCACCCTCCTGGGGTCCGTGGTGCCGTATAATATCGCTCGCATTGACGGCACCACACATGCAGCACTGTTCCAGGGACAGCTCTCTGAACAGACCGGCGAAGAATCCTGCACGATAGGCGTCCCCGGCCCCGGTCGGATCGACGGATCTTTTTGGTTCGTATGCGGGTATATCCACCTCAAATTCATCTGTGTACAAGGTACTACCTTCGGCACCTTTGGTTACCACCATCACATTAGTATATGAAAAAAAGTCCTGATAAGACTCGGCACCGAGATATTCTGATGCTAGAATATATTCCTGCTCATTACAGAAGAAGAAGTCGCTCATGCTCAGCATCTCTCTAAATCCCTTAGGTTCGTACATATACCGTAGTTCTTGGGAAGGGTCGAATGATACACGTTTTTTCTTCTCCTTCGCTAAGTCCATAACACGTCTGTAGTACTCTGGATCTCCCGTTCCAATATGAATTATCTCGGATCTGTTGATAGATGATTCCGACACTTCGAGATCACTTATATGTTCCATGATCCCCTGATCCATCAAAGCCATCTGCTCCTCGGAAGGCAGAGTGACGATGAAACACGTCGGTGTTTTGTATCCATCCACCATCTTTAAGCCTGAAAGATCCACACCACTTTTTTTTAATGATTTAAGGTATCCTTCGTCGAAATCTTCTCCTACGAAGGATGATAATATGGTGGGAACGCCCAATCTAGCTGCACCGATCGAGATGTTAGCGGCCGTACCCCCTCTCCTTATAATTCTTTCTTTGATGGGTGTAGATGTGTTCAGTTCCGGCATCTCATCTACCTTTAGTATTATATCGACTGCGGTGTGACCGAAGACACTCAGGAAGGATGGTTCCATAAGAAATAAGAAAATGAAAAAGGGATAAA
>PUPH01000092.1 GCA_003553085.1 Thermoplasmata archaeon
ATTTGAAACGCCAACCCTTTTCATGGGCACGTGATAGCTCTCGGAAAGTACCTGAGATATTCCACTCCCCATACCTTGGCTGACTACGTGCTCCTCGGCGGTGACTACACCTCCTGTCTCTTTGGCCGCCTTTATTATTATATCTTCATCCAATGGCTTGATGGTGCTCATGTTCACAACTCGTGCATCTATATCATGTTTCTTCTCGAGTATCTTTGCCGCTTTCAGCGCTCTTGAGACCATGATACCCGTACCTATCAGTGTTACATCTTTCCCTTCTTTGAGCACCGTTGCCCTACCCATCTCGAACTGATCATCCTCTTCAGTGATTATAGGTACATCGGACCTTCCCAGTCTTAGATATACGGGTCCGTCGTATTCCGAGAGGGCATAAGTTGCTTTCAATGTTTCATGGTAATCCGCAGGAGCTATGACCTTCATGTTGGGCAGTACCCGCATCAGTGCTATGTCCTCCAGCATCTGATGAGAAGCACCGTCTCCGCCCACGGTTATACCTGCATGTGTAGCAACTATCTTCACATCCGCTTCAGGATACGCGATACTTTGCCTCACCTGGTCGTAGGCCCTTCCCGTCGCGAAAACAGCAAAAGTGCTTGCGAACACGGTCTTTCCAGACATGGCCAGGCCAGCTGCTATACCCATCATGTTTTGTTCTGCTATACCGACGTTGAAGAAACGCTCAGGGAATTCGGTACCGAATTTTTTTATCCGGCATGAGCCGCAAAGATCTGCTCCAACGGCAACTATATCGTCCCTCTGCCTGCCGAGCTCGACCAAAGCCTCTCCGTAGGCATCCCTCTGTTTAGCCATCTCCCACATACTCAAGCACCCCCTAACTCTTTCAAAGCTATCTCCAGCTGTTCGTCGTTTGCAGCCTTGCCGTGGAAAGACAAAGAACCTTCCATAAAAGTCACTCCCTTACCTTTGACCGTGTGAGCAATTATCATGGATGGTTTACCATCCACCTCGTTAGCACGTTCTATGGCTTTGGAGATCTCTTCCATATCATGACCGTTTATCTCCTGTGTGTGCCATCCGAAGGATCTCCATTTAGAGACGATGGGCTCGATGGACAGAACGTCCTCTATGGAGCCGTCTATCTGCAGCTGGTTCCTGTCCAAGAACACTATGATGTTGTCCAGTTTATGATGGCTTGCGAACATTGCCGCCTCCCATATCTGTCCGGATTGAACTTCACCGTCTCCGCATATAGCAAACACACGATAAGATCGTCTATCTATCTTAGCCGCTAGTGCCATACCGCAGGCGATGGACAATCCCTGACCAAGTGATCCTGTGGAAGCATCGACGCCCGGGACCTTCAACATGTCCGGATGTCCCTGAAGCCTTGACCCAAGTTTTCTAAGAGTCATCAACTCATCGGTGGGGAAATAACCCGCCTCTGCAAGAACCCCATAAAGTGCCGGGGCGGCGTGACCTTTACTCAGAACAAATCGATCCCTCTTTTCCCATGCCAGATCTTCCGGATCGTGCTTCATCTCACTAAAATAAAGGACCGTCAGTATGTCCGTCGCCGAGAGCGAACCGCCTGGATGTCCCGATCCGGCCTCGTGCGTACTCTTTACGATGTGTATCCTAACTCTACGTGCTATCTCTTTCAATTCTTCAATTTTGTCATCATTCAATTTTGCCATCGGATATATCTCCTGATACTTGAGATGGTCTCGGTAAAGGGCTATCCTTTATTATCTTTTTCGGGAGAAGTGGTTCACAGAAGACTTCTAAAACCGAACAGACCTAGAAAAGCAACTACTGATAATGCCAACAATCCATATGAATAGGATCCAGTGATAGCCACTACCACACCTACACTCACCGGTCCGAGCACTCCCACCGTGTTGGCGATACCGTTCATGAGACCTGTGGCCGAACCTAGCTCTTTACCCACCACGCTGTTCTGTAATTTGGTGAAAAATAACGGCGGTGCCATCTGACCGAAGAAGAACACTATCACCAACATCACAACAGCAGCCGATAGGCCAGAGATCGGTGCGAACGTCAAAACCGCGATCATGATACCGGTCATGCAGAGAGAGAACATGATCACACCGTTGCTCTCGCCTTTTATGTCACTGATCCACGTACCAGTCAGTAATCCAACGATAGCCCCTATGTAGGGGATGGCGGCGACGTAAGGCATCTCGCCTAGGTTAAAACCGTGTAGCTCCTCGAGATATGTGGGGACCCAAAGTGTCGTACCCCACCAGATGGTATTAACCGCGGTGAACCCCACTGTGATCTGCTGGAATCCCTTATCTCCTAAAAGACCTTTGAAAACCTTCTTGACATCGATATCCTTGTTAGACCTTATGCGACCATGGGGTGAATCGGAAACCAACAACATCACCGGTATGGTCAACGCAAAACCCATGATCGCGACCATGTAGAAAGAGTATCGCCAGTTGTAGAAGTGAATTATCGGACCCATTATTATCGGAGCCAATGCCACCCCCGCCGAGGCACCGACTATGAATATGGAATTAGCACGCCCTCTTTTACTCTTGCTGAACCATCCAGCTATGACCTTGGTGGCTACAGGGAACATCACACCCTGCGATAGACCAAGAAGAAGACGTGTCAATATAAATACTGAATAGATATGGCCAAAGAACGCCCCTAAGAAAACAGAAAAAGAGCATCCAGCAAGGGAGGCTATGAGAACGACCTTGGAGCCGTACTTGTCTATGTTCGGACTAAAAAAGACGTTGGAGAAACCGTAGCTCACCAGGAATATTCCCATGAGCACACCTCCCAGGAATCCCTTTTGCGCATGAGACCATATGAGTTCGTCACCGATGTTTTCGAGTGCTACGGAGGTGCTCAAACGTCCTATGAACGCGATGATTATGGTCAGGAAGAGCAACAGCAGTATCAACCATTGAAATCTACCTTTTCTCTCCTCTATACTCGAGTTCATCTTGAGTTCCTGATAGTAAAGAGGTTTAAAACGTTGTTGGATTTTCATCCTAAATATCTTGCATGTCTCCGATGAAGTCCACGGTATCTTTGAACTCTTTCTCTAATCCATCGTTAACTTGTGCGAAGATGATCTCCTCTTCTCCACCACACTCTTCCACCGTTATACCCAATGGGTTGACTATCCGACTCTTACCGAAGTATGTGAATTTCTCGTCACTTCCCACCCTATTGGATGCGGCTAACCATACCTGATTATCAAGGGCTCTCGCACTGGTGGATAACTGCCACTGGTGGTCGAAGGGATCCGGCCAGTTGGCGGGTACGAATATCATCTTGGCCCCGCTCAGAGCGATCTTTCTAGCGACCTCGGGAAATATACTGTCGTAGCATATCATCAATCCGACCTTACCGAATTCAGTGTCCACGGTGATTATGCTATTTCCGTTTATGATGTGTTTTTGTTCGTCCATGAAAAGATGTATCTTACGATAGCTAGCCAATAATTCACCCTCTTTATCGGTGAGCAGTGCTGTGTTGTATATTCTATCATCAGACCTTTCCAATATAGACCCGACGATGTGGATACCGTATCTACCGGATATCTCACAGAGCAATTCAGATGTTTCACCGGGTATAGCTTCAGCGTGATCCATACCTTCTGATGGTAAACTCCCTGTGGACATGTACTCGGGCAGTACCAGAAAGTCTGCACCCTCACTAGAGGCTTTTTTTGCCATCTTTTCTGCTTTGTTTATATTCTTTTCTTTATCACCTAGGGCGATCTCGTATTGTGCTACAGATACTACAAAATCTTCCATTTGTTCATCTCCATGGTATTATCATCATTTTGATGGTTACATAGTGTTATATGATATAACTCTTTGTATCCATGGTCCAGAACACCAAAAAACCTATATCCTAAACGATAGTTATCTTATTCGGTGAGCCAACTGAAGATATGTCCGCAATGTGGCACCCCATGTCGGGATGAAGAGCCCTACTGTTCCAACTGTGGTTATTCAGGTGGACCACCGGATCCTCAGATCGCCGAAAGGTTCAGAGAAAGACATATCCCCAGTCAGCCCTATCTATACAGAGATAGACCATTTTACAAAAAAGGCAGCTTTTTGACCATATTGGTAGTTTTTTTACTCGCTGTGTTCATCATACCCGCGGCGTATTTTGGCTTCATAGCAACATCGGGCAGCGATCATTTCTCTATAGAGATGATCTCTCCAGTCGATGGGGAGGAAATCATATCCGGTGAGAATGTAACCATACAGTTCAATATCGAGAACACCGGTAGAAGAAGAGGTTCTCAGGACATCTCATTATATGTAAACGGTGAAGAAAATTATGTGCTGGACGATGTTGACATACCCAGCGGGGATAAAACTTCCGCTGAGATATTTTGGGATACTTCAGGATTACCAGAGAACAGGTATGAGTTAGAATTACGCCCTGAGTATGGAAACCATTATACGATCAACGTAACTCTTATCGAGTTGTCCGAGGTCGAGAAATTTTTGGGAGAGTGGGAGATAAATAACCTACCCGCAACATCCATAAACATCATCTTTAACGAAGACGGTGAGGGAGTCGCTATCGAAGATGGTAATGAACATACTTTTAACTGGGAAATAGACGAGGAAGACAGGAGTATCTACATATCACACAGACAATTCGGTGATGAAGGTGATTATAGGTTCGAAGACAATCACAGCACATTGGTGTTATCCGTGGATGAAGAGCAGGTTATATTGTCTCGTGTAGGATAAATTCATATTTTTCCCTTTGAATATTCTCTATCTTTTTTATATAGTAAAAGACTGACCAGGATCGCTGAAGCGATCGAACCGAATAAAGGTATCATCCAAAATGGAAGTCCCCTCGATGTTTCAGTTGGATATCTTGTTTCCTCCCAGCTCAAAAAAGGGTATGTTCTATTGTTGACGATGTTCCACGCATATCCTGTATCGCGGGAATTTTCATCCTCGACTTCAGTGATATTCCAGTCATCCGCAATAAATGTATTCAGATCCATCATCTCTGTTGTGTTCTTTCCTACACCTCCCCTACTCTCTACTTGGCCGGTGCTTTCCATGTCCCAAAAGGAGGATTCTATAGTTCCAGAATTGTCACCAATCAGACCTCCTACAGATCCTTCACCTTTAACGGAGCCCGCTGCGTAAGATTCGATGACCCAGCTACCTTCCTTTTGTCCCACGAGTCCCCCTACAAAATCTATCCCCCTGACATCTCCTAACGCATATGACCGAAAGACCCTATTCCTACTGCTGCCCAAAAGACCACCGACAAAATATTCACCGGAAACTTCACCGGTGGCATATGATTTGTCGATAAAACCTACACCGGTTTGATATCCGACCAAACCTCCGACCTTCTCTTCACCGTGAACATCACCGCTGGAGTATGATTTGTATATCTCACCATAAAGACTGTAACCCGCTAAGCCACCGACCAGCTCTTCACCTTTCACAGTGGCATCCGCCCAGGTGTGGGATAATGAGCTGTAGAGTATATATCCGACCAAGCCACCGACCCTATTTTCTCCATCGACTCTCCCAGATGCACTGGCGTAGGTAACATTCCCCCTATTTGTACCCAGCAATATTGCGGTGTTTCGCCCCCCTGTTACTTCAGCGTTCGTCACACTCACGTTAGTGATCGTTCCATCTATTCCCAGATAACCGAACAAACCGACATCATCCGTGGACCGGTTGATATACAGTCCATGAATATCGTGTCCCCGTCCATCGAAGGTACCCTCGAAAGGCACCTCTTCGGTACCGATGGGTTCGAACCCTTCTCCTTCGTTCCAATATCTGGTTTCTGTGGCATCTATGTCGTTGTAAAGAACGTAATGTCCGGATAGATCGTCCTTCGCAGCTTGCAGGCCGTGTATGTCTGTGATGATATGGGGTTCATCCTCAGACCCTGCACCAGAATACGCATATGTTTGTCTATCTTCTTGATACAACTGGGGGGTAGAATAGAAGACACTAAATAACAAGATCAGAACCATAAGTACCACTGTTATGATCTTGATTCCTTCTTTATCTGAGCCTATGATCGTGTCAATCATTCCTTATCCGTCTAAAACAAGGTAATAATAAGATAAAAGGATTTTGAGATGGGGTTCCCATAACCTAATAAACAAGATTTATTAACCTTGATGACTATAGTATCATATGTCATTAGAAGAGGGATGTCGTGTAGCTGTATCGACCTGTATGGGCGTCACGGAGGAGGACCGTGCCATCGTGGTCGCTGACGAGGGGAGCCAGAGCATCGGAAAAAAACTGAAGGAGATCTTGCGGGAAATTACTCCACATGTAAGGTATTTCAATCTAGATATATACGGTGAAAGACCGCTTTCCCGTCTTCCAGATTCGATAAAAAGTGCTGCCATGGATGCAACAGTTTCATTTTGGACGGCTGCAGCCGTGGAAGGCGAACTTGAAACGGTAAGAGGTCCTTTCTTGAAAGCAGCCGTGTTCGATGGAAGATTAGCACATATGGTCAACATAACCGAGGAGATAGTGGAGAAAGCCTTGACCGGTGATTACGATCGTGTAGAAAAATTCACGAAGGACTTTCACGCCATGGTGCAGGGTGCCGAAAAGATAAAGGTGAGGACCGATAGAGGTACCGATCTTACTGCCGAGGTGGGTAAATACAAGTGGGTGGCGACGACCGGGATACTAAGGGATAATGGTTCGTGGCACAACCTTCCGGACGGTATGGTCTATACTGTACCCCAGAGTATGGAGGGTACCGCTGTGATAGACGGTACATTAGGGGATTATTTCGAGGATATATATTCGATATCCCAACTCGAAGAAACACCGTTAGTGATAGAGGTGGAGGATGGTTCTCCACCTACTGCAGGAGAAATAGAATGCGATAATGAGGATATCAAAGCGGATATCGAAGAATATCTCAGCAGGCACCGCTGTTCATCCTTTGTCGGTGAACTCGGATTCGGAACCAATCCATACATCGAGGAGTTGATGGGCTCTATGCTCGTGGATGAGAAATCACCGGGATTCCATATCGCCTTCGGCGATCCCAACCAGGACATGACCATGGCTTCTTGGACCTGTTCCGAGCACATAGATATGGTCATACAGGGGTGCGATGTGTGGATCGACGATAAAAAGGTGATGGAAAAGGGCGATTATCTGATCTATTGATCTTTATTTCCCATCCTCGATACATCCTTTATCGGAAGTAGGATCGCCACCGAGAACAGAACTACCGCACCGAATACGAATACCATACTTATACCGAACATATCTGCCATGAAACCCATTATAGGGGCTATTATCACACCCACTACCGACCTTAGTTGATTCTCTCCGCTGAGTAGTGTAGCCCTGGTCTGAGGTTTTATAACATCACCTAGGAAACCGATAACCATGGGCTTTCTTAGATTGTATAAAGTGAAGAAAAAGAAGAATGCCGCTATGGATAGTATGACCATGTCTAAGTATAAGAATATGGCAACAACCAAAAATGCCGTGGCCATTATGAAGTACAGTATGTTCAAAGCTTTCGCCATGTCGCCGACCCGCGACATCAAGCTGACTGACTTTCTAGATGAGACAAAACTGTTCATGTAGACAAAGAAATAGATGATACCGACCAATATCGCTGTACGCTGTTCAGGCACCTCTATGAAGAGTAATAACGGCGCTGTGAGTGCGAACGTTTCCACTATCGGTGAAAGGTAATCCTTGGAGATCTTGAAGAACGAATCGTATATCGATGCGTTCACGAGCATCGTTCTCAGATCGGTAAAATGTATAAGTTGGTGGAAACTGTCTTTTA
>PUPH01000049.1 GCA_003553085.1 Thermoplasmata archaeon
AGAGCGACTTCGAAATCATCCTCAACAAACAAAGTATTCTTTATCGATCGACTAACTAGTGTCGAAACACCTAAAACCCCCTTCTGTATCTCCTCCTTCTGATGAAAGGATTCTGTCCAGAATGCGGTACCATGCTGTCACCTGGGTCCGACAGATGTTCCAGATGTGTTGGTAGAAGTAGAGGTCGAACCACGGTCGTGAACAGGGTGAAGAGTGAAGGTCGCGGTATCTTTCCGTATGAGAGGGTAAGGTCGGGACAGAAACAGTTCATGGAGGATGCGGAGGAAGCCTTCCGGGACGGTAGGATATTACTGGCCCACGCGCCTACCGGTATAGGAAAGACCGTAGCATCTCTCACCGCTGCAGTCCAAAATGTCGATGATAAGAAGATATTTTTCCTCACGAGTAAACAGTCTCAGCACCGTATGGCCATCGACACTATCAGGGAACTCCGGAGGGACATATCCGCGGTGGATGTGATCTCCAAACAGCACATGTGTCCACTGGAGGAGTCCATCAACCTGCCATATGCCGCATTCGAGCGGTTCTGCGGTAAAGTGGGGAAGGCAAGATGCGGAATATACGGACCCAGGATCGACTCGGTGGTGGAGAAGATAAGGGAAGAACCTCTGCACGTTGACGAGCTCAGGACGGAATGTGTTAGAAGGAGTGTATGTCCCCATAAAGCCGCATTGGAGGCCGCCAAAGAGGCACAGGTGCTGGTATGTGATTATAACTACATATTTTCCGATATCAGGGACACGGTCCTTAAGAATCTGGAAGTCGAACTGGAAGACATCTATCTGATCGTGGACGAGGCACACAACCTCCCGGATAGGGTACGCTCTCATCTGAATGAGACGGTAACCTTACCACTTCTCCAGGAAGCCTTCGGACTTCTCAACGACGTCAACGGCGACTTAGCTGGGGTGATCAAAAGGTTGGGTAACGAGTTAGCCGGTGTGGATATGGACACCACGGTGGTGGACAGATCCTTCTTCGACGATATGGTAGAAGTGGCACTAAGGGGTGGTTTTGGTAGGTACGAAGATGTGGATCCCTTGATAGATGACCTCTACGAGGCCGCCATAGAATCGGTGGAGAAGGATCCTGCGGCCACCGCTCCATTATATTTGGTTTCATTTTTAAGTCAGTGGCAGAACGAAGGTGAAGAGGTCTTCCGGTGCTTCGAACCGGATCCCAGATCCATACGTGTAAGCTTACTGGATCCAGCGTACATATCGGCTGAGGTGTTCGATAGGACCCCGGGAGCGGTACTGATGAGCGGTACACTTCACCCCGGAGAGATGTACGCCGATCTACTGGGAGTGGAAGACCCGATGATAAGGGATTATCCTTCTCCGTTCCCTAGAAAGAACAGGAAGGTGGTCAGTGTGAACAATCTTACCACATCATATAAAGAGAGGGGAGTTCCCATGTATCAGGCATATGCCAACGCCATAGCCGACGTATGCAACAACACACCGGGTAACGTCGCCTGCTTCTTCCCGTCGTACCTGCTGATGAACAAGGTGGTGGACCGTCTGGAACGTGTGCATCTGGAAAAACAGTTCATGATAGAAGAAAGAAAACTTGGGAAACGGGGGAAGGAGAAGATGGTGGATAAGCTGAGGTACAACCACGATCGATTGTTGATAGGGGTTCAAGGTGGTAGCTTATCCGAGGGTGTGGACTATAGAGACAACATACTATCCAGCGTGATAATAGTCGGTATCCCGTTCCCACCACCCTCTTTGGAATTGGAAGCTCTGCAAGAGTATTATACCGAAAAATTTGGCAGGCAGAAGGGTTACGATTACACCCGAATTTATCCCGCATTGAATAGGGTACTTCAGGCAGCCGGCAGATCCATACGCTCGAAACATGATAGAGCTCTGATAGCTCTGCTTGATAGGAGGTTCAACTATCCACGTTACAAGGATTGTATGCCCGAAGAATTTCACTACGATGTCACGGATAACTTGTCCCAAGAATGCGTAGCATTTTTCGATTGATCCCTTATTTTTTTTCTTCCTTCATCAAGGATCGCATCTGGTCCCAGATCAACTCATACTCGATGCCTTTTTCATCGAAGAACTCACTCAACTCGTTCACCACCGTGTCTATCTCTGACTCTTCTTCTGATATACGAGGATAGACTAAGAATTCCACCCTATCGCTCTCTAGAGGGAATATCATCCTGTACCTCGCCTCACGATTATGACCCATGGGTTTTCTGTTCTTCGTAAGATCTCTGAGATTCAATCGGATCAAAGTCTCCATGTACTCTTCTCCCCCCTCTTCCGGATACTGGTCCGAAACCCTCATGAAGAGGTCTAACAGTTCCGGGAAAACCGGTGCTAGATCTCTGTATTCCATCTCCTCTGGAAATCTGAACAAGCAATTCCTTTTCGTTACCACTAGTATTGTTTCTTCATCCATGGGATTCAACTCTAATACCACTACTTCTCCTTATAGCTTTTTTCCATAGGATCCACCCATATGGTGACGCTCATACCATCGATATCCCAGTCCTTTTGGTAACCCTCTCCCTCTCCCTTTTCTAGGGATTCGGACAGTGTTTCCCGGGATATGAAATCGTTCAGAGCTTCGACAGCATCCTCAACATCAGGATCGCCTATGTAGTATGTTTCTATACTCTGGGTATATCCAAGGTCGAGCTCTTTCCGCATGGTCTGTATTCGTCTTATGACGTCCCTGGCGATACCCTCTCTGCGGAGTGCGTCGGTGATCTCTGTGTTTATGAAGACCGAAATCTCCGCCACTTCGCTGACGGTATAATCCTCTTTTATCTTCTTTTCGAGGTTGAAGTCTTCCGGTATAAATGTGAAACCGTCGAGCTCGATCTCTTTATCTTGGAAGACCGCTTCTATGATCCCCTCTTTTTCCGCCTCTTTTATCTTAGCCGCTGCCTTCCCCGCATCACCTTTGAACCTGGGACCCAGGGAGGAGAAATTTGGGCTCACCTCGTACTCCATGAACTCGGATGTATCCTCTCGAATCTTGAGTTCTTTGACGTTCAGTTCATCTTTTAGTATATCGGTGAAATCTTTCACCGCCTGCTGTTTATCTTCTGTAACGACGAATAGTTCCTGCAGCGGCTGCCTCAGTTTTATATTGCTCTTCTGTCTGGCGTTCCTGCCGAGCTCGGCCACCTTGATGACCTGTGCCATGTTCTCTTCCAACTCATCATCTATCAAGGAATCATCGTAGGTGGGATACTCCAGCAGATGTACCGACTCTGCGGAATCTTCCGCCGGTCTTATCACAGATCGATATATCCTCTCGGTGATGAACGGTGTGAACGGTGCCATCACCAGGGTGAGAGTTTTAAGAGATGAATACAGCGTGTTGTAAGCGCTTTCCTTATCATCCGCTTCTCCTTCCCAGAACCTCCTTCTACTCCTGCGTAGGTACCAGTTGCTGAGGTCGTCGACGTACTCCTCGATAGCCCTTGTGGCTTTATGAACTTCCAGATCATCGAGCCGTTCTCTCACCGTGCGTATCAGACTCTCATTCTTGGACAATAACCACCTATCCAGCTTATCTTCCACTTCGAACTCACCGGGAACGAAACTGTCTATGTTGGCGTTGCTCACGAAGAAGGAAACCACGTTAGTGAGTGTGTTCAAAGTCTTGCTTATCTTTTCCCTAACCAGTTCTTTACTGAATCGAGAAGACTTCCAAACCGGTAGGCTAAGGAAATAGAGTCGTATGGCATCGGACCCCAGTTCATCTATCGCCTCCATGGGATCAACTGCGTTACCCTTGCTCTTACTCATCTTCTCTCCGTCTTCATCCAGTACCAGTCCCAGCGTAAGACAGCTCATGTACGCCGGCTCATCGTGCAGCAGAGAACTAATGGCGAGTAAGCTGTAGAACCAACCACGTGTCTGGTCTAAAGCTTCTGTGATGAAATCTATGGGGAACGACTCTTGGAAACGTTCTTTATTCTCGAAGGGGTAGTGGAACTGTGCGAAGGGTGCGCTGCCGCTGTCGTACCAGCAGTCTATCACGTACTCTACCCTAGTCATATCTTTCTTACATTCCGGACACTCCAGCTTAACCCTGTCCACCCACGGTCTGTGCAGCTCGAAGTCACCGGGCAGTGGCTCTGTAGCCATCTCTTCCAGCTCCTCCTTACTGCCCACACAGTGCTGATGGCCTTCAGGGCATATCCATATGGGTAGTGGGGTGCCCCAAAATCTGTTCCTGCTCAGGGACCAGTCCTTCAGTTCGTCGAGGAAATTGCCGAACCTACCGTGTTTTAGATGTTCGGGCTTCCATCTGACCTGATCGTTGTTATCTATCAATCGCTGTTTCTCTTTTGAGGTGCGTATGAACCAGCTCTCCAGGGCGTAGTAAAGCAGAGGTGAATCGCACCTCCAGCAGAAGGGGTATGTGTGCTTGATCGATGCTCGTTTGATCAGATCTCCCCTCTCGTAAAGGTCGGTCATTATCTGACCATCGGCGTCTTTAACGAATACTCCTGCATAATCGGTCACTTCCTCGGTGAACTTACCGTTCTCATCCACTGGGTTAACCAGTGCTACCTCCTCTTCCTGACAAAGCTGACTGTCGTCCTCTCCGAAGGCCGGGGCTATGTGCACTATACCCGTCCCCTCTTCAAGACTGACGAAGTCCGCGTGAGTGACGTAATGACTTTTGGTGGGAGAGGTCACGTATGGGAATATCGGTTCGTACTCTCTGCCCAGTAGTTCCTCTCCTTTAACGGTGTGTATGACCTCGGCATCCTCGAACACCTGGTCCACCAGCTTTTCAGCAAGATAGTATCTTTCACCTTCGTATTCGACCAGAGCGTAATCCAGATCTTTACCCACGGTCAGTAATAGATTCGAGATCAGTGTCCAAGGGGTGGTGGTCCACGCCAGCAAGTAAGCGTCCTCGTCCTTCAACTTGAACCGTACGTATATGGAAGGGTCCCGCACCTGTTTCCAGCCCTGAGCCTGCTCGTGGCTGGATAAAGGCGTACCGCATCGTGGACAGTATGGTACTACTTTGTGACCTTCTTCCAGCAGCCCCATCTTCCATATCTCCTTTAGGCTCCACCAGACCGACTCTATGTAGTCGTCCTTCATGGTGATGTAGGCATTGTCGTAATCTATCCAGAAACCGATCCTCTCGCTCATCTCCCTCCATTCCTTCTCATAGCGGAAGACGCTCTCTTTGCACATCCTGTTGAACTCTTCTAGACCGTACTCCTGTATCTCTTCCTTAGAATCGATACCCAACTCTTTCTCAACCTCTATCTCAACGGGAAGCCCGTGGGTATCCCATCCAGCGATGTTCGGTACGATCTGATAGCCTTCCATGGTCTTGTACCTCAGATACACGTCCTTGGCCACCCTGGTCAGAACGTGGCCGATGTGTGGAAGTCCGTTGGCGGTGGGAGGTCCTTCTGTGAAGCCGAACTTCTTATCCCGCTCTCTACTGCGGGATCTCTCTGCGATCTTGTTCTCCTTCCAGAACCTAAGTACCTCTAATTCCTTCTCTGTCAGTGCGTTGTCCTTGTCTAGCGGCTCGAAGAGTTTTTTTTCATCCATAATCGGTCCCCTAAAATCCTGATGAACCACGGGCGAGTACATGGGCTCATTCTATGATGATAAAGCCCGAATCGAAGATTGCCCGGTTCATGATGCAAAATTGAAGCGGGAGACCTATATAAACGTTACTTTAGAAAGCATGTCGTTATGGTTAGGAAAACTTATATACTCTGCTTGAATAATATATGTAAGAGGCGTAAAATGATCAAGTTCGATAATATTTGCATGTATGCTGAAGGGAGATGTTTGATATGAGTAAGAGATCATTATCGATGTTGATAGCGGTCGTTCTGTTGGTGAGCTTATTCAGCGCGGCATCGCCCATGCTCAGTTCTTCGGATGGAGATACTATCATAGATATGCACGTAGAGTCCCATGAAGGGAGTTCACCACAGTACGTGGATGAGGTCCGCTTGGAGGTCCGTACGGATAGGGAAGAGGGTATAACCGACACGGTAACCGGTGATCTAGACGCATTCTTGCAAGCAATCGAGGGGTGGAGATATGATGGTATGAGTGATGAGTGGTTATCACAGCTAAGGAAATTAAATTCCTATGGTTCCTATATGGAGTTGACCTTCAATTCAGCATGGACAGAAGATTCGGGTGTGGAGGTCGATATAGATGGATATGGAAACCTACGGTTCAATCCTTTTTCTATCAGGGAAGTACGCTACGCAGCCAACTGGCTATTGAACCGGTCGAAAATTGTGGAAGAGATCAACGATGGAGATGCGATACCACGATATCAGGCACTCAATTATCTGAACCCCCTATGTAATCATGAAATGAGTTCGATCAAAGAAAAACATGGTTTGACATCGGATGGAGACTTCGATAAAGCATATGATATGATACAGGATGCGATGACCGACGCGATGAATAACCCGGACTTGGCCGGTGAGTTAAGGCCTCCTGATGAGTCGACTACAGACTTCTGGCAGTATCGACCACCCGATGGTGAATGGTGGGATGTAGAGATCGAAGGTCTCATCCGTATCGAATTCTACGATGGAATCATAGGTCTGTGGTTTTCCGACCTTCTTGAAGAATGTCATATAAAAGTGGATCGTAACGTAGGTGGGCATAGACATATCAATACCTGGTTATTTACCGATCCTGCAGATTTCCAATGGGGCTTCTATACAGGTGGATGGATAGAATCCACGTCCGCTGCATATCTACACGGTGTCCCAGTACAGATGTACACCGACTGGTGGGGTTACATGCCTGGAGGTATCATAGGTGAAGATGCAAGATATTATCATAGAAGGGATTCTAAAGATTATGATGCCAAAGGTTTGGTCGAAGATTACGCAAGGCCTCTGATGGAGGGCCTGATCGAAGAAGAGGATGAATACTGGGATGCTGTAAGACACATATCCGATACGGGTGTGAATCAGAGTATGAGCGTTTTCGTAACTACGTCCCGGGAATATATACCATTGAACCGGGATCATGTGACCAGTTTAGCCACCGATGTCACCTCGGGTTGGTCTCAGGTGTTCTCTCCCAGGACGATAAAGACAGTCGACGGTACGTTCACAGCAGGACAATTCACAGCTGGAGAACTGTACATGGATCACTTTAACAATATAGGCGGTTCTTCCGATTACTATGGTTTACTACAGCAAAAGATGAGCAAGGATTACGGTACAACAACCAATCCAATAACCGGTGTGGCCATCGGTATGAGGGCGCAATACCTAGCGGATGATGACACAGCAGACATATTCAATGAGAGATACGGTCACGACATCAGCCCTGGAGAGATGATGCTGCAGACTGATTACGAATTCGACGAAGATGGTAATCTGGTCACAGAACTAGAATTGCCTGACAATGACGATACATGGTGGTACTGTGTGCAAGAAGAGGAATGGCTGCAGGGCGGTCATGAGCTAGTGCCTGTTCATGAGGATGGCGAGCAAGTCGGCGCAGACGTTGTAGAACGGTCAACCGTAGCTACAGCGGTAACCTACAACTATGCTCTTGGTAAATGGCACACTGGACATGATCTAACGGTCAGAGACATCTTAGCATATAGTGCATTCTCCAAACAGTTGGCCTTCGGTGAAGAATGGGGCGCTCTTGGAGATCAACATTACGATGGTCCATGGGGTACAGAAACCAGAACCGGTCATCAT
>PUPH01000105.1 GCA_003553085.1 Thermoplasmata archaeon
AATACCATATGTTTCCCCTCAGCGATCTTTTCCATACCTAAGATTATATCCTCGACGCCGTGGACTCCAGCCATCTCAAAACAAACTAAGCTCTTCCTCCCCTCTTTGTACATGGCGTATCCAAGGAACTCACCGTCATCATAAGCGAAATGAAGGTTGTCGTTATCGGGCCAGCCTCTAGCTTCGGCCATCTCGTGATAATCCTTTTCACGTATGACCAGACCTTCCGTTCCCTGAACACTTTCCATGTATAACTCCCTGACCATATCGTAGTCGTCACATCCTTTGAACTCGATATCGCTCTCCACCTTTTCAACTGCCTTGAAAGCGGTCGGATATACGAGAACATCCTCATATCCCAATCTACGGTAAAGCGAGTGAGCCACCAGTCCCCTGGATGTCATCAAAAAGACATGTTCTACACCTTGTTCCCGAAGCCGCCTATGCGCTTCCTCGAGTAATCGTGTTGCCACCCCGCTACCCGAGGCTGAATTACGAACACATACGTTCCTTATGCCTCCCACTGTTTTTATACGATCACCAAATCTAGCACGTGGATAGAGCAATCCACAGGTTCCCAGTAGTTTATCACCCTCTACAGCATAAAGTTCTCCGCCCCATGACGGTAAACGACAGTCCGCCTCCACCATACCCCGTATGTGTTCCCTGGAGTAAGGATGGTCGAAGCATGCCAATAGGATCTCCGACATCTGCTCATCATCGATCTGCTCGTAGGTAGATATTTCCATAGTGATGATGTATCGAATGATAGCACTTAAAAGATTATCTATCTGTCCGTAAATTTATTATCACGATCATTACGATGTAACCATATGTCAAAAGTATACTTCGCGGGCTTGTCTTCATCCACCAAGGAAGATAACTTGCTGCAGAGGATCAAAAGGTTGTTCAAATATGCTGGAGAGGGTGTAAGTTACGATGATGGCCTTGTGGCGGTGAAGTTACACTTCGGAGAGATGGGCATAGACACCTACATGAGGCCGGTTCGAGTGAGGCCCATAGTTGAGGCTGTAAAGGAAGCGGGCGGAAAACCCTTCTTAGGTGATTCAAATACGCTGTATAGAGGAAGCAGGGGTGATGCTGTGGACCATCATATCACCGCCGCCCGAAACGGCTGGCTAATGCCCGCTGTGGATGCACCGGTGATAATCGCGGATGGATTGCACGGCCACGAGTTCTACACACAGAAGATAGAGGGTAAACATTTCGAAGAGGTGAAGATCGGTGCCGCCTTTTACCAGGCCGACGGTATAGTAGGTGTAACGCATTTTAAAGGCCACGGCATGACCGGTTTCGGAGGGACGTTAAAAAATCTAGGTATGGGGTGCGCCTCTAGGGCGGGTAAGCTGATGATGCACTACAACGTGAAGCCGGAGGTGGATATCAAAGAGTGTATCGGCTGTGGAAAATGTGCTATATGGTGTCCCGCCGACGCGATAGAGGTAGAAAACTACGCTAGTATAGATCAGCAAAGGTGCATCGGCTGTGGAGAGTGCAGGATCGTCTGCCCAGAGGGAGCGATAAAGGTAAAGGATTCATCCACCAACTATGAGTTACAGGAAAAGGTAGCTGAGTACGCCCACGGCTCTTTAAAAGGTAAATATGATAAGTCACTGTTCTACAACTTCGTCATGGATGTTACGCCGGAATGTGACTGCCCTCCATGGCGGAAAGGCCCCATGGTTCCGGACATCGGTGTGATAGCCTCCAGGGATCCTGTGGCCATCGATCAGGCGGCCTTCGATCTAGTTAAAAACGCTGAAGGGGAGCAAGAAGCCGGTGTTGATAAATTCTGTGCAGCACACGATGTAGATGGGACTGTACAGTTAAAACATGCAGAAAAGATGGGTATGGGTGAAAGGAACTACGAGTTGATAGATATCTCCAAGGATTGATTTTTCTCCTTCTCGCCCACCCAATGTACGAGGGGGATCAAGGCCTCCTGCAGTTTCCTTCCTTCTTCGTTGAGGGTGTACGTCACTTTGGGAGGGACGGTAGGCTCGACTTCCCGATCAACAAGACCATGGGCCGTCAACTCCTTCAACCGATCGGATAGGGACTTGGAGCTGATACCGTCCAGCTTGTCCTTCAACTCGTTGAAACGATAGCCCTCTTCCCTGGCACCCAGAGAACTAACTATACATATGGTCCATTTCTTAGAGATAACTTCCATTATTCCTTTGACCGAGCATATGCACTTCATACTTTCATCGCAGCATTCCTGGTTCATCTTACTTCACCTGGTTTAACATCATTAACTTTGTTGCATTCCCATAAACCAACGGGTTTAAATAGTTTACTTTTTTTACCTGATAACAAAGTGATAGTATGTCAGAAGAATGTTGCAAAACGGATAGAGGACACGGACACCATGAGAAACACGGACATAAGAAACACCACGGCGGCGGCCATCACAGAGGATGCTGCTGCACGGGTAACTGCTGCTGTGGACAACATCATGGCGGATGTTCATGCGGCTCAGCACACGGATGCACCTGTGGACACCATGGTGGATGTTCATGCGGTGAACACCACGGTTGGAGAAGGTTCAAGTCCAAAAAAGAGATCAGAGAGAAACTGGAAGCCTATAAGGAAGAGCTCGAAGAGGAACTCCAAGCGGTCAACGAACGCATCGAGGAACTGAGTTAAAAAACGCTTACCCGCACTCTAGCGGGTCCCTTCTAATTTTTTTATTTCCTCTAAGTAATCAACGATCATATCCTCTGTAAATCCGATCAGAGGACGGTAGATGGGGAGATGATGTTCCACCTTATTCACCTCACCTAAAGTATCGCCCATTACCCAACCACGGACTCCCTTGGGGATATACCCCGACACTGCCTCCTCTAGATCCTCACATGTGAATGTTTTCAGATTGGGATCCCAAAGATCTAATCGTTGATGATGATCAGAACCAGGTGGATGAAAGACAAATGCCCGTGCACCCCTTTTCATCATCAACCATGCGGCCAAAGATGCTTTCTTCGAATCTACCCATGCAGCGACTTTACCTTGACTGCTCAAAGGAAGACCACCAGGGCCATCCTGAACTTTAGAAAAAACATAGGCACGATTCCCCCGTATCTCGAGATGGATCGCGTGGTCCGGATCGTCCAGGTCCACCTTTAGGCCGGGATTTTCGTCCAGTACGTGTGCCCCCACCTCCGCAGCGGCTTCCGGACTGGTAAATCGGTGATCGCCGACCCTACGAGCACGAACGGCGAATGAACCTTCTAAGCCCTTTGCCCAATCCCTGGCAACCTCTCCCATGGAATCGATAGTGGCATCGGTTTCATCGGCGGGGCTGAAAGATACCAAACCGAAGGTCCTTCTGAATATGTAAGAGTGCTCTGGGTCAGCATAGGCGAAGATCCTGCCCCTCTCCCTTTCGATGAACACTTCAGCATCCACTTTGAGGAAGGCTCGCTGGATGTTGTCTATCAGTATATCTTCGAAGTTTCTCCTGATCCTAGGACTCTTTACGCCGATCTCACCGTACCTGAGTAAATATAATTGCATCTTCAAACCTTCAGTAATCCCTTGAGATTAGAGCTGAATATCATATCTTTTAGATCTTCGGATATATCAGCTGCCCTGACAACGGTCTTCTGCACTTCGTAGTTGAGATACGGATAGTCTGATCCGAACACTATCCCATCAGGGATCTTTTCACAGGCGTATTCCAGCATGTATACCCTGCACCCAGAGGTATCGGCATACACGTTCTCGTATTCATCCACCACGGAGATACAACCTTCGTTCAGATGTCCCAAGATCACCTTCATCTCCTCCCGGTCCTTTAGAACTTTCTTCATGTATCCCGGGGAGGAAAAACCGCCGCCGGTGTGAGTTAACAGTATAAGATCTTCTTCATATATCGCGTCGAACGTCGAGCTGAATTCCTCATGATCCGGTCTATATGTTTCCACGAAAGGATGTAGTTTTATCCCCACCAATCCCTTCTCCACACACCTATAGATCTCTTCGACGGCTTCATCCCCTCTGCGTGGGTCCACCCTACCGAAACCGATGAGCCTATCCGGATGATCTTTCACAGCCTGGGCTATGATATCGTTGAGCTCGGGATATCGATCGCCCGGTACCGGATTGGGGAACACGATGGATTTAGATATCTCAGCTTCATCCATGGCTTCTATCACTGTGGAAGTTTCTACAGCGGGTTTTACATAGGGTACCCAAGGCCCTGAAGGACCGAGATGTACATGTGCGTCGTATATTTCTACCATGAGTTACCACATACCTTCGTGGGTAATCTCTTTTACGGACATCTTCGCAGGTTCGGATGGTTCAGCGGCTGGGTAGCCGATGGGCAGTATGGCTACGGGGCGTGCTTCTCGGGGTATATCGAGTATATTAGAGACCTTCTCCTCGTCGAATGCGCCTACCCATACCGACCCCAGTCCCTCGTTGGTCACCGCCAGCAGCATGTTCTCAACAGCAGCGGTGGCGTCCTGGATGGAATACAGATCACGTCCCCTACCTCCGTACCTTGATGCAGATCGTTCCTCATGAGCACACACGACCACCACCCAAGGAGCGTCCTGGATGAATGATTGACCTAAAGCAGCTTCAACGATCTTTGATTTTACCCTTTGATCCCGCACGACGATGAATTCTCTAGCCTGGTTGTTGCCTGCAGAAGGGGCCTTGTGACCTATCTTCAGTATCCTATCGATGATGTCTCGGGGAACGTCATCATCGGTGAATCGCCTTATACTCCTCCTTTTCTCAACTACCTCTTCGAAGTCCATCCTTTGACACCCTCTGTAAGCTCGGCCATCCACTCGCCGTAAAAGCGGCACTGTTTCAACTCCCTCTCGTCTGGCTCACCGATCACCACGGGACCGTAGTGGTCTCCTTTTGGCATCCCCTTCACGATCATACCGTGTATGAGTAGGGACTCCAGGATACCCATGACCGTGGTCTCGTTTCCACCTGCCGGGTTGGCGCTGGAGGTGAAGGCACCACCAACTTTCCATTCTAATTTACCGTGACATCTGATTGTCTCATCGATGAAGGACTTCATCTTACCCGATGGTAGTCCGTAGTAGGTGGGAGCTCCGAAGATAAGTCCATCGTACTCCAATAGATCATCCACATGGACTTCATCCACCTTCTTAAGGTCTACGTCAACAGCCCTTTTTTGCATGCCCTTCACGATCTCCTCCGCCATACGTTCGGTGGTTCCAGACTCTGAATGGTAGCATACCAATATCCGTGTCATATTATCGGACCATGAAACGAAGAGGGGATATAAAATTTTGACCTTCAAAAAAACTATTACCGTGCAGTATCCTGTAGTGGATATGGCAGCCATAACCTGCTCCATGGAGCTGGAATACGAGAGTGCTGAGGAAGCCGAATCCCTAGCCCGGGCACTGCAGCCGGACAATGAAGGTTTTATCGACGTTAAAACAGAAGGTTCCACGCTGATATGCTATGCGGAAGCGGACACACCGCTATCTCTGCTACACACAGTTGACGATTTCCTTGCATGCCTTACGGTAGCTGAGGATACCATTAAAATGAAGAAAAAATAGATTCAATTACCGCGGTTCAGATACCGTATTATGTAACCTGCTATCTTGTTCCGCATCATGTTGGATTCGACGTTGGTGAGTTCCTCTACCATCTTCTTATTGTGTTCGTAATCGTCTGACTTGAACTCATCGGGGAACTTATCGATAAGTTCGATGGCGACTCGTTTTATGTATGTTGGTCTTATGTTTCCCATAGTAAATTCTCCACGGGTTTCGGAGCATCAAAACCCTACATAGATATAAAGGTTATCCTCGAGATAAGCTCACGATAATATCTTTTTTCTCTCATCTAATAGACTTCTAACCGTACGTATCTCCATCATGTTGGTAACACCCGATACGAGTGCTGGCACACCGGCGGTCAGTATCAGAGTATCTTCAGGATCCACCGATCCGTCCTGATACAGCTGGAAAACTGATTCACAGATGGTCTCGTCAACGTGCTCCAGGAATTCACAGTGGAACGCCTTTATACCCCAAACAAGGCTGAGTTTTCTCTTCACTTCATGGGAATCGGTGAACACGATGATATCCACATCCGGCTTGAATTTGGATATCTTTCTCGCAGTGTAACCCGATGCAGTGTGTGCGACTATATATCTGGCTTTTAGATTCTTAGCGGCCTGCCACACGTTCTTCGAGATTATTTCAGAAACATCCATAGCCTCTCCTTTTACCGTATGATGAACTCTACCGATCAGATGCTCCTCGGTACGCATTATGACCTCTGACATGAACCGCAGCACCTTTACGGGATATCTGCCGGCGGCGGTTTCTTCCGACAGCATCACGGCATCTGAACCGTCTATAACGGCGTTGGCAACATCGGAAACCTCCGCACGGGTAGCCCGGGGTTTCTCGGTCATGGATTTCAACATCTGCGTGGCGGTGATCACCGGCTTTTCCTTCAGGTTGCACTTCTCGATTATCTTCTTCTGCAAGATGGGGACGTCTGAAGCAGGAACTTCCACCCCCAGATCACCCCTGGCGATCATTATACCATCCGCCGCATCCAGTATCTCATCCAGGTTCTCGATGGCTTTTAGGTGCTCTACCTTAGCGATGATATCCATATCACTGTTTTCTTGCTCCAATAGATATCTTATGGCTTTTACATCATCCGCGGACTTGACAAAAGAAGCGGCCACATAGTCGAACCCCATCCTTGCCCCGTTCTTTATATCGTCCCCATCCTTCATAGTGGGGGTCCTCAAGCCGATGTCCTTCCCAGGCACATTTACGGATTTTTTAGACAATATGAGACCGCCGTGTAGAACCCTGCATACCGCAACATCGCCTACCTCTTCCACCTCGAGCTCTATCTCGCCGTCGTCCAAGAGCACAATGTCTCCGGGCTCTAAGTGATGGAATATCCCAGGATAATCAACTGATAATGTGTTAGCATCACCGAGAACATCATCAGAAGTCAACGTTACCACAGTACCTTCCTCTAGAACCGTGTTCTCCGCTACCCTCTTCAATCTTACCTCGGGACCTTGGGTATCCATCATCACCGCTATATCCGATGAGAGGCTCCGCAAGGTTTCCAGTACCTCTTCATGCTCCTGTAGAGTGCCGTGTGAAAAATTTTGACGGGCGACGTTCATCCCGGCTTCTATCATCTCCTTTAAGACTTCCCTATCATAGGAAGAGGGACCTATAGTTGCAACTATCTTGGTACGACGCATCATATGATCACCAGGTATCAAACCTTCTGAACAGTACCTTCCTACCTCTTGAACTTTACGTCCACGTAGTGTGTCGAGCAGGATATACACGGATCGTAAGCTCTTACCAGCATCTCAAGGATCAGTTCCACCTTATCCTCACCTTGATCCAGTATCTGGGGTACTAGAGATTCCATATCGTGCTGGATGTTACCATGGTTCTGGTTGGTGGGTATGATGCAGTTGGCTTTGGTACAGCGTCCTTCATCGTCATAGGTGTACTCATGGAACAGTATCCCTCTGGGAACTTCTACAGCGCCGACACCCGTACCTGCCT
>PUPH01000055.1 GCA_003553085.1 Thermoplasmata archaeon
ACATCTTCCGGGAACTTGTTGGAGTAAGGTTCATCCATGAGTTTACTTAAGGCGAACACGTCGCACCAGTAGTATCGATCCATGCTGCTCCTGGCCACGATATCAACGATGGTCGTCGGTTCCTTTATCCTTTCTAAAGGAGTGATACATATATTGAACGAGTTCAAACCCAAGCTAGAATAGTATTTTAAAGTGTTCGTTATACCTCTTGAGATGTCGTTCAATCCTTCCGGATCCAAGGATGTGAATCCCTCTAGTGCTATCCCCTGTACGTGTTCCAGTCCCCGTGGTGCGAATGGGGTCATCCATCGGATCTCACCGGTATCACCTATATAACGCTCTTCAACCTCTTCAAGTAGTGATCTGTAATAGTTTTCCGGGTATCTTTCAAGTCCATCCATCATCCTCTTGAGATAATCCATCGGTGAACGGGACATCAGCACCTGCATGTGAGGATGTACGATGCTACTCCCGGCAGGTTTGAGGTAATTCATCATCATATTGGAGTACAGCTCATCGGGAGATCCTTTCAAGTACTCCTGTATCAGTTTGAACCCATCGGTGAACTGCTTTTCCTTAAAATCATCCAGTGGTAGATAATGTTCCTCCGTTAGACGGATGACCAGCGACCTCTCTGCGTAGGGACTTATATTGGCCAATAGCACCGCTTCACCCTCTTCTCCGAGTTCATTGTCCATCACCCTGTTGTCCCTGGCACCTATCTCGTAGATGGTGTCCGGGCAGAAGGGGCAGAATCCGCCTGTTATCTCCTCTTGGATGTCAGCGTTCCTCGATATAGGAAGGTCCTTCTGAACTATCCTACATCTTTTTCCGGTCAGAGGGTCCTTTCTGATGATTATGGTCTCCTCGATGACCTCGTTCTTCGTGGGATCATAGAACTTGCTAACTTCAGTTACTTCTTCGAAATCTATCATGGTGAGCAGTAACTGTTATTTTAGATATTTATAACCTTTGAAAAGGTCGGTATCGGAAAAAACAGCCTAACACATCCATAACTATTTATATCTCCTCCTATACGGTGTTCTGTAGAGATGAACCATATGGAAGAAACTATATGTTCGATTGAGATAACGAGGGATAACGACTTGCTGAAAGCCAAAGTACAGAGCGATAAAGGCAAGTATAGGGAGTATCAGACCGACGAGATGGAATATCTTATAGAAAGGATCTACGACGATATCCAGATGGAGATCGAAGAAGATCTCTGGTAGAGGATCGGGTCTGTGATAGACACAGAATGGACTTCGGAGTCTGATATATAGGCCGTGGTTCACCGTATATTACCTTTTCATACCACACCACTGTTTATATCGCTGCATGAATAGTAATTACATTATAAAGTAAAGTGTATTATTGAATAATTAGAAAATATTATATAGTTTATTTCTTTGTCTTGAAAGTAAGTGAGGTAGAAATTGTACCTATAGTCAAGTGAAAAATATGGAGCGGTAAGATGAAAATTAAAAAAACCATGAGTTTGGGTATCGTATGTTTGCTGATAGTGAGTGTTTTTGGGATGGCCATAGCCCGTGTAGATGACGGCTATGCAGACGAGTTCGATCCCAGAGAAGAGATACAACAGGATGATCACGATTATGTGGATCATATACGTATGGAAGTGAGGATGGATACTAGTGTTGGTGTAGGTGATACAGCCACAGGCGTTCTTGATGCCTACCTACAGCCGATCACAGGTTCATTTTATGAAGATCTTCCCGGAGAGTGGAAAGATGATCTATCTACCCTGGACAGCTATGGTAGCTACAACGAATTTTCATTCAACCCAGCTTACACCGAAAAATCTGGCGTTGAAGTGGATATAGATGGGGAGGGTAACTTGATGTTTAACCCCTTTGCCATAGAAGATGTACGTTACGCATCTAATTGGCTGCTGAACAGATCTTATGTGGTGGATGAGATCTATGAGGGATACGCTCTGCCTCAGTATCAGGCCATAGGCCAGTTCAATCCAGATTATCAAGACGAGTTGGCTCCGATAGATGATGAGCATGGTCTCGAGTTCGAAGGTGACTTCGATAAAGCCTACGGCATGATCCAGGACGCTATGGGTGCCTGGGTAGATAACCCTGATCTGGAAGGTGACCTACGAGCCCCGGATGACGGAGATTCTGATTTCTGGGAGTACAGACCTGTAGGTGGAGATTGGGCTCCCGTCGAGATCGAAGGACTCATACGTATAGATGATATAAGACACGCTATCGGCCTCTATTTTTCAGACCTTCTCGAGGATGCTCACATAAAAGTAGATAGAAATATGGCTGACAATTCATTGATCAACACATGGCTATTTACAGACCCTGCAGACTTTGAGTGGGGCTTCTATACTGGTGGATGGGTCGCTTCATCCGTACAGGCATATCAGCATGCTACACCCGTGCATATGTACACTGATTATTGGCCCTACATGCCCGGAGGTATAGACGGTCACTCTAACAGATACTACCACCTACGAGATGAACCCTACGCACAGGATCTGCTAGAAGAATGGGCGACTCCTTTGATGGCAAACCGATTCGAGGATGAAGAGGAATATTGGGATGCAGTTCGACATATTTCAGATATGGGTATTGAAAAGAGTATGAGGACCTTCGTGTCTACCGAACAAACTGTTTACGTTTTAAATAGAGAAAATGTTGGTGATATCACTGCGGACTCAGCCACTGGGTGGTCGCAGGTATTTTCACCTAGGACCATCAAAACTCTCGATGGCACATTGAATACTGCGGTAACATCTTCCGGATATCTTTACTCTGGCCCTTGGAACAACATCGATGGTTCCTTGGATTACCGTGGTTCATTACAGCAAAGGACCACAAAAGACTTCGCCACTCATCTCGATCCGACACACGGTACACCTATTCCCATGAGGGCTGAATGGACTGAGATCCAAAGGGATTATGAATACGATGAAGATGGAGAACTGATCACAAATCTGGCTGTACCGGATAACGATGATGTTTGGTTCTACGATGTGCAGGAAGAGGAGTGGCTGAATGGAGGATACACTTACGAACCTGTATTTGATGGAGATACACAGACCGGAGCAGAACTGGTTGAGAGGGATACAGCAGCGACCGCGGTCACTTACAATTACCATCTCGGTACATGGCATTCAGGACACGAATTAACGATACAGGATATACTCGCATGGAATTCTTTCTCCAAACAGTTGTCCTTTGGTCCTGAATGGGACGCTCTTGGAGACCAACATTACCATGGTCCATGGGGTTCTAGAACAAGAAACGATCACTTGAACACAGTTGCCATAGAGATAGTAGATGAAGAAGAAGGTATAGTCACATTTTATGGTGATCATACCTCACCTATCGATGAAGAAATAGGTGGCTATTATGCGGATCTCCCGGAGGTTCCATGGCAGCTATATGAGGCTGCAACACATCTTAGGGGGGCTACAGAGTTCGCAGATTCTAGTAATACTACCCATGAGATATATGAATGGTCTTATATCGAAGATACTAATCAGGTTCACTGGCTACGTAACGCCCAGACGCTTGATTTCAAAAACACATTGCAGAACATGGCTGATGACGGTTGGATACCTTCTTATCTAACACACGGACCGACTCCGATAACTGAAACCGAGTTGGTGGATGAAATAAACGCTATACGATCATTCCAGGACGAATACGATCATTCATGGGTAACCCAGGGACCATTTAAACTGACCGACTATGACTCTGCGAACCTAGTGATGGAATTCGATAGATGGAACGAGGAAGATGGTTATCCCTTCCCTCCCGGTGGAAATCAATTGGTTCATGATTGGGAAGATCTTCATGGTGTAAGGAACGATCTGGATGGACACTACACCCTTATGAACGACCTCACTCCAGACTGTGACGGCTATCATGAATATGCTTCTGAGAACGCCGATGACGGTTCTGGATGGCTGCCTTTAGGTGACGACACTCAAGCCTTCGAAGGTACGTTCCAAGGAAATGGGCACGACATCTCAGGACTATATATAGATAGACCGAACACTGATCACGTCGGTTTGTTCGGTTGCATCGGTTCCGACGGGGAAGTTAACGACGTGGGTGTTGATGCTGAAGTGAGCGGTGACCGGTATGTAGGCGGGCTTATAGGTGAGAACAGAGGTTTGGTGTCGAACTCGTACGCTACAGGTGATGTGTATGGGTCCGGTGGTACTGTAGGCGGACTAGTGGGTTTCAATCAAAATGGCGGAACCATAAAAAATGCGTCTGCCCATGCAACTGTGATTGGAGATATCAGTTATACCGGTGGATTGGTTGGGCATAATCGCCATCATATCTACGATTCCTTTGCCACTGGAAACGTTGTCGGTACCAACGATGTCGGTGGACTAGTAGGGTACAACCGTGGTCTAGACCCTGTTATCTTACGGTGTTATGCAACAGGGGATATAGGTGGTACGCTCAACGGGATCGGTGGTTTTGTCGGTAGTAACCACCTTGGAGCTGATATATCTGATTCATATTCCACAGGAAACGTGATCCGATTATCTGGTACGTTCACTAATTACGGTGGTTTCGTAGGAAGAAACGCTCAGGCAAGGATAGTCAACTGCTACTCGACTGGACAGGTAATATATGAAGATGCAGATGACCCGACCGATAAAGGCTTCGCAGGTAACGTTGACACCAGTGGAGATTACGAGATGAGCGGCAACTTCTGGGATGTGGAAACCAGCGAACAGATCAGCACAGCCGGTGATGCAACAGGTAAAAGCACTGTAGAGATGATGACCGAGGGTACCTTCACCGAAGCTGATTGGGACTTCGACGATGTCTGGCACATGGTCGAGGAAACTACCTATCCTCTTCTTTGGTGGCAGGAATTACCTTTGTTCTATGATTACGTGGATCATATACGCATAGAAACACGGGAAGAGCTTTCGGACGGGTTCTACGATACCGCATCAGGTGACCTAGATGTATTTTTAGAGTCCATCGATGAAGAAACCTATGACGGCTTCGATGAGTCCATGAAGGATCAGGTGGAGACACTGGATAGCTATGGAAGTTACACTGAACTATCTTTCAACTCCGCTTGGACCGAAGATTCCGGAGTCGAGTTGGATACCGTGGGTGATGGCAATACTGCTGATATCGTCTTCAATCCATTAGCCCTCAGAGAGGTGCGTTACGCAACTAACTGGCTGCTCAGCAGGGAACATATAGTGGAAGATATTTACAACGGATACGGTATCCCACAGTATCAAGCTATCAACATGAGAAATCCAGTATATGATGAAGAACTGGGGATGATAGAGGATGAGCATGGTATAACCTATGAAGGTGATTATGCATATGCATACAACATGATACAGGATGCTATGGAAGATGCCATGGATGACTTGGCTGGAGAGCTCCGTTCACCCTCTGATTCACCAACCGACTTCTGGCAGTATCAACCGCCTGGTGAGACCTGGATGGATGTAGAGATCAAAGGACTGATACGCGAGGATGACCAGCGTCTTGAGATCGGACACTACTTTGCTGATCTGCTGGAGGCGAACGGCATCAAGGTCGAACGTATCGAAGGGGATTCAGGTTTGATATCGGACTGGCTTTTCAGTGATCCCGCTGATTTTGAGTGGGGTTTCTACACAGGAGGATGGCTCGCATCAATGAATGTTGTCTATCAGCACAGCGTCGTATGTCAGTTCTACACCGATCATTTTCCCTACATGCCCGGTGGAATAAATGGACATGCGAACAGATACTATCATCTCAGGGATGAGCCATATGCACAGGAACTGTTGGACGATTGGGCAACACCGCTCATGGATGGACAGTTCGAAAACGAGGAAGAATACTGGGACGCTGTAAGGCATATCACCGATGTCGGTGTGGAGCAGAGTATGAGGGTCTTTATCGATATGGAAAGAGAGCTCATCACCATGAACAAAGATGGCGTTGCCGATGTGGCCACGGATGCGGTTACGGGATGGTCTCAAGTATATTCACCGCGGACTGTCCAGACTGCATACGCTGACTTGATGTTAGGTCAACGATCCACCGATCTGTACATGTCTAACTGGAACATCATCGGTGGTTCAGCATGCTACCATAGTAATATGCAGCAGAGGATATCCCGTGATTTTGCCACAGACCTCCATCCACAAGATGGAGACACAATACCCATGAGGGCAGATTTCATGGATGAAAACGGTGAGATGATGGTCCTGCGAGATTACAAGTTCGATCAAAACGGAGAACTACTTCCAAATATACCGATACCTGATAATGATGATGTATGGTTCTACGACGTTCAGGACCAGATTTGGATGAACGGTGGTTACACATACGAGCAGACTAACGGCGATGCGGACCTCATATCTAGGGATCTCGCAGCCACTGCTGTGACATACGACTTCAGTGAGACCTTGGGGACCTGGCATTCGGGACACGAGTTCACACTTAGAGATATCGTCGCATGGATGGCATTCAACAAACAGCTCTCCTTCGATGAAGACTGGGGTGCCTTCGGTGACCAGTACTTCCATAATATGTGGGGAAATGCTAATAGGCAAAGACATCTGGACACCCTGGCTTGGGAGATAGATGTGGAGAACCAGCAGATCACTGTGTATGGTGACTATGTTAACCCACACGATAGTGATGTAGCAGGATACTACATGGATATACCAGAGGTACCTTGGCAGTTATTCGAAGGGGCCTCTCATCTTAGGGGAGGAACGGGATACGCAGATTCCAGCAATACACCCTATGAGATCTATGAGTGGAGTGACATCGATGACACCAATCAGGTACATTGGTTGGATCCGGATCAAACCCTTGATTTCAGAGGTACACTGGATAACCTTGCATCCGTTGGATGGATACCAAATTACTTGACACATGGACCGACACCGATGACACCTGGTGAACTCGTGGATGAGATAGATGCGATACAGGCATTCCAGGACGAATACGGACATTCGTGGATCTCCCAGGGACCGTTCATGATCACCGTACACGATACAGGTAATAACGTCATGGAATATGAACGATGGACTCAGGAAGATGGTTACCCGTTCCCTGTGGATCACTGGGAAGAGATGTATGAGATGGAAACCTTCAACATGGAACTTACGGCGGATACTGAATCCGATGGATGGAACTTCGTTTCCTTCAACCTAGATGTGTTGGAAACCGACCTGGCGACGATATTGGAAGACATCGAAGGTAGCTATGCGAACGTCATGTACTATGATGCTAAAACAGATAGCTGGCATTCCTACGTACCGGGCAGAGCGGAGCACTTCAACAACCTGGATTCATGGGACCATACCATGGGTTTGTGGATACAGATGGATGAGGACGCAACACTGACCATTGAAGGGGTAGAACCTACCAACACAGACATCACATTATATCCTGGTTGGAACATGGTTGGTATACCTGCTGAAAACGCTGGAAATCACGGTCTGCCGGAAGAGGTAGATAGGATCGCCTACTTCGATGCTTCCGATGAATACAATCTAGCGTACGATCACGAACCCG
>PUPH01000183.1 GCA_003553085.1 Thermoplasmata archaeon
ATCTCTGCATACGATTCTCAAGGTGAGGACGTATTGGAGAACATAAGTGACCCGGATAATGAATCTCTACAGATGGAAGAAGGCTCCGTGGTCACTATCAGTTTCGGAGAAATCGGTAACGCCCGCTGGCGGCATCAGAAACTAATCGTAAGGAGTTATGGTTTTGAGTCTTACACAGAGCCCTCAACCGATGCGGGATTGGGAGCGGCTCCCGATTGGGGTTGGGGACCACCAGGACAAAAAACATCCCTTTACGTTAGTTTAAGAGTCGATGGCGGCGAATGGACCAATGTTACAGTCCTACATCCACGCAACCATCCATCAGATATGGTGATACCCTTGGAAGATGCGCTTCAGGAGTTCATACCGGGCGGATTAGGAGAACTGGAGGTGAAGATACTCAGCACCAGAGACCACTACCTTGACTTTGTCGGGATCGATAACTCAACACCCGGTCCGGTGATGGTACAGGAGGCTTCACTCGTCAGCGCCATGTTGAACGGAGAAGAGGATGTTACCGACATCTTGCTGGAAGGTGACGGTGACATGGTAAACATCGTACCCGGCGAGCACATAATACTCACCTTCGAGATACCGGATCAAAATCCGGCGTCGATATTTGCGGTTCGGGACTATATGCTGTTCTCCAGAGGGTACTACCAGCTGTATGAGGGGGGATGATAATGTTAATTCCATCATGTTCGATGAAGTTGTGTGGTTTTGATCCCCTTACTTGATGATGTTGCGGGGAAGATCACCATATGAAAGGGCTTGGAGTACCTCCCTATATCCGCACATCCGATACACCGCAAATAAGATAACTAGCCTAGATTTAGAGGCTCGGATGGGGAAACCTTTAATTATAACGTACAGATAACCGAACATTACAGATTACCCTGGAGTGTAGTACATTATGGTAACAGTATACGACGTGCCTCCTGAAAGGCTTATAGACGAAGTTAGTAAAAAGCTCAAAGAAATGAACGAGATCGTTGAACCAGAGTGGGCACCTTTCGTTAAAACAGGGGTACATAAAGAGAAAGCACCCTTACAACACGAATGGTGGCATACACGAGTTTCAGCCATACTTAGATCGGTATATCTGGACGGCCCGGTGGGCATCTCCCGTTTAAGGGGAAAGTATGGCGGTGCAAGAGATAGAGGTTCCAAACCCTATAGAGCCATGAAGGGTTCCGGGTCCATAGTCAGGACCGCATTACACCAGCTCGAGAACGCCGGTCTCGTTAAAAAAGATGACAAAGGACGAGTCGTCACTCCAGTGGGTCAGTCCTTGCTGGACAACACGGCTTATGAAGTCATGAAGGACATGGCAAAGGATGATCCCGAACTATCGAAATACCTGTAAATAGGGGTAGTGCGATAAGATGGAAGACGAAAGCGAGATGATCAAGCGGAAAAAACTCGAGCAGCTAAAAAAACAGCTCGAGGAATCCGAGTCTCAAGAAGAGGCGGAAGAGCAGTTCGAACAGCAGAAAGATGCTATATTACGAAAACTGCTCACACCCGAGGCAAGGGAGAGGTTAGGTAGGGTAAAGATAGCCCGGCCAGAGGTTGCCGACGGTATAGAGCAGCAGATCATCATGCTTGCTCAGCGAGGCATGGTCAAGGGAAAGATCGACGATGAAACGCTGAAAAAACTACTCAGAAAGATAACCGAAAATCAAAAGAAAGATTTCACTATCAGAAGGCGATAATTATGGCAAGGAACAAACCCGGTCCGAAGAAGCGAAGACTGCTGAAAAAAGTAAATCAGAACAAGCGGGTTCCAGCTTGGGTCATGCAGCGAACGAACAGAAGGTTCACTTCACATCCCAAACGGAGGAACTGGAGAAGGACCAAGCTCAACGAATGAGCTTGTACATAGATAGAAGGTGAGTAAATGGCAGAACCAGAAGAAAGAGTCATGACCATCCCTTTGAGGAGATTGAAGAAGGATCCAAGTAAGAAACGTGCATCCATCGCGATGAGGACTATACGTAACCATGTTTCCAACCACATGGGCGTACCCGAGGAGGACGTATGGATCGATGCGTCCACCAACGAAGAGGTCTGGAAGAGGGGCATATCGAAACCACCCAGCAAGATACGGGTAAGAGTGATCAAGTTCGAAGATGGTATAGTAGAAGTATCCATGCCCGGTGAGTAGTGAAACATGCTCAAGAAGCACTCCATAGAATCTCAGCCATATATAGGGATTTTTTCAGTATCATCCGAAGAGATCACGGTTGTTTCGTACAAGGATGAACCTGTTTTCGCCGAGGCTATGGAGACCGAGGTCATCAATACTACCATAGGAGGGACTAGGTTAGTCGGCGCTTTATCCGTCGTTAATTCCAACGGTATGTTGGTAGCGGATATCACGGACGAAAGAGAGATAGACCCACTTACCGAATATGTGGAGGTGACCCTTTTACCTGAGAAACACAACGCCCTGGGCAACAACATACTGGTGAACGATAAAGGGGCACTGATCAACCCCAATCTGAGTAAAGAAACCGAAGATATCGTCGCTGAAAGATTGGACGTCGATGTTAAAAGGGGGACCATCGCAGGACTCAAGATGGTAGGTTCCCTCGCAGTGGTCACGAACAAAGGATTATTGTGCCATCCTCATGTGAAGGATGAAGAACAAAAGTTGATGAAAGAATTGTTCGGAGTACCGGTCACCAAAACAACAGCTAACCACGGCTCGGGGTGGATCGGAACTTGCATGATCGCCAACACGAAGGGTGCGGTCGTCGGTGATGTAACAACTCCCATTGAGATGGGACGTATAGAGGACGGTCTAGGTTATCTAGAGTGAAAATACCCATATCTCCGTTTTTTCCGGTATATCATAGTCTAAAAATTCTAATTCAACTCCCACTTTGTGGATGTTTTCCTCGTCAAAATGTGATAGGAACGGATTAACGTCTTTTATATTTAGAGATAGACCACCCACCTTGTAGTGCATGGGCACCGCTATCTTTGGTCGTATCTTCTTCACCAGCTCGGCAGCCTCCTCCGGCCCGATGGTGAACGTTCCTCCCACCGGGATGAACAGGAAGTCAACCCCTTTGATCTTCTCTATGAACTCGTCATCTGGTATATGGCCTAGATCACCCAGATGGCAGAAGGTCGTATCGTCGGTTTTGAACTTGTAAGCTATATTTTCTCCCCTCTTTTTGCCTTCGACCTCGTCGTGGTATGTTACCAGCCCCTGGACCTCCAACTCACCGAATGTAAAAGAGCCGGGTTCTTCGACTATCTCAGAAGTTTTCTTTTTAACCACCCTGGTGGCGTTGTGATCGAAATGGTCATGGCTGACTAATATCACGTCCGCTTCAACATGAGGCGTACGTATTCCGATGCTCTTACCGTCGTGGGGGTCGGTCACCACTACTTGTTCATCTTCTATCTCAAAACACGCATGTCCATGCCATCTTATCCTCATAAATATCCACAGGATTGTAGCACATCACCCGTATTTTAGTCTTATCCCACCTGCGAACAAAGCTTTTAAAAACCATAATCGGATGCATGGAACATGAAGGAAGGAATGGAGTCCCTGGAGATAACGGCGGTGGTCAGAGAGTTTCAGTCGCTAGTAGGTGGATATATTCAGAAAGTTTACAGACCCGGCGAAGACACCCTCACGTTCCGACTTCATGTACCCGGAACCGGCAAGAAAACACTGTTGTTCAAGGTCGGATCCGCGTTATATCTCACGGAGAAAGACATCTCGAATCCCATGGACCCCGGCGGTTTCGTCATGTTGTTACGGAAGCACCTGGGTAACGCCAGGATCGAAGCAATCAGGCAGCATGAGTTCGACAGGGTGGTCGTGTTCGAGCTGAGCGGTAGAAGAAGGTTCAAGTTGATTTTCGAGATCTTCGGTAAAGGTAACCTCGTGCTGGCCGTTCAGGACGACATCCTCCTACCTTATCGCTCCGAATCTTGGAGACACAGGGACCTGAAGAAGGGAGAAGCGTACAGATTTCCGCCCTCCCGGATCAACCCTTTCGAACTGGGTCCGGAGGATATACGCCAAGAAGTGCTGGATTCTAAGTCCGATCTCGTGAGAACACTGGCGGTGGGATTGAACTTTGGCGGTAAGTACGCTGAAGAGATATGCATGCGTATGGGTGTAGATAAGAACACTAAAGAATTAGAGCCGCTGGTGGACGATATCATCGATCAATTGGACAAGGTAAGATCAGCCCTCTTCGAAGAGGGATTGCAACCTCGTGTGGTATTCGAAGGTGAAGAGATCCTCGACGCCGTTCCCTTCCCTCTATCGATGTACGAAGACCATGGTTCAGAAGTTAAAGAAACATACAACGAAGCATTGGACACCGCCTTTTTACCGCTGCCTCCCGACACCCGGGAGAAAAAAGCGAAGTCTAAGATCGAAAGACGGCTGGAGCGGCAGCAGGATGCCCTCGAATCTCAAAAAAAGGGTATCACGGAAAACCAGATAAAGGGTGAACTGATCTATCAGAACTATAATCTTGTTGACGGATTACTCAACACCATACTGAAGGCGAGGGAAGAAGGCATACGAGAGGAGATATTCCAAGAACTATCTCAGGAAGACGAGGTACTGCAGATAAACGATGCCGACGAATACGTCATCGTCGATCTGAAGGGTGAATATGAAGGTGAAGAAGTATCACTCGATGTAAGGCTGGATTTCCGAAAGGACGTCAATGGAAACGCCCAGATGTATTACGAGAAAAGCAAGACCTGTCGAAGGAAGGTCGAGGGGACTAAGAAAGCGATAGAACAGACGAAGAAAAAGATACGAGAAGGGATGCCTGAGGAAGAACGAAAAAGGAAAGAGCCCACCGCTAAGTTCTGGTTCGACAGATTCAAATGGTTTCTATCATCCGAGGATAAATTGGTGGTAGCCGGAAAGGATGCACAGAGCAACGAAGAGGTGGTAAAAAAATATCTGGAGAAAAACTGCAGGTACGCTCATGCAGAAGCCGGCGGTGCTCCCAGTGTGGTCGTCCGTAAAGGAGATGGGACCATAAGTGAGGAAACCCTCAAAGAAGCGTGTCAGTTCGCATTGATACATTCGAAAGAGTGGAAGCGGGGGATCGCCGCAGGGACCGCGTACTGGGTCAAACCATCTCAGGTGAGTAAGACTCCGGAGGCAGGAGAATCGCTTCCCACCGGTGCGTTCGTCATCAGGGGTAAGAGAAACTACGTGACCGATATACCCATGGAGGCTGTTCTGACCGAAGTGGAATATCGAGGTAAAAGAAAGGTGATGTGTGCGCCCTCTTGGTCCTTCGGTGGTGATCTGGACGGAACCGTTAAGGGAGTGCTGTTCAGACCCGGTAAAACACCGGTGGGCGAATTTGCCAAGGAGATGTCCCACCGATTTAGAGTTCCCATCGAAGAGATACAAAGCATACTGCCGCCTGGCGACATAAATATAATAAAGAAAAAAGGATAGGGTTCAGTATCCCTGGGACTCCAGGAACACCTTGTAGGCCCGGTAGGTTTCGTACAGATCGACTTTTGATGCTATCTCGAATGGAGAATGCATACCGAGTACCGCCGGCCCGGCGTCTATCGTTTCTATGTTCAATCGTGAAAGATCCTTGGCAACAGTACCTCCGCCGCCTTCGTCGACCTTTCCCAATTCGCAGGCCTGCCATGATACGTCGTTCTCGTTGAACATTCTTCTCAAAAATGACACGTATTCTGCATGGGCATCGTTTGCACTGTATTTACCACCTGCACCAGTGAATTTGGTGATCACCAAACCCTGTCCCAATTTAGGTGCGTTCATCATCTCATGTACGCTTTTAAAAGACGGATTAACGCCTGCTCCGACATCTCCGGAGATGGCCATCGAGTTGTTGAAAGTTTTTTGAACGTCGTCGTAATTGTAACCATCCACCAAGCGGTCCAGCAGTTCGGAGATGAATGTGTTCATGAACATGGATCCGGCTCCGGTGTTACCAAGACTGCCGATCTCCTCCTTGTCGAACATTACCACCACTGATGTTCTTTCCGGCTGATCCGCATCTACGCATGCCATCATGGATGTGAAAGCGCAGATCCTATCGTCGTGTCCGTAGGCACCTATCATACTACGGTCCAAACCGACATCCCTGGCGGGTCCGGAAGGTACTACCTCGATCTCCGCGCTGATCAAGTCCTCTTCTTTGATACCGTACCGATCGTTGAGGATCTTGAGAACGTTGATCTTCAATTTCTGCTCGATATCCTCATCGTCTATCGGAATACCTCCGACGATTATGTTGAGCTCTTCACCCTTGATCACATCCCCAGTCTTTCTCTTGCTCTGTGCCTTCTTCGAGAGGTGTGGTAATAGATCACTTATTACAACGACTGGATCGCTTTCGTCCTCGCCTATGCTGATATCGACGTGGGTACCGTCCTCTTTGATCACCTTTCCCAGTATGGAAAGGGGTGTGTTGACCCAATGGTACTTCTTTATCCCTCCGTAATAATGTGTTTTTAGTACCGCCAAAAGGGAATCTCCGTCTTCGTACAAGGGTCTGGCCTTCAGGTCGATCCGGGGTGAATCGATATGACTAGCCAGCATATTGCACCCTTCTCGTATGTCCTTTTTACCGATAACTGCCATGGCTAAAGCCTTCCCTCTGTTGTTAAGATATACCTTGTCTCCTGCATCCAGTTCATCGACTTCTGAGAGGGGTACGAATCCATCTTCTCTCAGTATCTTCTCTGCAACGATGACTGCTTTCCTTTCAGTCTTAGCTTCAGTTATATATTCTTTATAGTCATCTGAGAACTTCATTATCTCTTCCGTGGTCTTTTCGTCACAGTCCTTCCAAGCAGAATCGATATTGTAAGTCAACTCTTTCTCCAGGTTACTTTTATCTTCTGACGACATGTGTATCAGCAAATTTGGAATGAAGTTCGGGTCCTATATTATCTTTTCGTCTGCATGCAAGCGTTATGGATAACTCATGGTCTGAACTTTGCTGACAGAGTTTTTAAAAAAATTATATTATTTTTAACACGGGTGCATGCGAAAGACTTATAAAGGGAAGCCATATTGGATAACTTGATTTCCAAAATCATAAATTACTGGACAGTGCTTCAATCATGACAGAACTTCTTGAAGAGCTGGAAGAGAAGAGAAAAAGAGCGAACTCCAAGGCGGAGAAATACAAGCGTCTCCGAGATGAAAAGAATCATGAGGCCAAATCATGGGTTCGAAAACG
>PUPH01000090.1 GCA_003553085.1 Thermoplasmata archaeon
AAACTACCGGACATCAGCGTCGCATCGTCTCCTTCCGTATCGATCATCATGTACAGCGTTGCAGCTAGTACGACGGTTATCGCAACCATCAGGATGGTCGCGATGACGGGCGACACGGCTTCCTTATCCTTCGTAAAGATTCTTCTTTTCATTTGTTGTGTCCTCCTGTAGGCTTACTGCCTACGTCTTATGTGATTCACGTATAAGGTATATATAGATTATGCTAAAATATCGGGATTTAATGAGATTTAATTAAATATCATTAGAAAGGGTGGAAAAGTGTTCAGGAAGTGACTTCCATGAAGTCGTCGCAGACCATGGCCAGTATGTTGTCGATGTCCTCGGATTCCTGCTCCGCAACGGAAATTATCAGCGAGTAGCAGTCGTATGCGCGCAGATTGGACACCAGGATGTGCAGGAACTCGGCCAATATGCGGTTGTCGTTGTGGATGGCCAGCGAGTTGATCGAGTCCAGTATCACCGTGTTCTCCTGGGCCGGGAATTTCTTCAGCAGGTACTCCACCTTGAGCATTATGTACTCCAGCATGGTGGGACTCTCCACGAAGGTGACTCCCTTCTCCCTGCCGGTGGATCCCATGGTCATGTAGGAGACGGCGTCGATGAAGTGTATGTTGTCCCTCTTTATCTCAAGGGCATCCAGTATGCTGATTATGGTCTCCGCGGGTATGGTGGAGGTCGCATACGTCAGGTTCATCTCTCGTCCTTTGGGGAACTCCTCGGCGATGGCGGTCACCATCTCAAAATACGCATCGACGTCCACCTTCAACGCTATGGCGGACCCGGGTTCCATGACTTTCAACTTTTCCTTCAATTCATCTACACTTACCATCTCTAATCGCCTCCTTCCAAGCCCCCGCCTTTCAGCAGCGGTACCAGCAGTACTCCCACGGGAGTCAGGTCGAGTACGTACTTCGCTCGAGAGTGCTCCGTACCCCTCATCTTCACCACCTGTAAGGTCCGCAGTAGATCTCCCTGCCGTTCGAGGTTACCCATCAAGATGATACCGTCGGCGATGGCTTCCTCCACACCGTACAGCGAGTACCTCTCGGCCTCCGGAGATATCTCCGAAACCAGGAGTGAAGTGCATCCTCTGGCGGAAAGTGTTTTCATAAGATTCAGTATGAAATCTCTGATCTTCTCCTGTGTTTTAAGCTGGAAACAAACGGAAGTTATTGAATCGATGACCAGGCGTTTGATACCTTTCTCAGCGACTATGTCGTCCAAGCGCTTCACCACACCGTTTATCTCGTCGAAGGAGAACTCGCTCTTATGAAGGATATCCATCTCCTCGTATATGTCCGGCATATCCACGAATGAGAGTAGTCCTTCATCTATCAGCCGCTCTTCGAAGAAGTCGTAAGGTACCACGTTGTTGAGCATCTTCAAAGAGGACTCGGTGACAGAAACGAAAAGACATTTCTCGCCGGCCAGTGCACCGTGTACAAGGAACTCCAGGCTCATGGTGGTCTTACCAGTACCACAGCTGCCGGTGATCAGAACCGAATTCCCCCTGGGGATTCCTCCGTTCAAAATAGTATCGAGACCGTCGATGCCAGTAACGCATCTTTCCCTTTTCTTTTCCGGTGTGATAGAGAACCTTTCTTCCGCCATTGAAACCACTATAACCTTGGAATAAGGATAACCTGATTTTATTTTAATGTTTTGTGTAAGAGCACCGGTTTCAATCGACAAACTTTTTATTCATTCCATGATTATCTGAGCGAAAAGAGGTAGAACATGAAATTTTTTGGCTCATCAGGTATAAGAGGCGCGGTGAACCGGTTCATAACCCCGGAGCTGGCCCTCAGCGTAGGGAAGGCTGTCGGAGAAAGTTACAAAGACGTCATACTCGGCAGAGATACCAGGCAGACGGGATACATGGTCGCCGCGGCAGTGGCCTCCGGTATCACGTCACAGGGCGGCAGCGTGACCTATGCCGGTGTGCTGCCTACACCATCTCTGGCTTACGCCGCAAAAGATCACGACTGCGGAGTCATGATCACAGCCTCTCACAACCCGGCACCGGACAACGGTATCAAGCTCTGGAACCCGGACGGCAGCGCTTTCAACACCCGGCAGATGCTGGAGATAGAGGAGCTCATGGAAGAACCCCCGAGTCCACCTACCTGGGACAGTGTCGGTACCATGAAGACGAACAAGAACGTGCTTAGAGAGCACATGGACGCCATCATCCAAAGGTTCGGCACCGACTACACCCTGAAGGTCGTGGTGGACTGCGCCTGCGGAGCTGCCTACCGCACCACGCCTATCCTACTCAGAGAGATGGGGTGCAGCGTGATTACCCTGAACGCCATCGAAGACGGTACCTTCCCGGCACATCCGCCTGAGCCCACGGAAGGAAACCTGCAGGACCTGAAAAAGATGGTTCAAAAGACAGGCGCCGACCTGGGGATAGGTCACGACGGAGACGGCGATCGTATGGTGGGATTCTACAGAGACGGTACCTACCTGGGAGGAGATGCCCTGTTGGCCATATTCGCCAGCACCAGGCCAAAAAAAGTAGTCGTCCCCATCAACTCGTCAATGGTGGTGGAGGACGTTTCTCAGGACGTGATTCGGACCAAGGTGGGGGACGTTTACGTGGCCGAAAAACTCAAGGAACACGAAGGTACTTTCGGAGGAGAACCCTCCGGAACGTGGATATTCCCGGAGATCAGCTACGCACCGGACGCCATATTCGCAGCCGCCGTACTGGTGGATCTGGTGGAGGAGGGTAAGATAGAAGACCTGATGGGATCGTTACCCGAATATCCCGGAAGAAGAGAGGCATTTCAAGTGGATAACAAGGCCGCGATCATGGATGCCTTGAAAAAAGAATACGAGGAACTGTATCCTCCGGAGATCATCCAGACCATGGACGGTCTGCGGTTAGACTTCGGTGACGGTTGGAGCCTGGTGCGAGCATCGGGCACTGAGGAGAAGATCCGTATCACCGCAGAGGCCAAAGATAAAAATAGGCTGGATGAAATATACCATGAGACAGATGCAGTACTGAAAAAGGTGATAAGATGAAAGTATTCATTATGGCGGCAGGAAGAGGCACTCGGATGCAGCCGCTGACGGAACAGACGCCGAAGCCCCTGCTACCGGTGGCCGGTAAACCGATACTGCAGCACACCATCGACGACCTCAGAGATGATATCGATGAGCTGTATATCCTGGTAGGGTGGAAGGCCAAGCGGTTGAAAGAGGGGGTTGAAACCTACGACATCCCGACCACCTTCATCAGGCAGGATGAACCCATGGGGACGGCGGATGCGGTGAGAAGGGTAGAACAGTACATCGATGGTCCGTTCCTGTGCATCAACGGCGATGTCATCCTCTCAAAGGAGTCGATTTACTCATTCATGGACAGCTTTAAAAGATCATCGAGATCCATGATGGGACTCACCCGGGTCGAGGATCCCCGCGGATTCGGTATAATCGAAGTCGACGACGGTTCGGTGAAGGATATAATCGAAAAACCCCGATGCCCCACCAGCGATCTTATCAATGCGGGCATATATGGATTCCATGAAAGCATATTCCAAGCCATCAAAGAAACCGAGTTGTCCAACAGAGGCGAGTACGAGATAACCGATTCATTGAAGATACTGATGGAGAAGGAGGGTTTGGGCTACAATATCATCAAAAGCGGCGACTGGATCGAGCTGAGCAGGCCATGGGACCTGTTGAAAGCGAACTCTAAGGTCTTCGAGCTGATGGATATGGATGAGATAAGGGATGGGGAGATCGAAGACAACGTGCACCTGGAGGGATTGGTTTCCATAGAAGAATATGCCATCATAAGAGAGGGGACCTACATCAAGGGTCCGGTATGCATCGGTAAGGGGGCGGACATAGGCCCGAACGCATACATCAGAGGATGTACCTCCATAGGAGCACGCTGCAGGGTGGGTGCGGCAACCGAGATAAAGAACAGCATAGTGATGGAGGACAGCAACATCCCGCACCACAACTACGTCGGCGACAGTGTCATCGGCAGGAACTGCAACTTCGGTTCAGGCACAAAGGTGGCCAACCTGAGATTGGATGGAAAGAACATCACCGTCACCCACCGAGGTAAGAAGGTGGACACCGGCATGAGAAAGTTGGGTGTGATCATGGGTGACGACGTCAAGACGGGTATAAACAGTATGATCAATATAGGTACCATCATAGGTCAGGGTACCTTCATAGGACCCGGTGCTAAAGCCACCGGAGAGATAGGAAAGAACAGCAGGATACAATGAAGATAGCACAGCTCTCTCCGTACATGTACCCGCATCTAGGCGGGGTGGAGTCACACGTACTCGAACTGTCAAAGAGTTTGAAGAAGAGAGGACACGAACCGGTGATAATAACCACCAGATTAGAGGGGACCAAAAAGAAGGAGATGGTGGAAGGGGTACCGGTGATTAGGGTGGAACCCATAGCCATATTGCTGTCAACACCCATAGTCCCAAACGTGCAAAAAGTGTTGATGGACATGGATTGTGATATAATCCACGCACACTCACCTCCACCTTTACTTGATTTCTTCGGTGTGAGGGCGGCTAACAAAAAGGACGTACCATACGTGCTAACATATCACTGCGATCTGGAGATACCCCACACATTCGGGCCCTTGATAGTTCAGTTATACCAAAGAACTCTGGGTACTTACACCGTGAGCAAGACGGACAAGATAATCACCACCACCCACACCTACGGTGCCACATCTAGAGCCGTTTGGTATCGCGACTCCGAAGTCATACCCAACGCCGTGGACGCCGAGAGGTTCCACCCGTCCAACGAACCCGGGGATATACGTGAAAGATTGGGTATAGGGGAAGATGAAAAGATGGTCCTGTACGTGGGCAGGGTGGTTTACCACAAGGGTCTCGAGCACCTGGTCAAATCTGCCATATACCTTGATGAAAGCGTAAAATACGTCATCGGCGGTACCGGTGACTTTAGACCGGAATTGGAAGAGATCAGAGATCAGAACGACCTTGACGACCGAGTCATATTCCCCGGTAGGATACCCAACGCGGAACTGCCGATGTACTATGCGGCCGCCGACGTCTTCGTTCTACCATCGGTTTCACGCTTGGAGGCCTTCGGTATAGTCGCCCTGGAAGCCATGGCCAGTGCGACCCCGGTAGTGGTATCGGATATACCCGGTGTTCGGGAGGTTATAACAGAAGGTGAACACGGATTGCTATCGGAACCGCTGAACCCTGAGAATTTAGCAGGTAAGATACGTACAATACTGAGAAATCCTCAACTGGCAAAACAGATGGGTGAGAACGGTAGGAAACGTGTTGAAGAATTCCTCACATGGGATATAGTGGCGGAACAGATCGAAGCGGTTTACGAAGATATGTTGGATAGATCAGGGTAGTACCTCCAGCTCTATCTCTTTCCCGTTCCAGTCGTACGCCTTCCAGCTTTTCTCGTGGTAGGGCCACCCAACGATGATGTGAACTCTGCCATATCTACCGAACATGTTGATGTCCTGTGGAGAAGGCGATACGTTGGGGGACGGGTGACTGTGGACGATCCCTACCAAGGAATAATCTATGGGTAGGTTGGAGAGCCGCAGCAGAGCACTCCTGTTCCCCGAGATAGTACCGGGAACCAGTATCAACTCGGATATAACACCATCTATATGTCTCATGCCCGCGGCGAATTCCCGTGGATGGGCATCCTTGGCACACTCGAATATCATATTCAGGGTCCTTTTGGTGATACCTTCGATCTTCTTTCTACCCATACTATCTCCATACCAATTTTTTCTGCACCCTGGTGTAGAAATCCTTGTCGAACACGATGAACCTTGCACAACTGTCGCCCAGTGTGAACTTCAACTCGTCCTCGTGTCCTACGGTGATCTCCTTCTGACCGTCCAGCACCAGTAGACACGGCTTGTCCTCTTCGGTGAGCACTACCTTTATCTCCTGGTCCACCGGGACCACGTAGGGCTTGGTGGCCAATTTGTAGGGTGAGATGGGGACCACGACGAAGGCCTCTACCGCAGGGTGTAATATCGGTCCCCCGGAACTCATCGAGTAACAGGTGGAACCGGTGGGTGTAGCGACTATTACTCCGTCGGCCCTGAACCTGTCTATCATACTCCCTCCTTGGAGTACCTCGAACTCACGTATCTTAGCGACCTTGTCCGTGTGTACCACTGCTTCGTTGGTACACTCCACTATCTCCTCACCGTTCAATATGCTCTTGAGCTTGATCCTCTCATCCACATAGTAGTCACCTTGATGGTAACTCTCTAGAGCACTATCTAGATCGTTGAGATCTATGGAGGTCAGGAAACCTACTCTGCCGATGTTGACTCCCAATATCCTTTCATCGACATTCTGTAGAAGGCGTAAAATGGTACCGTCACCGCCGACGACCATGATGAAATCGACTCCTGCCGAGGTTATCTCGTCCATAGAAGATCCATCTTTTTCTAACTTGTTTGCTATGTTCTTGTGATACATCACTTCCTCAACCAGGGGATGCTCATCAATGGTCCGTAGTACCTCTATCGCATCTTTCGTTAATTCCGACCCATATACTCCCATCTTTATTCCGATCTTATCACCTCTAATATCTCTGGGTATCTCACTGCGATCACGTCACTACGTACTTTGGGATCCAGCGGCATGTTCAGTGGCTCATGATCCTTATCGTACACCTCTCCACCTGCTTCCCGCAGTATCAAAGCGGCGGCGGCTATGTCGGTTATCCTAAGGCTGCGGCGCATTTCTATGGTACGCATGTAGTAAAGATCAAGAGCGCCGTATGCAACCATGGACATCTCCAGAGCCGCTGAGCCAAGGGAGCGAGTCCTTCTGGCTAATGAAGCTACTCTGTAGTTATCCGGATGCGCCTCCTTTCCTAAATAAACCGAGAAGTTGAGTTCTTTGCGGATCTCTGATTCCCTTCCAGGACCTCCACGGATAGCGTAATATTCCGTCCCAAGGGCCAGGTTTCGAACGTAACCTACCTCCACACCGCTCAAGTCGGTGGGGGTGTATGCCAGGGATATGGAATAAAAGGGGATCCCGAGCACCGCGTTGCTGGTCCCGTCGATGGGGTCCATCACCACGGTACCTTCACCGTCGCCTTGGATCATACCGACCTCTTCACTCAATATGGAACAATCACACTTTTCAGATATATATTCAACCGCCGTATCCTC
>PUPH01000170.1 GCA_003553085.1 Thermoplasmata archaeon
ACCGACCCTCCACCTTACTTTTCCTGCCTTGTCTTTTAACCTCTCAAATATATCGGTACCGACCCTTTGATGACTCCACTTGCATTCTCCCAGATATATCAGACTCTCCCTCTCGTTCAATGCCACTATATCGATCTCATCTTCTCCGTACCACCATCTTCCGATCTTTGTGAATCTGAACTGATCATCATACCGAACTATCTCTTTTAAATATTCAACGCAAACGTCTTCGAATTTCTTACCCACGTACCTATCCATATCTGCCATCACATAGTCTTCTACGAACCCTTCATATCCCCCCTCAATATCTGAAAGGTGTGGGCCTATGAAACGGAACCAAAAATCGAAGTAATTGTCGGCTATCTTGTACAGCCCCCTCCGAGAACGTTTTCCTCTAGCCGTGACCGGGATCTCATGCTTTATGAGCCTGATACGCCGCAGCTCCCCAAGATATTTCGGTATGCTCTGGAGTGGGATCTTGGTATCATCAGAGATGGCTTTCGGTGTGGTCCTACCCGATGCCATGGACTCCATGATCGAAAAGTATCTGTTCGGCGTCCTGAATTCCTGCCTCAGAAGTATCTGAGGTTCCTCGTACAATATCTCGGTGTCTCTGCAGACATTTTCCTTTATGTCATCTTTCAGCGTAGGTCCGTCGAGTTTCTTCAGGTAAAATGGAATACTACCGAATACTGAGTAGTACCTTATAGAGCCTTCAAAGGTCGTTTCCGGGATCATCCTCTTCGCTTCTTTGAAAGGAAAGGGTTTAAGATCTATCTGCCCGGTTCTTCTTCCGTATAAAGGGTTCTTGTATGACATCAGGTCCTCCATCATACTGATGGATGAACCACACAGTATGAGCATCACGTCCCTATCTTTAAGATATTCATCCACAAATTTTTGAAAATAGGACGGTATGGATCTATTTTCCTCTATTAGATAGGGGAACTCGTCTATGACTAGTACTGTTTTTTCCTTCGCTTTACTGGAAAAGTATTCGAACAGATCTGTCCACTGTCGTATCTCCGGCTTGAACCCTCCAAAGTGCTTGTACATGTTTTCCGTAATGCTCTCAAGTTGTCTCTCTTTGTCTTCCAGGGATGCAAGGCAGTATATGGATGTTTTATCTTCTATGAACTTCTTTATCAATTCCGTCTTACCCACCCTTCTTCTACCATATATCAGAACAAATTCAAAATTCTTCGATGCATGTTTCTTTTCGAGAGAGCTCAGTTCTTCCTTTCTATCTATGAACTGTAAGGTCATACTCGTAAGTAATATACTCATAAGTATATAAGCTTTTACTCTATGTGATCGTGAGTTAGAATTCTTTTCTCATCCTATCCATGAGCTCTTGGAATTTATCTTCACCGTAGATCTCCCTGTAAACGCAGAGGAATCCCAGAACGTTCTCCTGGGCCATCTCTCCGATCTCCTTCATCCCACTTTCCCTTTTCTCCAGTTCCTCCTTCCCCTTAGAGGTCAAGCGATAGTACTTTCTATCTTCCTCTTCCACATCCGCCCTTTGGATAAAGTCTTTCTTTTCCATACGATTCAAAGCGCCATAGACTGTGCCGTAGCTGGGGTCCCAGTGCTCGTTTGAGATATCCTTCAATGTGTTGATGAGCTCATAACCGTAGGTTTCACCCTTTTCATCCATGGTCTTCATTATCAGATAGCTTATCAGTTCGCTGGGGATCCTTTTCTGCATCACTTCATCATGAATGCCGTGTTATTTGTCCTTTATGGAAAAGGTATTTATACTACACAACGTAGTATTACGCAACGTAATTAGGTGTTAAAATGGATATAACAACGATAGCTTTGATATCTCTGGCCGTGATACTCCTCGTATGGTCGTTCAAGAAGGATGGTAAAAAGACGAAGAAGGGCCTGAAAGTGGCCACTAACATGGGGAAAGGGATAGTGGTAGAGATAGTCTCTATATTGGCATTGATTGGACTGTTTTTGACTTTGGTACCGCCAGATACAATTAGGATCATCCTTGGAGATACTTCAGTACACATCGCCACACTGATCTCCGCAGCCTTCGGCACTGTCACATTGATCCCGGCCTTCGTGGCCTTCCCCCTTGCTTCTTCCCTCGTCGACCAGGGAGCACATCTCGTTTCTATGGCCGCTTTCATAACCACTCTGACCATGGTGGGGTTCATCACCGCCCCCATCGAGATAGAATACTTCGGTAAGAGATTTACTTTGGTGAGGAACGTACTCAGTTTCTTGGCAGCTATAGCTATCTCTATCGGGATGGGGTTGATACTATGAATCTAGGTAAGTTGCTCGGATCCTTAAAGAAGAATAAGATAGCCACATTTACGATATTCGCCTACATAGTGGTTTTTGTATATTCACCCTATCTAGGGCTGGATAGTCTGAAGATGACATCATCTTACTTCATCGAGATGTTACAGATACTGCCCGCGGTCTTCGTAGTCATGGGTTTGGTCGAGGTATGGGTTTCGAGAGATACAATCATGGGCATATTCGGTAAAGGTTCGGGTCTCAAGGGTAGGTTCGCATCGGTGCTCATCGGCTCCTTTTCAGCCGGTCCCATATACGCGGCGTTCCCGGTATGTTACACATTGCTAAAGAAAGGTTCCGCTGTATCTAACATAGTGATAATACTCAGCGCCTGGGCTGTAGTCAAGATGCCCATGTTGATCGTAGAAGCACAGTTCATGGGCGTGTCTTTCATGATCGTCAGATATATATTCACAGTGCCCGCCATCATCATGATCGGTGTTATAACGGGTAAGATAGTCAGTAAGGAGAACATAATCAAAAACTCGAGTAAAGAAGGATTACTCGTTGAGAGGATCGAACTGGCATTACCCGGACACAGCTGTGGAGCATGTGATTATAAGTCGTGCCGGGAAACTGCAAGAGCTCTAGTCTTAGAGGATATTGATCCCAACGTATGTCCGGTTGCCGATGAAAGTAACAAGAAAGAACTAAGAAAGCTTCTTCAAGGTACTTGATCGGTTCAAAACCCTATTCAGACAATTTCTTTCTCAGGTTCTCCAGCATGACTTCCGTCATCTTCTTGAGATCGTATCTGTGGTCCCAACCCCAGTCCTCTCTAGCTTTCGAGTCGTCGATGGAGTCCGGCCATGAATCGGCAGTCTCCTGCCTCTCGTCAGGCTCGTAGATGACTTTGAAATCCGGTATGTGCTTTTTTATCTCCGCTTCCAATTCCTCTACGGTAAAACTCAAAGCTGTATGATTGTAGCTGGTCCAAACGGTTATATCTTCCTCGGGAGCGTCCATCACCATCAAAGTACCTCGGATGGCGTCTTCCATGAACATCATGGGGAGTTTTGTGTCCGCTTTGACGAAGCAGGTGTATTCGCCCTCCTCTATGGCTTTATAGAATATCTCCACGGCGTAATCGGTGGTACCTCCGCCGGGTTCTTCCTTATAACTTATCAGACCGGGATACCTCAAACTTCTGACATCTAAGCCGTACTTTTTATGATAGTACTGGCACATCAGTTCCCCAGTCACTTTGGTAACGCCGTATATGGTAACGGGTTCGAGAATTGTGTGCTGTGGTGTGTCCTGCAGCGGTGAAGTAGGTCCGAAGACGGCTATGGAACTGGCCCAGAACATCTTCAGATCGTGTTCTACACCGAGATCTAGAAATGTCTTTAAACCGTTGACGTTCACGTCCCAAGCAAGATGAGGTCTCTTTTCACCCACGGCTGAAAGCAGTGAAGCTAAGTGGTAAACCTGCGTTATCTCATGCTTTTTGATCACCTCTTCCATCTCTTCTTTGTTCCTGACATCCCCCTTCTCCAGCACTCCCTCGTAATCTTCTGGGATGTGCCGATGACCTAGGGCTACCACGTTCTCTTTACCGTATCTTTTCTGCAGTTCCGGCACCAGTTCAGAGCCTATCTGACCGAATGGGCCGGTGACTAGGATTTTTTCCGTCATGGTTATCACAAACTCGAATGAGTGGAAAAACTACTAAACTAAAACCTTTTTGATTGTATCTCGAATGATCATCTCCGACATTACGAAAGTCTTATATATTTTTGAATATTCGCAGGAACTGTATGAGATCATCCGTGATTGAACATGGGAGAGCCATCTCTTGTAACCTAGCTGTCCTCCCCGAGAAAAAAGCGGATGTGCATTTACTTATGGAGGAAAAACCATGAAAAAATTCAAGGCGTTCATATCGACCTTCCTGTTTGCCCTGTTCGTGTACCTGTTCATGACCCTCGCGGCGGGGCAGTCCATGATCGAAGGCTCTATCCTATGGAGCATCGAGGAATTGATATTTGGCATCTCTATCGCACTCATAGTGGGTGCGGTCGCCAGTAATATACTGTGTAGGTCTGACAATTACAGGATGCTAAACCCTGTCCGTTGGATCATCATGTTGGTTTATATGGTCCCACTTTTCATAGAGATGGTAAAGGCCAATCTTGATGTGGCGTATAGGGTCATAACAGGAAAGATCGAACCGGGTATAGTTAAGATAGATCCGGATCTGAAAACAGATCTTGGTGTGACCTTTTTAGCGAACTCCATAACCCTCACCCCGGGTACCCTCACGGTGGACGTGGACGAGGAGAAAAGCGAGCTTTACATACACTGGATAAAGGTTGGAGACGATCCCACAGAGAGCATATCCGGACGCTTTGTACCATGGATAAGGAGGTTTGCAGAATGAACCTATCGTTTGAATTTTATCTCATCGTAGGGGTCTTTGTCGTTTACATAATCGTTTCGATCCTTAGGTTGTTCCTTGGACCCACCGCAGCCGATAGAACCGTTGCTTTGGACACGATAAACACGCTCGTTATAGGCAGTATGATCGGATTAGGTGCTGCAACGTGGGAGACACTTTTCATCGACATAGCCATCGTATATGCCATACTTTCATTCGTTACCACCCTTTATATCGCAAAGTACCTTGAAGGAGGCGATGAATAGATGATCACATTAACCATACTCTACATATTCCTGATCATAGCAGTGGTTTTCAACGGTCTGGGAGTCATCGGACTACACAGGTTCCCAGATGTGTACACAAGATTGCATGCGGCCACTAAATGTACGACGTTCGGAACCATATTCATGACCTTCGCTGTTATCGTTTACAGCGGATACCGATACTACTGGAACCCCACTCAGGACCAGTATCTGAACATGGCTCTGCATACCATCGCCGCACTCGTAGCGATACTGGTCACCAATCCAACAGGCGCACATGCGATAGCTAGAGCCGCCCACCGCATAGGTATCAAACCCAAGTTTGCGGTGGTTGACGATTTAGAAGATAAGGAGGCGAAATAGATGATATACTTCATACTTCAGTTATTGGTGCTTTTCGGTCTCGTGATCACAGCGGCAGCGGTAATATGGTTCAAGGATCTGATATCCGCCGCCATAGCCTTGGGTGCATCCAGTTTGATACTGTCTTTACAGTTCTATCTACTGCGTGCACCTGACGTGGCCATAGCCGAGGCCGCAGTCGGGGCAGCTCTTACCACAGCCATATTCATATTTGCCATCAGGGCAAGCCAGCGAGAGGAGGGATACAAATGAGGAAGATATTCGCATTGATCGCCCTACTGGTGATATTCGCCTTCATGATATTGGCGGTTGTCGAGATGAGGGGTGAAGACGGTGGATTTGGAGAACCTGTTAACACGGACATGGACGACTATTTCCTCGAAGACAGTCAGCCTCACAACCAGGTGAACAACGTAGTCACCGCTATACTCTTCGATTACAGGGGACTCGATACATTGGGCGAGGCGACAGTACTGTTCTCCGCGGTATCCGGTGTTTTAACGGTTTTACGTAAATATCAGATCAAGAAATTGGAGGTGAAGAAATGAACTGGAAGATGTCTCGTGTGGTCAGGACCGTTACAGATGTCATGGTGGTCCCTATCATCGTCTTCGGTATCTACCTGATAATCCACGGCCATCTCACACCTGGAGGAGGATTCCAGGGTGGAGCGGTGGTTGCATCTTCTACAGCACTTTTGATCATCGCCTACGGTTCATTCCGAGATTACAAAAAGGACTTCTCCTCGGTAGAATCCATCGGTTTGACACTGTTCATATTCCTTGCTATACTCGGTATCCTTTTAGGAGCCACTCTGTTCTATAACTTCGGTGCTGGTACCGGTGGTCTTTTCGGCGGTAGAGTTGCCGAGGGGATAAACCCCGGATACATAAACACCGGCGGTACGGTTCCCTTGATGAACATAATGGTCGGTTTGGAGGTCACAGCTGCACTGAGCCTCATACTTTGGATGATGGCCAAGAGCAGTGATTCAATGGAGGTGGAAGCATGAATTCCTTGTTCTATGCACTACCCTTCGTCATGGTGGCGGTGCTGATAATCATGGGTCTTTACACGGTCCTCTTTAAAAGAAATCTTATCAAGATGATAATGGGTGTTGCCATCATCCAGAACGGGGTCAACTTGTTCTTAGTTTCATTGGCCTATCGTGAAGGTTATGTGGCCCCGATCTGGACCAGTGCTCCCGACGTAGATATGGTACTTCCAACACCACATGCATTGACACTGACCAGTATCGTCATCGGCGTCGCAACAACAGCGTTGATGCTGTCCTTCGTGATCATGCTGAAAAAACACTATGGTACAACGGATTCACATGAAACAAGGAGGTGCAAAGAATGAGCCTGGACCTAGTTAACGCATCACCCGCCTTCATACTTGGGATACCTCTATTGTTCGCCTTCCTCACTCCGTTGGCCGATAGGATATCCAAAGAGCTAAGGGATGCTGTATTCATGATCGGACTGCTGTTGACCGTTCTTTTCGTCGCGGTGATGTCCTATGAGGTGTTCACAGCCGAAGGCTGGGCTTACGTGTTCGGTGCTGAAGAGACTGGAGAAATAACCCGGTTCTCTTTCTTTAGGATAATGTTCGTTGCCGATGGTTTTGCGGCTTTGGCCACTATAACCGTCGCGATAACCGCCCTGGGTGCCGGTATCTATTCCTTCGCATTCATGGAGGGACAGACGGGCATGGAAAAATTCTACACACTGTTCCTTCTGACCCTTGCCGGAGTCAATGGTATGATCCTGACCGCTGATCTTTTCAACCTGTTCGTTTGGTTCGAAGTCACATCTATAGCTTCATGCGGTCTGGTCGCCTTCATCAACTATAAGGGAAAGAGCGTGGAAGCCGCGCTCAAATACATGTTTATCAGCGTCATAGGCGGTCTTTTCTTACTACTATCCATAGGACTTCTTTACGGTGAGTACGGTATCCTCAACTACTTCGCTATCGCCGAAAGTGTCAACGGTGGCGTCGTTGATAGAGTTGCACTCTCCATAATCCTGGTGGTTTTGGGCATGAAGGCCAGTTCCGTACCCATGCATATGTGGGCCCCGGACGTTTATACGGAATCACCTGGTGCGGTAACACCGTTCATCGCTATCACTTCCTTGGGTTCGCTTTTCGTTCTGTTCAGGATATTGTTCGTAGTTTTCAGATATTCTGTCAGCACAGCGGCCCTGGGCGGATTACTGATCATATTAGGATTACTATCCATGTTCGTTGGCGTGTCCATGGCTCTAAAACAGAGCGACGTGAAACGTTTGATCGCCTACCTTTCCGTATCTCAGATAGGTTACATGCTTCTGGCGGTGGGTGTGGGATTCAGTACACTTGAAAATGGGGATTATGCAACCTTCGGTGCGTTGGCATTGGAAGGGGGCTTCTTCCACATGATAAATGACGGTGTTTACAAAGCCCTACTCTTCCTGTCCGCCGCAGCGATAGTATATTCTACCGGTACGAGAAATCTAAACAAATTGGGTGGTTTGGCACACAGGATGCCTTACACGACGATGTTCTTCTTGATCGGCGGTCTGTCGATAGCCGGCATACCACCTCTCTCCGGATTCAGCTCAAAACTGCTGATTTACAAATCCATATACCTATATCACCCGATACTAGCGATAATCGCTCTAGTGGTCAGCATAATCACCTTCGCACTGATCGGAAAAGTGTTCTACAACGCCTTCCTTGGACCTGATCTAGGATTGTCCAAGGGAGAGGTCCCAACAACGATGCTGTTGGCCATGGGTATATTGACTGCTGTCGTTGTAGTATTCAGTCTGTTCCCCAATTACGTGGTGGCCGAGATAGTCGTCCCTGCAGTTGAGGCCCTGGGGGTGACAGCTTGATAGATATAATCTTAAAGGACATGTGGAGTCCGATAGCATTCATCCTTGTGCTGGTTTTGACTGCATTGGTCGCCTACATGTTCTACAGTCTGGGTAACCCGGCTTACAAGCGCACAAAACATAAAGGTGAACCCTTCATCTCCGGTAATGCACCCCCTAAAGATGTAAGGTTGATACACGTAGGTGGTGACAACGTTTTCTGGGGATTCACCCACGCTTTAAGAAAGTATCTTGATCCTCTGGTGAAAGGTCATACAGGGATACTGAACGATTATGTGTACTGGATGGTCATAACGATGGCGTTGGTACTGATATACGTTTATATTTTGATCTAAGAGGTGTTAAAAGATGAAACTCACAAAAACCTTCGACAAAGCGCTATGGGTCTTCCACGTGAACAGTGGCTCGTGTAACGCATGCGACATCGAGATCGTTGCGGCATTAACTCCACGTTACGATGTAGAGAGGTTCGGTATCAAGCTTGTAGGCTCCCCCCGTCATGCAGACGTCCTTTTATTCACAGGTCCTGTGACCCGGAAGATGAAGGATCGGGTGATGAGGGTGTACGAACAGACCCCTGATCCAAAGGTTGTGATGGTTATCGGTAACTGCGGAAGTACTACCGGTGTTTTCTACGATAGCTATGCCATCGACGGACCCATCGACACACTCCTACCCGACGACGCTCACGTGCTTTATGTGACCGGATGCCCCGTACGACCTGAGAATGTGATAAACGGTGTGAAGGAAGCATGGTTGTACCTCGAAAAACTAAGAGGTGATGATAAATGAATACTATAGATTTACCCATGAGTCTTGATGAACTTGAATCTTACTTCAAGGAAGGACTCGGGGATAGCATCAGCGATCTCAGGAAAGAAGAGATCAAAAAAGGATTAAATAATAGACCAGTCAAGTTGATATGGTTCACGGTATCTCGGGGATCGTTCCGTAAAAGTATCGAGTTGATATCGGATATACAGATCCCTCACCTGTCGGTTACTTCGGGTTCTGACCTAGGTGACGTAGTGGAGTTGATCTATCATTTTGCTGTCAACTATGGATACCCGGGAGATGAAGTTAGTGTCAACATCAAAGTCCATCTTCCCAAAGACGACCTAACCATTCCAACTATCACCGATCTAGTACCCGGGGCCATCACAACAGAGCGTGAAAAGCAGGAATTCTTAGGTATCAAAGTTGAGAACATACCCGATTCTAGAAGACTGTGGCTGGATGAAGGCTTCCCTGAAGATCGTTACCCTTGGAGATGGGACGAAACCGGCATGGAGAACATGTCCAGGTACGTTCACGATAAAGAAGAAGCGGCGAACCCGCCGACCGAAGATACCCCTCGTGAAGGGGGTGGAAAAGATGAGTGATAAGGATACAACCTATCAGGTACCAATCGGCCCGATACATCCAGCGCTGAAAGAACCGTTCATGATCAACTTCAGATTGGACGGAGAAACGATCGTGGATGCAGAAGCCCATCCCGGGATGAATCACAGAGGTATAGAATTCATGGGCATGCACCGTAATCCTCTGAAAGTCATACCTTTGTCCGAAAGGATATGCGGGATATGCTCGATAGTCCATCAACACATGTTCACCACGGCGGTCGAGCATGCGGCGGGGATAGAACCGACCAACAGGGCGAGGTACATCCGAACTATAATGGCCGAGCTGGAAAGGATCCATTCTCACGTTCTGTGGGCCGGTGTTGCCGCCCATGAGATCGGGTTCGACACACACCTGCATTTCACATGGAAGGTGAGAGAAAAGGTGATGGATCTGCTCGAGTATATCGCCGGAAATAGAGTCAACTACTCTATGTGGACCATCGGTGGCGTCAGGCGTGACATCACCGAAAAGATGTATCCCAAAGTAAACGAAACTCTTGATTATTATGAATCGCTTTATAAAAAACTCGAGGAGATATTCCTGGGCGATCCGAGCATAAGGTTGAGAACAAAAGATATCGGCATACTCACCGAGGAAGAGGCACTACGCCTTTGTGGAGTCGGTCCCACGGTAAGGGCTTCTGGTGTAAAGAAGGACGTTAGGATCGACCAGCCCTACGCGGCTTACGGCGATCTGGACCTTGATTATGTTATCCCCTCTAGGTATGGTTATGAGAATACAGGCGATGTGTTCTCAAAAACACTGGTAAGGCTGAAGGAACTTGTTCAGTCCATAGACCTGATCCGACAGTGTGTTGACCAGATGCCGGAAGGGGACATAGATAGTGAGCCCAAGAAAGCCGTGCTTTTGAACAAATTGAAAAAGGCCGACGGTGAAGGCATTGGGCGGATCGAGGCACCCCGAGGAGAAGCTTTCCATTATGCCCGTTTAAAAGAGGGGCAGGAAGAACTGGACTGTTGGAAGATCAGAGCTTCTACGTACAACAATCTTACCACCTATGCACCCATGTTCATGGGTGAACAGATAGCGGATATACCCATCATCGCTGCTTGCATCGATCCGTGTATAGGCTGTATGGATCGTGCTGAGATAGTAGAGATAAACTCAGGTGAGAGATATAGCTATACTCATGAAGAGCTGCATGTACTCAGTGTTGAAAAGACGAAGAAGATACTGGAGGGGTCGTTATGAGCTACGAAGATTGGATGGTAAGGATACTTTTCGTTCTTGTACTTCCCTTCATAGGGATATTTCTGGGGCTGCTCTACAAAGGTTTCGATCGTAAGATAACCGCCATGATGCAAGCTCGGATAGGTCCTCCCATACGACAGCCGTTCAGGGATGTTAAGAAACTGTTCATGAAGGAGAATATCGTACCGGACCATGCTGTTCCGTGGATATTCAACGCCGCTCCGTTTTTTGCTTTACTAGCTCCGCTTGTGGCTCTGGTATATTTACCTCTAGGCCCCTTCGAGCCAGTTATGGAAGGTTATGGAGATCTCATACTGTTACTCTATCTTCTAGCTATCCCCGCTGTGGCCATGGCGGTAGGAGGATTGGCCTCCGGCTCACCCTATGCTACGGTCGGCGCTCAGCGTGAACTCGTTTTGATGATGAGCTATGAGTTCCCACTGGCCATCGCAGCGGTTACCATCGCCTGGAAGTACGAGAGTTTTTCTTTGGCAACTATATCTTCCACCCCTATATGGGGGCAGGTAGGAGCCATGGGCGCCTTCGGACTGTTTTTGATAGTCATAGGTTTGTTCGCGGTACTACCCGGTGAACTATCCAAAGTTCCTTTCGATCAGGCTGAAGCGGAAACCGAATTGGGAGGTGGACTTTTTGTTGAATATTCCGGCAGAAATCTAGGTGTATTCTACCTTTCCGAAGCCGTCAAGATGGTGGTCGTGGGGACGCTGTTGATCGCACTCTTGTTCCCGCATAACCTATCTCAGTGGTACTCCTTCGGTGGACCTGAGTTCGCAGGTTATGTAGTACTGAACGTGGTAGCAGATGTACTGTTCTTCCTGTTAAAACTGCTGATAATAATCTTCGTGGGAGTTTCTGTAGTCAGAGTGGCGGTGGCAAGATTCCAGATCGATAAGGCAAGTTATTTCTATTGGGTACCCATGACTTTACTCGGGTTACTGGGAACCGTGCTTGTAGTATTAGAAGGTGCAATATGAGGTGATAAAAAATGCCAACATCCACCATATACACACTAATCAAACAGCTTTTGACCAAAAAGGCAACGAATCCTTTTCCGGTCAAATATACGCCGAACAACATGCACGCCGCTGCTTCTTTGATCGAGAGCGGCGATCTTACGATCAATCCTCCTGTGGAGCTTCCTCCTGATTTCAGAGGGAAACTATCCTATGATGTGGACGCATGCATCGGCTGTCAGCTTTGTTTGAAAGTATGTCCCGCCGAGGCCCTAGTGTTCAAGTCTGAAGAAAGAAAGGTGAAGCACTACGTATCCCGGTGTACATTCTGTGCACAGTGTGCAAACATCTGTCCAAAAGACTGTTTCGAGATGACGGAAGAATTTTTGATAGCTGGACTGGATAAGTACTCAGACGATATGATACTAAATCCCTGATCTTACAGGCACGGTATATCTCTCCATTCATCGGTCATCAGAAGCTCTAGAAGGTGTTCCTTAGCTTCCTCTAGTTCTGGAGTCATGCCTTCCTTTAGGGACATGTCTTTAGGCTGTATCCCTATCAAAGTCACGCTTCCCACTTTTTTTGCTAGAAAATCCATCACCAGTGATAGTGGTAACGCGTGTGTACTCATGGTGAATACGCCCAGATTATCCCTGGGCACCCGTCTTATCTCACCGGGTTCCAAACCCATATCTGCGGCGTCGACTATTACGACCTGGTCATAGACCCCCTCCTCGATGTGTGGGATGAAGTTTTCCGGCATGGTACCACAGTCTTCCACATCCCATCCTTCTCGCTGGAACTCCCTTGCGATCTCCTCTCCTATGGCATCGTCTCCACGTATGTCATTTCCTACTCCGAGCAGAAGGTTCTTCTTCATGTTCGGTGGAGCGGGGATGGGGTGTAATAAACGTTTCCTTTAGTAGAAAAATATTTGATAGTGAACTTCATACGGATAATGGACATGGACGGCATCATAAAACGGTGTGAGAGATTATTCGAGTTAAACTCCCAAGATGAATACGACGATTATGCACAGAAGCAGCTCAGGAAGGTCATCTACGCCCGTAATGAGAATCATAGAAACAGACTAACCAGTTTGGAATACTTCATAAATGGAAAGGAGTACACGTCCCTCCTCGATGCCCTTTATCACGAGGAATACCTTAATAAGATCAAGATCAAGTTTCTCAAGCCGGTCCTTGACGGCGATTGGAACTTCTCCAAGCCCACCCGGGAGGTAATGGAGAAAGCTGGTAGAGGTTTGGCACGAACGTTCGACTTCGACCCTGATTCGCTCAACCGATGGGCCGCGGCCAACCGTGTGAAGGACGATAAGGTGATGATAAGGGCTTACATCTCTGATTTTTTTGTACCCATCTCGATCAAGACCAAATCTCAGTATCACCACGCCCAGGATATTCCGCGTATGTATGAACCTCAATTAAAAAAATTCAGAGGTATCTGGACCGACGCACGCAAGGGGGTATTACCCTTGGAGATACGGTTATGTGCCTACACTCCTACCGACAGATACACCTATGTGATAGATACGTTAAAGGACGTTCAGCGCCCCCACTCACTTCATAAAGTACCATTTCATTACTGCATAGATCGCAAACCCATCGAGTACATGATGTTCGATACCGTGATAGCCAATATCGAGCTTCCTCCACTCTCCAAGAGTATGTTCGAGTTCATCTTCGAGTGTGGTGAGGTCACCGTTTCTGACTTAGCACACAAGTTTGAGGTATCGAATCAGATCGCAAAGAACAATCTAAGCGCACTGCAATCCAAGGGATTGGTAAATGTGAGGAAGGAGCTATACTATGATGTATCCTTGGTTGAATTGAAGAAGCGTGCAGATAAGCTGTGCCAATCCTAATATCACTGGGCTTCTTTTATCAGATCTCCTATGGTCAGTCCCTTACCGCTTTTCACTGAAGTTGTCTTTGGTTTTTGATATTCCTCCATCAGTTCTATGTGTAGGGTGCTTTCAAGCTTTTTTATCAGATCGTCGCTGGGACGTAGATCTCCCTTCTCTAGCTTGGCGACGACGGATTTCTTCTCGTGCACTTCCTTTGCCAGGTCTTCTTGATTCAGAGACATGCCGATCCTTGCTTCTTTTATCCTATCGCTGTAATCCAGAGCAAGTTCCTTTTTTCCTCCCTGGTTCCTTGTACTGCTGTAGGCTTCTTTTTTCCTTTGGATCCTTTTCATGATTTCATCCTTCGATACACCCCCTTTATCGGAATCGAAAACCTCTTTTCCATGCCTAGAGCAGTCCTGACAGACTTGAAGGGTCGACCCTTCTATTTCTACAGTACTTGGCTTACCAATTTTCTTTCCACAAAGCTCACAGTTCATTCTTGATTACCCCCAGTCATGTATGAGTATAAGGGATTTTTTGGGATATAAAGGTTATCTTCAAAAACTCAAAAAAGATGGAGAAAACGACGATATCATAAAGAAAACTTTTATATGCCCATACTCATTACCTCTTAGATTAACGGAGTCTTAAAAATATATAAAGTGATATCATGGCTTCAAAAAAGAAGGAAAAGACAGAAGCTGCCGACTGGTTCGACGAACTAGATGAAGAGTTGGAGAAGAAGACCGAAGAAACCTTTAGGGACTTGGGTGAGAGGGACTCCAAACTCGCAGAGCTCAATCAACAATTTATAAAGGATTTCTGGAGGATCTGGATTCGCTTCGAGAAGATAAACGTTCACTTCAGCATGAAGCCCGAATACAGCTCATTTGCCAAGATCAAGGAGTTCCCTGAAAATTGGAAGTTCAAAGAGAACTTTGACTTCACCAACGTTCGAACCATAAGGTTGATGGATAAAACACAGGAAGAGAATCGCGCGGGAGACACTTTACTCATAGATTATTATACTGAGGAAGATGTATTCAAAGTCGGTATGTTCTTCGAATACTGTGAAGGAGAAACGTATTACAAGTACAGCGGGTGGAAGCGCATATACGCTCGCTACATGCTGTGCGAAGCGGAATTCCCCTTGAAGGACAAGGACGTTGACGAGTTCCACGTTGTCTTGAAGGACGTTGTCAAAGCTTGGTACGAATCCCATCTGAAGAGGGATCGCAATATAGTTCTCAATCATATAAGAGAGAACTACGACAAGATCGAAGAGTATCCAGAGTGACCTCGACCTAAAACCATTTCCACTTTTACTCATTTTCTTACCCCCCTCGATAACGGTTAAATATCACAAGGTACTAGGGTGAAAACACATTCGAAAAAAAGCGTGATAGTATGAAAAACGAAGAACTCGCGCCCCATATAAAAGACATAACCCGGGCGCTAAACGGAAAAGTAAGCGAAGAAGAAGTCGAACGAGAACTCCAGCAGTGGATCGGTTCCTACGGGGTAAACCTGGCGGAGGCCAAAAGATCCATAGTAAAAAAGTTGGGAGGAGATCCTCAAAGTCTCTTCACACGGACGGAGAAGAAGATAGAAGATATCACGGGCCTCGAGCGCAATCTTGAGTTGAAAGCTAGGATATTATCTATCAATGAAAAAGATATAGAGGTTGACGGAGAGCCCAAGAAGATCCATTATGGTATATTCGGTGATGATACCGGAACTATACCGTTCACCATATGGGAACCTCTTCCAGAACCTTTGGACAAAGGAGATACCGTTCATGTGATAAATGCCTATGCAAACACGTGGAACGATAAACCACAGGTGAACGTAGGATCACGTGCAAAGATGGAGATGCTGGATGATGACGAGGTACCTGAATTCAAAAGGGAGCCTCAGCGCTGCAACATAATCGACATCCGGGAAGGTATGAGTCAGCTCATAGTTCTCGGAAGAGTGCTGTCTGTGGAAAAGAAGATAGTTCAAACGGAGAATGGTGAAAAGGAACTCTTCTCAGGCATACTCGCAGATGAAACCGGTAAGGTTCAGTTCAGCGCATGGCACGATTTTGAACTTAAAGAAGATCAAGTCGTTGAGATCGAAGGTGGTTACGTACGTTCGTGGAGAGGCATCCCTCAGTTCAGCTTTGATGATAACGCTCAAGTGAAGACCTTCGACGACGATGAGCTACCGCCTAAAGATGTGTTGGAAGAGTCCGGCATGATGACCATATCACAGCTCGCCCGCAGAGGTGGAGCGGTGGATGCCATCGTGGACGCCGTCATGATCGATATAAAGAACGGGAGCGGCCTGATATTCAGGTGTCCCGATTGTAACCGAGTTGTTCAAAAGAGCGCCTGCAGGATACACGGTAAGGTCGATGGAGAACCTGACTTAAGAGTCAAAGGCATACTGGACGACGGTACCGGTGCCCTAACTGTGATAATCTCCCGTGAGGAAACAGAAGAGGTTCTAGGATACGACCTGGATGAGGCCATGCAGCTCGCCAGGGATCGGATGGACCACGGGATAATCAAGGATGAATTGGAAGACAAACTGATCGCTCAACCACTCCGTGTAAAAGGGAACGTGACCTGCGACGATTACGGACTGATGCTGATCGCCAACCAGGTTCGGGAGAAGAAAGTGAACATGGAAGAAGAAGCCCGTAAATTACTCGATGAGGTGAGAGTATGAGCATGATACAGCGAGAGGTCGCATGGAGATTGTTCGCCAAAGAATTCAACCAATCGACCATGGAGATAAGTGGTAACGAGAACGAGAGAACTCCTTCATACGTGGTCACCCCTCTGGGCGCCATGGTGAACAGAGTTTACATGGTAGGCGTGCTCACAGAAACGGAAAACTTGGGTACACCTGAAGATCCCATGTGGCGGGCAAGGGTTTCAGACCCAACGGGTACTTACTTCGTGACCGCCGGGCAGTACCAGCCCGGTGCCGCCACGACCATCTCTTCTTTGGAACCACCTTCATTCGTGGCTGTTGTTGGTAAAGCTAGTATTTATCGACCGGACGATGAAACCGTACTCACGTCCCTGAGGTGTGAGTGTGTAAAGGAAGTATCGGAAGAACTGCGTGATTACTGGATCCTTGAAGCTTCCCGCTCGTTGAAAAAACGGCTGGAGGCCATGGAAGAAGCACAAAGGATGGAAGAGGTATCGGTGGAAGAGTTGGTTAAACTGGGTTATGATGCAGACCTCGCTGAAGGTATCAAGAGGGCAGCATTACACTATTCATCGCCATCTATGGATACATATTGGTCGATGCTGGAAGATTCACTCATGTATGTTTTACCCGAGTACGAAAGGACTCCTGTAGAAAAAGAGCCGGTCGAGGAAGAAGAAGTGGAAGAGAGCGATCTAGAAGAGCTCATATTAGATGTGATGCAGGAGATGGAAGATGAGCACCAGAACGGTATCGATTATGGAGACATAATGAACGAGGTCATGGATAGGGAAAATATATCCGAATCCGAGTTCGAAGAGGCTGTAAAGAACCTACGATCATTGGGACACGTTTACGAACCAGCGCTGGGGTCGTTAAAAAGGATATACTAGTCCTCCTTCTTTCCTTCTTTTTGCCTTTTTATAGCTTCACTCAGTTTTAACTCCCCCTCCACTACCTTTTTAGCCAATTCTTTGGAGATGGTGATGTCACCAGCGCTCTGTAATCTGCTCCGTCTCTGCATCTCCCTCTGTTCCCCCTCTGTAGCTTCCACGTAATGCGGTCCATAGGCTGCCTCACCCTTGGATAGAGCTATCTTTCTAGCGGCTTCAAGATCTGGTGAATCACTCTGTATGGTAGTGTATTCCTCATTCACGATCTCCGTACCCACCGCTAGACCAGTGAGGGAATTAAGGGTTCGGTTCCTGTTAGTTTTATCTCCGTGTCCTATCCGTACCACCATACGTTGAAAATCGTAGCCATCCATGTAACGTTCAACTATCGTCCTGACATCCTCCGGTGACTCAGCATAGGCGGTTTCCAACAGTTTTCCATCACCCAGTAAGGCGACCCCTGGTCTAGTACCGGGATCGATTCCCACTATCAAACGCTGGTATGAGGATTTGCCGGATAGAGCGTTCAAAGCCTTCCGTATACCCATACGGACATCCTTTCCCACTGCTATAACTCTGCTGTGGTCTATGATGGGGGCTTCCGTCTTTGAAGTGACCACCACCTCCACGGTGTTCGGTATGGAATCTCGAGGAGAGAGGCTGACAAAGGGGATATCTCTCTGCTTCAATTCCTTGACTATGTCGTAGTAGAATTCGAAATTGTCAGTTGCCACGGCTAATATCTTCACGGAGAACACTATGTGTTACAGGGATATATTTTTTTTGAAAAAAAGGAAAAAAGAAGGGGGGTTTTATTCTACTTCAGGTGCAGGTTCGATCAAACCGGTCTCCATCAGTTTCTCGGTGTGCTTCCTGCTCCTAAGGATCACTTTTTCAGCACGTTCTCTGAGTTCTTCCTCACTGAGTTCTACTCTAGCGATACCTTGTTCGATGGCTTTTAGTCCCACTCGTACAGCCTGACGTATGTAAACTTCTGTATTGTCCATGGTCGGTACCAGATAATCTTCATGTATCCCCTGTTCTTCAGCGACCTCTGCTATTGCGTAAGCAGCCTCTATATGCATCTCGTCGGTGATGGTCTTCGCTCTAACGTCCAAAGTCCCTCTGAATATCCCTGGGAATCCTATGGAGTTGTTCACCTGGTTCGGGAAATCGGACCGGCCGGTGCCGACTATACGAACGCCAGCTTCCTTAGCTTCCCATGGCCATATCTCAGGTATCGGATTGGCTTCAGTGAACAAGATCCCATCATCCTTCATCCCCTTCAACCATTCCGATTTGATCGTATCCGGTCCTGGTTTTGATGCGGCAACTACCACGTCTTTACCCGCGATCAATTCAGGTAGACCGCCATCCACCTTTTCTTTGTTGGTCTTTTGAGCGAACTCCCATTTTACCGGAGTTTTCTCTTTATCTAGATCCTTTCTATCTGCGTGCAGCAGTCCTGTGGAGTCGCATAACGTAAGATTTTCCTCGGGTACACCGGCTTTCAATAAAGTTCGAGCTAGACACAGGTTGGCTGCACCAGCGCCTATCAATCCTATCTGGACTTTATCTAGTTCTTTACCGACTACTTTAAGACCGTTGATTATCGCCGCAAGCGTTATGGCGGCGGTACCCTGCTGGTCGTCGTGCCAGACGGGTATGTCCAGCTCTTCTCTGAGTCTATCCAGTATGTAGAAACATTTTGGTTTGGATATATCCTCAAGGTTTATCCCACCGAACGAGGGGGCGATCCATTTGACCGCTTGGATTATATCGTCGGGATCATGTGCATCCAAACAGATCGGGAATGCATCAACTCCTCCTAGGTATTTGAACAATAACCCTTTTCCTTCCATCACCGGCATACTAGCCTCAGGTCCGATATCTCCGAGTCCCAGTACACGACTACCGTCGCTCACCACGGCGACGTTGTTCCATTTGTTAGTGTGTTCATAAACTGTTTGTGGATTGGCGTGGATGTCCTGGCAGGGTTTTGCAACACCTGGGGTATACCACACACCGAAATCGTCAAAACTGCTTATCTGGACTTTTGGTGACACCTCTATCTTCCCTTTGTAAAACGGATGCCATTTCATGGCCAGTTTGGCCGGGCGTTTTGCCTTTTTAATGAGTTCTTCCTTGGTAACCTTTTTTTCTTCGCTCATAGTGCTAGCCTCCGGTGAGGGAGTGCTATAGAGATATAAATAGATGATGGAAAAAGAATAAGGTTCACAGCAGGTTGACTATCAACAAGAAGTTACCTAGCCCTAGGAACACACCGAGGAGCACTGCTATCGCCATCAACATCCATGCACGGATCTCCTCATCCATGTGCTCTGCTTTCACAGCACCCATGACTAGACCAAGTCCTATAATCACGATACCGATGTTCACAAACATTAAAGACAGGATCACCAAAGTGGATGCGAACTCGATGGGTTCTTCCACAAAATCCTCCATGGCGTGCATCGAGAACATAAGCGAATAACCAGCTATCAATAGTAGGAATCCGACGATCAATATTTTTATGAAGCTGGTGTACTTTTCCTTTTTAGATCTTGCGGCTGCAGGTCGCCGGGCTGGGTTAAAACCATTTTTCCTCCCGACTCGTTTAGAAAGGATCTCTTCATCATCTTTTGTATCTTCACTATCCCATCTAAAAACACGGTCACAGCTTATACATTTACCGGAACCGTCGTCGAAGAATTCCAGTTCCTCGGAGTCGCACGCTCCACATATACCTTCAGTGGGTTTTTCAACCATGGGTCCACCTTTATGCATGATGTGCTCTGCTCATAAAAACGTTTCTACTATCTCCAAATCACATCAACATCATCCGTACGATAATTTTGCATCACTGCACTCTTTTCTATCGGTGTTGTCAGTCCAGCCCGATACATCAGGTAACCTGTCCACCCGATCATGGCACCGTTATCCACGCACAATGGACCCGGAGGTGCATAGGCTGCGGCTCCACGCTCCTCGGCCATGGTTTCCACCATGTTCCTGAGTCGTTCGTTCCTTGCGACCCCGCCACCCAGCAGCACTTCTTCTTTCCTCGTATGGGCCAAGGCCCGCTCCGTCACTTCAGTCAACATAGCGAAACAGACCTCTTGCATAGAAAAACAGAGATCGTTCAGTTCAGCGTCGGATTTCAAAGCGGCGGTCAGTATACCTGAGAAAGAAACATCCATTCCTTTGACGCTGTAGGGTAACGAGATCAAACTATCTCCATCTTTTGCCTTCTTTTCGATCACGGGCCCAGCAGGAAAAGGCATCCCGTTCTCCCTTCCGAATTTATCTAGCATATTACCTATACCGATGTCCAACGTTTCACCGAACACCCTGTACCTTCCCCTTGTGAATGCGATGACCTGGGTGTTACCACCGGATGCATATAGCAGCACAGGATCATCGCAGGGTGTCGTCAGTCTTCCGATCTCGATATGAGCTATGCAGTGGTTCACACCTACCAAGGGAACATCTAGAGATGATGATAGAGCTCTAGCAGCTGTAGCAACGGTACGAAGACAAGGTCCTAACCCCGGCCCCTGTGAAAAAGAAACGAGGCCGATATCCGAGGGTTGGATATCCGCAGTCTGCATGGCCTCTTCCAGAGCTGGAAGCATCTTTCTTGCGTGGTGATTAGCCGCCTCTCTAGGATGGATACCCTCCTCCGGGGAATATGTGTTAAGCAGATTGGCCAACACAGCCCCATCTTCATCGAGGATGCCCACCCCTAAGGTATGAGCCGTTCCTTCCAATCCAAGTATGTACATAAAAAAAGGATAAGGAAAAGGGGGTTATACGTTTTTTCTCACTTTCCGATCCTGAAAACCTTGGTTCCACATTCAGGGCAGGTACCCTTCGTTGCAGGGCGTCCGTTCTTCAGCTCAGTTTTTTTCGGATTCTTTATCTCTACCTTCTCTCTACATTTTACACAATATGCTTCTACCATGATATTCACTCGGCTGTAAATAGATTGCAGGAGTATTAAAGATTTCCTTCGAAGTCCGTCGAGTAGATATCAGTGAACAGGTGACCGTAGTAAGCCCCTTTCTGTTTCAAACGGCATTCATCTATGCGTCCTACCCGCCGGTCCCGGAATGATCATCCCGACATGTTTGGACTTGCTCCGGTGGGGAGTCGCCGTTTCATCGGTCCCTCCAGTTCTCAGCTCTGCGGGTTAACTCGCTCTGCCTTGCGGCAGGCTTCGCACGCTTCAAAGCTCACTGAAGGACGTGTCGTTTCTGCGCCCTTGCCGAGGCTCTCACCTCACCGCCTTGCGACGGTCCACCTTTTCCGCGGAGAGGGGACTTTCCTCAGGGTCGAACCCCGTCGGCCGTCCTCGGTCTCCTGTTCATATTATCTGTGTGCCTCAAGTCTATATAAAATTTTTGATTGAAAGCGTGGGAATTTTTTAATATACAGGCTGTGGATGTACATGTATGGTAGAAGATGCTTTCGCAGCGCTGACCTACGAGAATCTCAATGACATCATATGCTGTCCGGGGGGAGCGGAATTGAAGGGGAAGGACTTCAAAGGAGATATCGGGAAGATCGTATCGTGGACCGAGGAGATGATCCGTGACGGTATGGAAGGTCTGATACATTACACCGACGGAGCGCCGGTCGGTTTCGTGCAGTACATGCCGACCGACAAAGCTCCCATGCCCATCGTCGGCCCCGGTACATGCACGCTGATGTGTTTTCACTGGAAAGGTGATGACGATAGTAAACACCTAGACATGGAGTACCGATCATTGGAAGAGGCGTTGGAGATAAGTAGAGTTGTTTATGATGGTATGGCCGTACTTGCGTGGGATCACCCTATACATTTTCCGGTATCCATGATGGATGAGTTAGGATTCAACACGGTTGATACCCAGGATCATCTTCACCTAATGTGGAAACCTTTCGATGATGATGCAGTACCCCCATCCTTGGTCGACCATACCTATGACCCTATGCGGAGTTCATCGAGGTTGATCATAGAACAGGGCTACAGTAACAGGTGTCCGTACAGTATCAGCCATGCCCAAAGTATCAAAGACATGGTGCTTGATATAGGAGATGAGAGGATCGACCATATACTTCACACCATAGATACCAGGGATGAATCCATAAGGTACGCCGTCGTACCGTGGAACTGGGACTGGCTCTATATAGATGGGGAGAGGATCGATACTTTTTCCACCTCCACAAGAGAGATAAAAGAGATGGTATTGGAATCGCTGGATCAGTGAACTTCGGGCCTTCCCTGGCTCCTGACCATCCACATACCCTTCCACTGGCTGTACTCGAACACCCCCTCTATGACCACAAGATCACCCCTCACCACATCACCATCAACCCACCAGTCATCCACCTCGCATGTCAGCCTTCGGTATGGATTATCCAAAGGACAGATGATCATGTGGGTACCCCTTGAGATGGTCCAAAGATCCTTTACTTCACCCCGGATCTTCACATCGGTCCCCTCGTACCACCAGGGATTTTCCAATATCGCTTCGATGGTAGTGAAGCTGGAGCGTGCTTCTTCGATCACGTTCACATCACTGTGACTCGCGATCCGGATCCTGTAACGGTTACCGTATTCTTCAACACGCCCTTCAAAGGAAACAACAGCACCCGGGACTATCATTTCCTTATGCTCTACCTGGTCCATCATCTCTCCCTCGATCAACACCACCATCTGATGTTCATCATCCGGTTCTCTTATGGTCACATGAAATGTGCCGTAAAAATTACGGATATCCATAACATAACCCTCTGTATTCACGACCGTATCCAGATATTGACAATCTATCTCACCGACACGAACTTCCGGAGGCTCCTGTGATGCGGTTATTAGAAAAAGTGACGATGTACCGATGAGTGCGAGTGCGGTGACTACGAATAGTACTTTACTCCCGTCGAACTCGAACATTCAACCCCTCAACATCCCATCCAAGCGCGACTCCAGTACCTCTGCCGGGATATCCGATAGAGAAACCTCGGTGGTCCTACCTTTGTTCGATGAAACGGTATGCGCGTTCAATAGACCATAATCGGACAGAGTGTTCAGATACTTCCAAAACTGTGTGTGCCCCAGTTTTTTCTTACCGTATTCTTCACATATGACGGCATATCTTTCCTCTATCTCACCGGTGGTGGTGAAGGGTGTCGATTTGAGTAGTCTTGCGGACGTGAGTAAAATAAGCTGCTCGTTGACGTTCAACTCGCGTATCTTCTCTTCGGTGAAGTATGGGTCGATCTCAGCCTTTGCACTGCGGATATCCTCCGCTTCGACCCGTCGTTTTCCCTTACTCTCACCGATCAAAGAAGCTCTCTCCATCAACTCGATACCGAAACGTGCATCTCCACGCTCGGAGGCCGCGGTTGTAGCGAGCAACTTCAATTCACCTTCTCCAAGGCTGTCAGGGAACAGTGCGAGCTCTGCCCGATAACCGAGTACGTCCAGCAGTTGATCTGTGTTGTACTTAGGGAATTTCACCCGGTTACCTCTTTTGAAGGTACTGAGAGCACTATCCTCAAGGAGCTCGAGCACGTTCTTCTGTGAAACCAGTAAAAGTGATATCCTGCCCTCGGGGACGGTGTCTTCTTCCTCGAATCGAGAGAGAAGGTATATGATATCTGATCCGTCTCGCTGGACCAGGGTATCGACCTCATCCAGCACTACGAAAAGGTGGGTGTTTTTGTTGATTATATGCTTGTTGAGGATCTCCATCATATCTCCTACGGAGAAGCCTCTGTCGGGAAAGTGCTTGTCGAAATGTGATATTATCTTCCACATCACCTGCTGTTTGTTAGATCGCCGTCTGCAGTTGATAAAAACGTAATCTACCCTCTGCCCTTTCTCTTGTGCCCATCCTTGGTAATCCATGCAGAATCTTTTTGCGGTAGCTGTTTTACCGGTGCCTACACTTCCGTAAAGAAAGGCGTTCTGTGATACACCGGATTCGATGGCCCTCCTGAACAGAGTAAACAGTAGATCGATCTGTTCTTCTCTGTTGGGCAGTCTGTCAGGCACATAGTCGAACGATAGTTTCTTAGGGTGTTTTATTATCTTCCCTTTTACCCTTTTGAAAGACATCCTTTGCTCTGATTGGTAGCTCATTTATTAATGTTTGCACCGCAGCTATCACATACAGCGAAATCCTCGGGAACCTTGGCATTACAGATGGGGCAGTTTTTCATCTCTTCCTCATCGAAGGGAGGTTCTTCTGAACCGAAGAGGTCTTCCTCTTCGTTTTCAACCTCCTCTTCCACTGTTTCATGCGCCGTTTCTATTTTCCCCTCTTCTTCCCCTGGTTCCTCCACCATCTCTTCACTCGTGATCTCCTCTCTGGTCCTAGGAAGAAGAGAGCCGGTCACCAGCACCTTGCTTTCGGCACGCATAATCCCAGCGTATTCCACGCTTCCGTTGACCCTCACACCTTCCTTCAGTTCGACGTTACCCAGGGCTGATATATTTCCAACTCGGGCCTCTTCCCCAACCACTATATCTCCGTCACACTCTAAATCTCCGGTTTCAACACCATCCCCCAGTACAATATTGGATCCTTTGATGAAGCCGTCGATGGAGCTGGTATCTCCAACGGTCACTTTCCCTTTCTTAGAGATCAAATTTCCGTGTATATTGCACTTCGTACCCAGGTCCAAATTCCCCTTCGCATCTATTGAACCGTCCACCTCGGAACCATCATATAGTTCTACACTACGCTCCGCTTTGATATCACCGGCCACCCTGGTTTTCGTCCGTAGTTCCAGTATCTCTTCGGAAGTTATCGCAGGTAACGTATATTTCGCTCTATAAACTTCCAATTCTTCATCGAGCCTTTGGTTCTCTTCGTTAAGCTCTCTTATCTCCTCTTTCATCTCTTTGTTCTCTTCTTCCATGGACTCGAGAACTTTTCTTTTCTCTTCAGTAAGATCCTCCAGATCCCCCTTCTCATCCAGCTCTGCTTTCAACTCCTCTATCCTCTCTTCTTTCTCATCCAAGAGCTTTGCTTTCTCATCAAGGATCATCCTACCCTCTTTTTTCATCTTCCTATTCTGTTTGATCAACTTTTCCCTCTCAGCCTTCAACCTTTTCAATTGCTTTTGGTAACCTTCTATCTGTTGACGGATACGCTCTTTTTTGCTGGGCATCTACAGACCTCCTTATATCTTATATAATCGATTTACTACTTATTTTAACCTTTCCTTTTAACCACAGAGACTTTTTATTATCTTCGGGAAAAGTTGTTAAATGAGAAAGGGTTACAGTTTAACGAGCATGTCTGGAGATATGTCCTTTTTGACATTCAATCAACCACTCCAGGCATGCTCGTTTAA
>PUPH01000031.1 GCA_003553085.1 Thermoplasmata archaeon
ACCCGAGGAAGAACCCGAGGAAGAACCCGAGGAAGAACCCGAGGAAGATAAGATCCCCTGCCCGAGCTGTGGAACAGAACTCGCTGCAGATGCTGAGATATGCTACGCCTGCGGTACCGAAATGGGTGAAGAAGAACCCGAAGAGGAACCTGAGGAAGAAGGAAAGGTCGAGTGCCCGAGCTGTGGAACAGAACTCGCTGCAGATGCTGAGATATGCTACGCCTGCGGTACCGAGCTGGGTGAAGAGGAAGAACCTGAAGAGGAACCTAAGGAAGAAGGAAAGGTCGAGTGTCCGAGCTGTGGACCAGAACTCGCAGCCGATGCTGAGATATGCTACGCCTGCGGTACCGAACTAGGTGAAGAGGAAGGAGACGAAGGACTGAGCTGTCCCGTTTGCGGAACCGAACTCAGTCCAGATGCAGAGATGTGTTACGCCTGCGGCTCGGATGTAGATAATAAGGAGAAATCCTCTGGCAAGAAGAAGATAGTCTGAGCAGACTCCTCAGAAAACCTTTTATCCCCTCTTTCATTCCTTATTTTAAGTGAAATGTTGTGCTGATGAATCAGATTATGGTCTTTGTGATGACGTCATTATTAGAAAACATCGAATCTGACCATGGATCACCGGACCTGGAAAAGATCCTAGATCGGGCAGAAAAACTCTGTGACCAGGAGCGCTACTTAGAGGCTACCGAGTGCTACAAATCAGTACTGCGTTACAAGAAGGATAAAGTCGTTGCGAACAATCTAGGGGTGGCCTACGATGCCATCGATCAACATGAACGAGCCATAGAGTGTTATGAACTAGCTATCAAATTCGATCCCGAATATGTGACCGCTTGGCACAACAAAGGTAACTCCCATTTTTACCTGGAAGAATATCGAAAATCGATCCAGTGTTACGATGAGGCCATAAGGTTAGATCCTACGAACTCTCAAGTTTATTTTGACAAAGCAAGCGCATACGTCAGGTTGGGTAGAAGGAGAACGGCAAAAAAATGGGCGGACAGGGGTGTCAAAAATGGAGATGACAGAAAAGATCTATTATTGATCAAAAAGGCTGAGATATACGAAGATATCGGAGATTTTAAGAGCGCTGTAAAGATATATCACAACATCCTGAAAGCAAAACCATCCAATATGAAAGCTTTGAAAGGGTTGGCTGACGCATTGATGGAACTGGGACGATACGATGAAGCAGTTGATACATATGACGAATATCTGGAGGTGGTACCAGATGACGAAGAGGTTTGGAACAACAAAGGGTACGCTTTGTTTTCACAGGGTTTTCATCAAGAAAGCATGAATTGTTACAGGACAGCACTTAACATAGATCAGGATCATGGTCCAGCACACTACAATATGGGCTATCTACTTCATACTATTGGTGATTATGAAAGGGCGATACAACATTACGAAGAGGCTTCAAAATACAGCACCATCAATGAAGTCCTTTGGAATAACCTTGGGAATGCGTTGTACAATCTTGAAAAATACGAAGAATCTATACCTTATTTTATGAAGGCTATAGAGGTCAATCCAGAATATGAAATAGCCTGGAACAACATCGGTAATGCTCAGAGCAAGATGGGGTGCTATGAAGAGTCCATAGAATATCACGAAAAGGCATTAGAATTGAAACCTGATTTCGATTATGCTCTCTACGCTTTAGGACGGTCCCTGGCGGAAGTCGGGAAGTTGGAGGATGGTTTAGAAAAGGTGGAACTTTCTCTTGACCTGAATCCGGACTACGAAAAGGCATGGTACGCTCGTGCTGAGATCCTTAGATATATGGGTCGGTACGAAGATGCGTTAGAGTCTTTGAAGACCGCTGTTGAAATAGATCCTTTGTTTTCGGAAGCCTACTGTTTGAAAGGTGAGATCCTGGAATCTGTGGGTGATTTCGATGAAGCACTACAGGCATTCAATAAGGCGCTAAGAACATATGATAAGCTATATAGGAGATATGGAGATATAATAGCCTTGGCTGACAAAGCAGAACTGCTTTACGAGCTTGGAAGTATCGAAGATGCATTGAAGGAATATGAAACGCTGCTGAAGGAAGATGAAGATGATCCTGAGGTGTGGAGACGCATAGGTGAGATTCACCTAGAGTTGGGCGAAATCAGTCAAGCACTTGAAGCCGCTGAAGGGGGGTTGAAACGGGAGATGACACCAGGATTGTTGGTAATTAAGGCCAACGCATACGATGGATTGGGAGAAGTCGATAAAGCTATGAAAGCCTTCAGAGATGCGGTGAAGCTAAATGGAACTCACGCACGTGTAAGTTTTTCCAGATATCTGATGGACCTCGGGAGGTATGAAGTCGCCTTGAGGGTTGTACAAGAAGATAATTGGGAGGAGAAACTGCTAAAAGCGAACATCTTGCTGGAGAAAGGAGATCATGGAGAGGCCGTGTCCATGTTCCAGAAAGTACTCAAGGAGGATGAAGTAAGTTCTCCAGCTTGGTTCGGTTTAGGTAAAGCACTAGCGGCATCCGGAGACCTTAAAAGAGCGTCTAAAGCTTTCGATACCTGTATCGGGATAACGGAAGATTTCGCCCCGGCTTGGTATGAAAAAGCTCTGCTTTTCAAGGAGAAAGGAGATCACAAGAGAGCGAATGAGTATGCAGAGATTGCCATGGATCTGGGATATGATGAAGCTGAAGAACTGTTGAGCTCGGAGCCAAAAAAAGTATAGTGTTCGTCCTATTTACAAACATCATGATATATCTAGGGCCCGGAGGAACACCTCACGGAGTAAAAGGAACGAAAAAGAGTATGGCCTATCTAAATAAGATAGGACTCAACGCCATGGAAGTGCAGTTCGTTAGAGGGGTGAGGATGAAAGATTCCACCGCTAAAGATATAGGTGATGAGGCTGAAAGAAACGGCATACATCTCAGTGTCCATGCCCCATATTATATAAATCTGAATTCTGATGATGAAGATGTTATAGAGAAGAGTAAAGAACGTATGATCAATAGCGCTAGAAAGGCGCATCTAATGGGTGCAAAAGTGATAGTCGTCCATGCTGGGTATTATGGTGGTAAAGATTCCAAAGAGGTCACCACTATCATCGGTGATGGTGTGCTGGAATGTGAGGAGACCATCTCTGAAGAAGGTCTGGATGTGAAGATAGGTCTGGAACAGATGGGGAGGGTAAAAAGCTGGGGGACCCTAGATGAGATCGAAGAGGTGATGAAGAGGACCAAGATAACGGTTCCCGTGCTAGATTTTGCTCACTACCACGCTAGATACGATGGTAGATTGACCGGTGAAAAGGAGTTCGCCGGACTGCTAGATCGATACGAAAAGATCCATCCAGGGCCACTGCACAGCCATTTTTCATCTATAGAATACAACGATACCGGTGAACGTGAACATCTCAACCTAAAAGATAAGGAGCCGGATTTCCAACACTTGGCTCCCTTACTATTGGAAAAAGATTACGATATAACTATAATATGTGAAACTCCAGAGCTTGATAGGGATAGCCTTAGGATGAAAGATATTTTGGGGCTTTAGACCCTTTGTACCTGGGAAACACCGTCTTCCTTACTGACGATGTATTCGATCTCTGCAAGGTTGGCTATCTCGTTTTCGTGAGATACGATGATTATCTGATCTGCGTTGGTTTTCTCCAGCACATCCTTCAGACGAGTCAGCTGCTCCCTACTGAATCCCATGGTAGGTTCGTCCAAAACGAGTAAGTTACTTTCCAAACCTAGCTGTTCTTTGATCATTGTGTTGAAGGCTAATCTGTAGGCCAACGCCACCGATGTCCTTTCGCCGCCGCTCAGATCATCTACCCTCGTAACGTCGGAAGATGTTGATATCACCGGGGCGAACTTATCGTCCAGCTGGGCATGCTTGGCCGGATCATCCAATATCTCATTGAACCATCCCCTGAAATAGGATTCGAATTGTTTGTTGATCTGTACCATCCTGTGCTCTTCTATGGTCTTGATCGATTCTTTGAAGGGACCCTCTATCCAAGATTTGATACTCTGGTAATGTTTTGACCTGTCTCGGGCCTCTTTCATCTTTTCTATCCTTTCTTTGATCATCTCGGTCCTTTCTTCGATATTTTTCAAGGAACTTTTTATATTCTCCGTTCGCTCCATTAGTTTACTACGCCGAGCTATAGCTTCTTGATGACTCCGTTTGATATCTTTGTACTCGGACAATGAAAATTTGTCCTCCAACTCCTCTATCCTCTCATTCACCGTAGAAATCTTCTCGTCCGTATCCTTTATCCGAGAACTGTGTTCGTCGATTTCCTTTTTCAGATCTTCACGTTTCTTCAACTTTTCAACTAATATGAGATACTCATCTCTATATTCACTGAGTTCATCTTCTTTAGACTCTAGTTTCTCCAGGTCCGAGGTATCCCACTCAAAAGAGGCTATCTTCTCTTTAGTGGACCCGATATCCTGCATCCTATCAGCTATCTTTTCCTCCAGTTCGACGACCTTTTCATCCAAACCGTCCAATTTCTTCAGTTCCTTTTCATAGGAGTACAGTTCTTTCTCCTGTTGGGTCAGTTCTTTGATGTCGTCTTGTATAGAAGAGAGTGCATCATCTATATCCCCATCTTGTTTGGTGAGTTCAGCTAATTTATCGTCGATCCTCGCAAGGTCATCGTCTATCTCACCGACGATGAATGAAACGTGTTCCTGTGAGATGGGTTGCTTACATTTGGGGCATTCGGCCTCATCTTCGAGCTGCAGAATCTCCTTCTTTTCATCCTTCAACGATGATCTTTCTCTCTTCAAAGACCGTATGTCTCCTAGTATCTCGGACCTGGTCTCCTCTTTATCTCTTTTTTCCTCTCTCAGTATTTTTAATTCCTTGCGTAAACTCTCATTATCTTGGATGAACTCCTGGATCTGTTTTTTTCTATCCGATCTGGTTTTAAGATCTGTTAGTTCTCTTCTTTCTGCTTCCAACCTGGTCTCAAGAGCCTCGAGCTTACGCTGGAGCGTCTCCTTCTCCTTTACGACTCCCTTTACCTCCGCAACCTTCCTTTTCACTTCTTCGTGCTCTTCTGCTTTATCTTTCAAAGGATCCAATCTTTCCGCCTGCTTCTCTAAGTCTTTCAGCCGATCCTCCATTTCGGTGAGCTCTTTTTTAAACCGTTCCGATCGTGATAGGAGATTATCCTTCTTATTCCTCGATGAAAAGAGTTCATCTTTTAGTTCAGACATCTCATCTAGTTTCTCGTCCAAGCTATCGAGCTCTTCTTCGATCTCGTCGAGTTCTGTCTTAGATCTCTCTAGTTCCTCCTCTTTTTCTTCCTTCTCCTCTCGCAGCCTTATCAATTCTTCTCGAGTTTCTTCCAGCATCTCCGCCCTGGTCCTCATCTGTGTGATCTCATTCCTCAACTCTCGACTGATTATCGAGATGTTATCGACCGCTCTTTTATAATCCTCTAGATTGAAGATCCTCCGTATGGATGTGAGCCTCTGATCGTCGTTTATGGAAAGGATCTCATTCATCTTTTCCTGAGGTATGTAGATACCCATGTGAAACGTTTCGACCTTGTATCCCGAGCCTTCTCTCAACTTCAACAACGAATCTATCTTGTCCCTCATCTCTCTCCATGAAAGTTCCATCCTCGTATCATCTACATCCAAGTAAGATTCGTATGGTTGGATGCCGCTCGATGTGCGCCTTATACTGCGATAGGCGGTATAGTCCACTTCGTCTATCTGAAAATCCAGCTTCACACATGCCTTATCCGCCCCATGACGCATGATCTTATCGTAAAAATGCTGCTCGGTACCTCCGAAGAGAACGAACTCCATGGCAAGAAGTATGGATGATTTACCAGATCCGATATCACCTTGGAATAGGATGACTCCAGGATAGAATTCGATGTCCTCCTTTTCATAGCTACGTATGTTCTCTATTTCCATCCTCTTCAACATCATTCGGGAGCACCACCATAGCTCTCAAGGGTCAACTGAGAGGGCTTTTGGGGATCTAGTTCCTTCTCCGGTTTTTCTTCCAACTCTCCCTCTTCTTTGATGTTCTCTATCAGCGAGCGGGTCTGATGCCATATCCGATTTTCATAGTCTGTTGTCGTTTCTCCCTCCTTCTTTTCACTCTTCAATATCCTGAGGAGTCTTTCACCTAAGTCCCCCTGTGTACCCTCGGGAGTACCTTGTTCCTCGAATACCTTCTTTTCGATCACCTCTTCCCTTTCCTCATCGACCTTGACCTTTTCCACCCTTTCCGCTTCCAGTGAATTCTTGTTCAAGAAAACCGTTCTTTCACCATCACTCTCCAGTAGGTTGATGATACTGGCAAAGTCTATATCTTGAGGTGAACCCTTGAACAGCTTTCCCTGGACCCTGACAAGCACTATATCGCCTTCCAAAACCGCTTCAGCTTTCTCGATCAACATCTCCTCGACTTCAGAAGCGGTAAACCCTTCCGCATCGACAAGGACTTTTACCATGGAGCAAACATCTACAGGAACGTACTCCGGCCGCCAATCCTCCACCATGTAAAATCCACGTTTTTCTTCTCTCTCAAGATCGGTGTAAGAGGAACCGAAAGTTGTCCCGGAGAATATGACCGGTTTTCCATCTTTTAAATCTTCCAATGGACGGTGTATATGCCCTCCTGCATAGTAGTCATAACCATCGGGCAAGGACGAGATAGGCACCACGTTCTTGTCGGGTATATCGACAGGTTTCATCTCTGCGATGGGAGAATGGAAAACGAATATACTATCTCCGTCTGGAGTATCAAATTCTATCTGCTCGTAATATCCCTTCTCTAGTCGGTTTTTCCTCCCGCTCAAACCTGTTATACTGACTCCGGTCTTATCCTTGACGGTGGTGAGTCTATTTTCCGATTCTAGATAATTGACTACGTTCTTGAAGAGCTCCGCACTCTCCAGAACATCTATCAAGGACGCTCGAGCCAGATTGTAATCGTGGGAGCCGTAAACAGCATATGTACGTATGCCTGCATTCTTGACCTTCATCAGCAGTTTTACGGTGCGGTTCACTATGTCCATATCGGGTAATGGATTATGGAAAAGATCACCAGCGATTATGATGAAATCTACCTGCCGTTCTATACATTTTTCTATGGCATCCTCGAACGCCTTTATATTGTATTCTCTCAGCTCTGGCTTACGTCCGAAGGCTCCAAGATGACAATCAGCGATATGGGCGAATCTCACCATTATGTGCGACGATATGCCTTGGATATTAAAAGACTTTACCTAGTGGTCGGTGAAAGTGTGAAAATGGGCTAACTTTAATATGGGGTTCACGTTAGGTGGATATCAAGGTGTATGATCATCACAGTTAAAGCACGTAATCAACAGAAACCGGCAGTGATCTTCGATCTGGACGGGACGATCTTCAAAACGAGAGAGGTTGTGCTACCCGCCGTCAAGGACGCCCTATCGGATGTAGGGTTATCACCTGCCGAAGATGAAAAGATCATCTCTCTGCTGGGTGAAAAGACCGATGAATTCTGCAGACAGTTAGCAGGAGACGACGATGAAGAGACACTATCTCAGTTCATCGAGAGATTGGGGCATTACGAAGCGATCTACATAAGAGAGTACGGTGAACTTTACCCAAGAACGAAAGAGATACTACAGTATCTACGAGATCAGGGATACATCATCGCTATGTGTAGTAATGGGAGCGAGGAATACGTGGAATACGTACTACATACTATGGATATAAGATCCTTTTTCGACTCTATATCTTCCGGTCAAAATCACCTATCCAAAGGGGTGATGATCGAAGAAATACTCCAGCAGTTGGGCGCTGAAGAGGGGGTTATGATAGGAGATTCCCCACACGATATCCAGGGTGCCAAAGAAGCTGGTATCCCCAGTATAGGTGTGCTGTACGGTTACGGAGACGTGTCTGAGGCAACCTATAAAGTGAGATCACTCATGGAGATCAAGGGCGTACTCGAGTCATTGTCTTCCTAGGAAACATAGGAATGTTTATATCCAACACAATCGATGTACCTAGTCCTAAATGGAGGAAAAAACCGATGCTAGACCGGGATACGGAAGTGTATTATGGACCTGGGTTGGGAGAGGGCATATATTTTGAAAGATTACTTAGCTCGGCAAAGCGTTCCAAAATAATAGCATCGGAAGAGAAAGATCTCTCGATCTGTCTGGATAGGGTGATCAAGTACATCGAAGAAGGTCTTTTGTGAATCAATATATATGATCGGTCTTTTAGTTCCTACTTCTGGATCAGACTTGACGATATCTTAAAAAAGAGAAAGAAAAGTGGTTTTTTTAGTAATCGACTGTCCATTCAACGTTTTCATCAGCATCGTTGTAGAGCCAATAACCGCTTCCAGGGGAGAACTCGAACCCTTGTGAATCCACGTAGGCAACGTTGTACTCCTCAGTAGCTTCGAAGTATCCCACTGTCGTCACTTCAGTCGGCAGATCATGGTGCCCTGCACTATCGCTGGGCAGCCCCACCATGTTCCAGCCTGGTTCTAGTGTAAGAGTAGTGGTTCCTGGTTCAATACCTTCCACCGTTAACGTATCCTCCACGTTCATCTGGACCCAGACGCCCATGGTGTGGTCCCATGTACCGAGGTTGTTGAAGTGATCCGCTCTGTCAGGTACATAAGAATACCAACTTCCTGAATCGAAGTACATAACTTTATCGTAATTACCGGCTATTCCATTATCAGGGTCCTCGAGGATCGCTTCCAACGACGTATCATCAGGTATCAGATTGAACGATACGAAGTTCCAGCCGTCGGCATCTGCGGTCAACTGTATGTCCATGGTAGTGGTTTCTGTACCGGGCTCCTGAACGGCGTTTTCATTATCTTCTTCCAAGCCGTTAGTACCAACAGCCCTAACGACGTACCACCAAAATATGTCGTCCGACATACCTTTATCATGATCAAGGTGTTCATAATCAGCTGAACCATCGGCAGTTACGCTTTCTACAAACGTACTTTCGTCCCACGGACCTGACTGCGATTCAGAGCGATATATATTGTAATGGCTGACATCTCCGGTCAGCTCATCAGGGCTGGCGTCCCACGAGATCAGGTTGTGATCATCACCCTCAGAGGGGATGCCTTCTGCGGTAACAAGGACGTTATCTATACGCCAGCCAGCTCCGAAGTCCTCATCATACTCCTCTATACCGGCTTCCCAGCGTAGATGTATCGTATCTCCAGCATGGGCTGATAGGTCAAAGGTCACTGTTTCCCAGTCCACTGAACTACCCCAGGCCGGTTCACCACCTAGTGGATTGCCAAAGCCGTCGTTTATCTCTCCGTCGTAGCCCTCGTTAGGGGTTATAAGATCGAAATTCCCGTTCACACCATTGGTCGATAGTTTCAGATTTCCGCCGTCGACCATTGTCGTGACGAAGCCGAGATCGCGCCAGTGGTCGAACGATAGTTCCACTTCCGTGGCCTCTGCAGGTATCTCTATAGCCGGTGAAGTCAGCATACTTATGTAACCCGCTCCTGAAGATTTGTGATACTGACCATCTCCGAAGTCCCATGAATTGGAGCCGACCGATGAGCCGTGCTGTCGGATATCCCATTCACTTCCACTGGCACTTCCGGAAACGTCCGTTGTGTAACCTTTGTCCGCCGATACGTCGTCCTGGAACAGTATAGCTGTATCTCCACCGGTGTGCTGTACTTCCAAGTTATCAGGAGGTGCCGGCGGTGTGCCGACTATGGTAAATGTGCTGGCACTTTCGTCGTCTCCCCGTCTACCGGCGGTATCCACTGCTTCCACCCGTACCAAACAGTCGCTGCTGTGCTCGTTGGGCACCGTCCATGTGTACGAGCCCGTGTCAGCCACGTTGGTATCTATGGTCTGCCAGTTACTACCGGCATCTACACTGTACTCCAGATTGATGTGATCGACTGGGTTGTCACCAGGTGTCGTACTCCAAGATATCGTTTCTTGTGTACCCGCATCGAATGTCTCTCCTCCACTGGGCTGTGTGACCGATATCTCCGGAGGCTCTCCGGCTATGATCTCTATATCTATCCTCTGCCCCCATTCATCGCTTATGGAGAAATCCTCAGAATAGGTTTCTGTATATATCCTAAAGTCATCATCGAGCTCATAACCCTCTTCCACAAGATTTCCAAAGTTCAGTTCATAATAGCCATTTCTATCTGTATCGATGGATATGGTTTCACCGGTTTCCATATTCTCGATGCTGACTGTAACTCCTTCTGCGTGACCACCGCCATCATATCCTACCGTCCCATATACTAAATACGGTACCGGTGGATAAAGCGTTACATCGCCATCTCCGAGATCAGTATCTGCCACCCTGCACTGGTAGATCAAAGAGTCATCGACATCTTGGTTTATCGTCATTATTTCATCGGGATGAGGATAGAATCCTTCCATACCCCATCCACCTGTATAGATTTCATAAACCAACCCATGAGCACCTAGTGCGTCGTAAGCCCAGTCTGCAGCCCCTCCGGGTGCACTGTAACCTATCAATTCATGCGGCTGACCATAGACGTACTGGGAACTATCATCTCCAAGACGGGAAGTTTGCGAAGTCATATGACCTGCCATGCCTCTAAACCAATCGTCATGAGGTGACGGAGAGCTTGTGTGCATATAAGGTATCAATAGAGAATGATGGTGACTGTGGATGTTTTGATATGATTGAATATCATTAGAGAGCATGAAATCTCTCAAATATTTATTCTCATACTCGGAGAAGGGTGCTTCACCACGATAAGTGTCCGAACTCGGATCGGAAACTCCCTGCTCCCATGCTATATCCCAGTTCCTGTTAAGATCCACACCGATAGATGTTGTAGGGGTCGAGTCGTTAGTGTTCTTTCTCCACCCTGATCGTTCCTCGTAAACGCCGTCTCCATCATATATGTAGCCATCTGGATTCTGAATCGGCATTACGAAGATCCTTCTATTGTTCAGTAACCAGTATATGGTTTCATTGGTTTCGTACTCATTGAGCATCCTCCAGGTTAGATAAGAAGCTACCTGGGGTCCCGACCATTCTCGAGAGTGCATTATCGCATCGATCAAGATCTCTGGTTTATCATCTACTTGAACGTCCTCATCGGATGTGATCTCAAGGACCCAAAGGTCTCTACCTTCATAACTGTTCCCGATATGTATCTTTGATACAAGTTCTGGAAATTCTATCACGAGATCATCGTACCAATCGTATAATTCTTGAACACTGGGGTAGTGATCCGGGAACGGATACTCAGATCTCTCGGCGATACTTTCATCCCTAGTATCTTCATTTAAGATATCACAAGATCTAGACTCATCTATGCACAGGTTCGTATAGATCGAATCGTCTCCACTCTGCACGACACTTACCGAAAAGATCGACAATACTAAAAAAACCGTTATCATTAGAACGCCTAGCTTAGTTTTCTCCTCGAACATTTTTTTATCTCCTATGAACCGACGATTAACTTAGCTAGAATTTACCGGGTTAATAAACGTTGGTTGCAAATTTACATACCTTCTTCCTAAAACCAACTATATTCAAAAAAAAAATAAAAAAAGAAAGAAGGGTTTTTTAGTACTCAACGGTCCAATCTACTGTGTGATCCCCGTCGTTGTACAGCCAGTAGCCTTCTCCAGGTGAGAACTCGTATCCGGCTGCATCCACGTAAGCGATGTTGTATGCTTGCGCAGGATCGAAGTGACCGACCGTAGTTACTTCCGCCGGGAGATCGTGGTTCCCGGCTGTAGAGCTAGGTAGTCCCACCATGTTCCATCCTGGATCCAGAGTTATGGTCGTCGTACCTGGTTCGTTACCTTCAACCGTTAGCGTATCGTCCACGTTCATACGTATCCAAACACCCATGGTGTGGTCCCATGTACCAAGATTATTGAAGTGGTCCGCTCTATCAGGCACATACGAGTACCAACTCCCAGAATCGAAGTACATCAGGCTGTCGTAGTTACCAGCGATGCCGTAGTCTTCGTGTTCAAGTATGGATTCCAGATCTGTGATACCAGGTTCTAGGTTGAAAGATACAAAGTTCCAACCGTCGCCGTCCCCGGACAATTGGATGTCCATTGTCGGTAGGGCATCTCCTCCAGGTTCCTGTACCGAATCGGTGTTCTCTTCTTCCATGCCATTGGTACCAACAGCTCTAACGACATACCACCAGAATATTTCATCAGCCATACCTTTATCCTGATCCAAGTAGTCATAAGTGGCTGAACCGTCGGCGGTTAGACTGTCTATCAGAGTGGTTTCGTCCCAAGGACCGTTCTGGTCTTCGGAACGATAGATATTGTATCCACTGACTTCATCGGGGTCATCAGGACTGGCGTCCCATGTGATCAGGTTGTGCTCGTCTCCGTCGGAAGGTACTCCCTCGGCTGTGACGGATATATCATCGATACGCCATCCGGCACCTCCATCAGTGGTCCAGTCTTCAGCTCCTGCATCCCAACGTATCTGTATCGTCTCTCCGATGTTATCCGTCAGGTCGACTGTGACCTCTTCCCAGCCTACCGTGCCGCCCCAGGCATCTTCGCCCTCTATGGGGTTGCTGTATCCTGTGCCGATGGTATGGTCGTACCCCGGTTCCGGGTCTTCGATCAGATCCCAAGTTTCTCCATCGGTTGATATCTTAAGGTTAACTCCATCCCAAGTATCTGCGATATCTCTCCAGTGCTGGAAGGTGAGTTCTATGCTGTCTGCACTCTCCGGTATCATGATCTCTGGAGATATCAGCCAGGCGCCTCCACCTACCTTATCGTACTGTCCATCACCCCAGTCCCAGGAGTGATCTCCTATCACAGATCCATGATCTCTGATATCCCATCCGACTAGACCGCCGCTTGTTCCGCTAATATATCCAAGGTCCTCGGATACATCGTCAGCGAAGAGGACTCCGTCTCCTAAGCCTTCGTGCTCCACGACTAAGTTGGAAGGCGGTTCGGGAGGTGTACCTTCTATGGTGAACACGCCGCTTATGTCTTCACCGGATCTACCTGAAGTATCCCTCACATTAGCTCTGATCAGAGATTCTGTGCTCTGCTCGTTCGGTACAGTCCATGTGTAACTGCTGGTGTCCGGTAGACCAGACTCGATCAGGTTCCAAGAGTCTCCGTTGTCAACACTGTAATAAAGATCAACATGATCGACCGGATCGTCGCCTTCCTGGGTATTCCAAAGGATATCTTCCTGTGTATCAGCGGTGAGCACTTCTCCGCCACTGGGTTGAGATATCGTTATCTCCGGAGGTTCTCCGGGGACTTCATCGACCGCGTTATACATGACCAAGGCATAATCCTGCCCGGTTCCCACGACAGGATCCGGGACATCGTACCCGTGTATTCGGACGGTGTAAAAACCTTCCTCTAGGTCTGTATCGCGTATGAAGACGTTCTCAACATTATTCACATCGTCCCATCCATCTCCGTTTGAATCAAAGGAACCGTATGTGGATTCCCCGGGTTCGGACCAGCTTTCTACTAGATTGTTACCTCTATAAACGTCACCAGTGGGTGAAATAACTTCCAGATTCAAGTCGTTCTTCAACGTCGGGTCATCTCCATCCATAGCTTGTGAATCGGACCACACCAAGGTTATCCTTAAAGGCTCTCCATCGTCCTGGTACTCTATCATATATTCATCAACATCTCCGGTTGATAGGACGGAAGTTTCATCTACGAACACTGAATCTACGGGTGGATCGACAATCTGTGGTAAGTTAACCATACCCCAGCCTTCATCCTGATTGGGTATATGAGGACTGTTTTCACCACCGTTGTTGTTTGCCAGATTGTATGCCGTATTTACCATCAAGGCCTTTACCATGGATGGATTAGGCAGGCTTCCGTAGTGGGTATCATACCAATCAACGATAACGGTTCCTGCTCCGGCTGCAGCGGGACAAGCCATAGACGTTCCCGACATAGAACCGTATCCTCCACCAGGCATGGTAGATTCCACGTTATCACCAGGTGCTACAACATCAGGCTTTACACGATTATCATTGGTCCATCCACGAGAACTAAAACCAGCCATGTTATCAGGATTACCTCCACGTGATCCATAGTTCTCAGTTGCACCGATGGATATGATGTTTTTACCGTTAGCCGGACTGCCGATAGTATTAGATCCACTCCCAGAATTACCGGCCGCCACAAATATGACCATCGGTTCTCCGTCACCAGCGTCTCTAGTTAGCATGTCGAATTCTTCGTCTCCTAAGGTGTATTCTCCTGCGGTTTCCGCACCCCATGAATTTGAGTGAACGTATGCACCGCTGCGGTCCCTGGCTTCGGTGATTATCCTAACATATGAATCCGTTGGACCGATCCAACTTCCTCCGCCATCGAATATCCTAAGTGCGAACAGGTCGGTTTCAGGGGCAGACCCCTGTCCAGAATAGTAATCCTCATAGACCGTTGATCCGGTCCCATGATATGTATCGCCGCCCACCGAGCCGGTACAGTGTGTTCCGTGACCGTGACCGTCGTTCCATGAACCTTCAGCGTCTGTCTCGTCACCAAAATCATAACCTCCTAGTACTCTACCAGTGAAGTCTTGGTGACCTGCATTCGGAGTAGTCCCATCGCCTAACCCAGTATCAGCCACAGCAGTGACTACTCCAGCCCCTTTATATCCTATCTGGTTGGCAAAGGAACCATAATCTCCGTGCTCTCGGTAAGCTGTATCTGGATCATCGTCATCATCGTAAACCCATAGACCGCCACCTATCGTCTGGGTAGCCATCTCATCCCATAGTTGGGGTTCTACATAGTTTGATATATAGTAAACATCGTTTTTGTTCGCGAGCTCCACGAATTCAGATTCATCTTCAACGACGGTGAGTAATTTGTTTCCATCGGTGGTCCGGATCCTAACCATACCCGGCTCTAGGCCTTCAGCGAGTTTGAAACCAGGTTGGTATATTCCGATCCAATCAACGAACCATAGATCCTCAACACGATCAGCAAGTTCGGGTGTCATAACTACCTCAAAAGCGAAGTTTGGTTGATAGTTTATTATCTTAACACCCATCTCCTCCAGCTCAGCTCTCCATGAAGAAGATACCGGTCCGAGCACATGTATGAGGTATATTCCCTCTTCACCAGGGCTGTAGCCGTCGATGGTTAATTCCGTATCGAATCGAGGTAAACCCTCGTTTATATCGAATACGTGTCCCTTGATACTGAGTTCCGTCCTTCCGATCAACGGATTCATTTCCATACCCTGATTTTGTAACGTATTGGCTGTTTCAAGATCCATATCTACAAGAGCGTAATCTCTGTATCTATACAAGATCTGGGCATTCGATCGTTTCAGTCTGCTTATTTCTTCGATACTTTGTATATCCACCATAAAGTACTCCGTACTATCAGATCCTACAGAGTTGAACCCCGTAACAACGAAAACTGACAACAGCAGTACTACTGCGGTGAACACACACAGCATCTTTAGAACTGTCTTTTTCATGCTAGACTCCACCTGCTAAGTTTTCTCCTCAAAACAAAATTTTAAGGCTTTGTTTAATCATGCAATGTAGTTATACAATATAAAGATTTACATCAAGATGGCATATAGAACAAACTATTTATCCATGAATCCACAATATATTAGAAACCGCGATTAAAAATAGAAAGGAAAAGATGGGTTCAGTAGTCGATAATCCATTCAACACTTTGGTCGGCGTCGTTGTAGAGCCAGTAGCCCTCTCCAGGTGAGAACTCAAAGTTCGACGGGTCATGATCGTAGGCCAAATTATATTCAACGAAATCATCAAAATATCCTATACAGCTGACTTCTCCGGGTAGGTTATGATTTCCAGATGTTGAACTAGGCATACCGACCATGTTCCAACCCGGGTGTAATACAATATCAGTACTGCTCAGTAAATACCCTTCAATAGTCAATGTATCGTCTGAAGTCATACGTATCCAGATACCCATGGTGTGATCCCAGTCTTGGAGATTGTTGTAGTGCTCATCTCTACCAGGGACGTATGAAAACCATTCATGGCTTTCAGCGTCGTAGTACATCACCTGATCATATCGTCCTTGTATCCCAGTATTTGGATCATTTAAAATTGCAGTGATGCTAGTATCACCATATAACGGAAATAAGTTATAAGATACAAAATTCCAACCGTCGGCATCGCCGTCTGCGTACAGAGGGATATCAAAGGCACCTATATAACCTGTTTCCTCACCAACATCGGTGTTCTGCTCTTCTAGTCCATTTACTCCAACAGCACGCACTACGTAACACCACCAAACATCATCGGCCGTACCTTTACCTATGTCGATGTAACTGTAATCTGCTGAACCGTCAGCGGGTAAGCTGTCTATGAGAGTACTGTCATCCCATGGACCTGTGTGTTCATCCGAACGATAGATATTGTAATGGCTCACCTCATCTGGATCATCCGGGCTAGCATCCCAGGTCAATAAATTATGATCGTCTCCGTCACCGGAAACCTCTCCTGTAACTAAGATATCATCTATCCTCCAGCCCGCATGTGTTGAACCATAATTGTCAACACCGGCGTCCCATCTGATCCAAACACTTTCACCTTCGTATCCGCTGAGATCAACGGTTACCTCTTCCCAGTCTGTAGAATGTCCCCATGCTGGTTCTCCCTCAAGTGGATTATCCCATCCACCTTCTACCGTACCATCGTATGCAGGATTCGGATCAGTTATGAGATCCCATGAGCCCTCTGGGCCGTCCGTCGATATCTTAAGGTTGCCGCCGTCCCATATTGAGCCATCATCTTCAAATTCCCTCCAGTGCATGAATGTCATCTCTATCTCAGTCGCATCTGTCAGATCGATCTCAGGTGTTATCAGCCAGCTGAGTCCGCCATTGCTGGGATCGTTATAGTTACCATCGCCGAAGTCCCATGAATAATCTCCGACTGCGGATCCGTGGGTACGGATACTCCACTCGCTGGCACCGTCAGTCTGTCCTGTGGTATATCCAAGGTCGCCGGATTCCACATCATCCTCAAAGATGACTTGAGTAGCTTGTCCGATGTGGTCCACTATCAGATTAGAAGGTGCTGATGGGGGGATACCGTGGATGGCAAAAACGCCGCTGATATCTTCGTTCCAGCGTCCCAAGGAATCTACAACACGGACTCGGATCTTACATTCCAAACTATCCTCGTTGGGAACACCCCAGGTATAACTTCCAGTATCTTGGATATCGCTATCGATGTTATACCATGAATCTCCGGTATCCGTGCTGTACCATATTTCTATACCGTCTATGGGATCTTCCCCTTTTTCAGTAGTCCATGTGATGTCTTCTTCTTCGAAGGCATACCATTCTTCTCCACCTATGGGAGAAGTGACGGTTATGGATGGAGGATCCCCTTCTGCTACGGGTTGAGCTAGGTGTCCTAGGCTAGCGATAGCGTGCCTGGTCGTATGGGTTATCTGTGGAAGTGTGAGTTTGTCCAGCGTGTCATCTGCCGTGTGATAGTAGGGGCTAAAGACGGTTTCTATGGACAGAGTGGCATTGTATCCCTCGTCCCAAAAGCTGGAATGGTCTGAACGCCATTCAGTGCTGTCGTACTCATAGGTGAAGTTGATTCCTATGTTATCATAGGCCTCGCTTACATCCGCCTTGTAATCCAGCATCCAGTTGGAGGGCGTATTTGCGTGAAGTGTGATGGCCAAGTCAGGTTCCGCGTATCCAACCATATCGTAATTGAGTTTACCCAACAACTGTTCCTCCGTTTCATCGATGTTAGAAGCATAGTAACTGCTACCGTGCAGTCCCTGTTCCTCCGCACCCCATAGTGCAAAACGGATGGTACGTTCAAAACTGTATTGGGACATTATCCTCGCAGCCTCTATAGTCACTGCTGAACCACTGCCGTTATCGTCTGCACCAGGAGCCGCCCCGCCCCAATTGTTTATACTATCAAGGTGCCCGCCGATGATATATGTCTGAGGCTCTAGGTCTGGATTGGTTCCAGGATGTACCGCTATAACATTCGTGCTGCTGTGCCCACCAGATGTGAAGTTCTGCATATAGGTATCTAAACCGAAGGAGCTAAGTTCTTGATATGCCCATAGAGCTGCATCATCGAAACCACTGGTACCGGTTAATCTGGTCGGTACGCCGTTTTCATCCTCAAAACTTTGTAAAGTATCGATGTAATCATATATATTTGATTCTTCGACTTGATCTATCATCATCTGTATCTGAGGATCATGTCCTGGAAACACAGGTGTATCGAGGATATACTCATCGCTTTCATGGTCTAAAATAGGTCCTCCAGAGGTCAAAGATACTACCTGTGAGAAAACAGATAGCACTAACGATAAACCGACAAGAAGAACCAGTGATTTCATCTTTTTTTTCATTTTTGATCTCCTTGGATATATACATGCTCATTTAATATTCGATCGTCCAATCTACATCATGATCCGCGTCGTTGTACACCCAATAACCGCTACCGGGCGAGAACTCGAATCCACTGGCATCGGTATAAGCGACGTTATACTCCTCACTTGCATCGAAGTATCCCACTGTCGTTACTTCCGCCGGTAGGTTGTGGTTCCCGGCTGTAGAGCTAGGTAGTCCCACCATGTTCCATCCAGGATCCAGAGTTATGGTCGTAGTACCGGGTTCGTTACCTTCGATCGTTAGCGTATCGTCCACGTTCATCTGGATCCAGACACCCATGGTGTTGTCCCACGTACCTAGGTTGTTGAAGTGATCCGCTCTATCCGGTACATAAGAATACCAACGTCCAGAATCGAAGTACATAACTTTATCGTAATTACCGGCTATACCGTTATCCGGGTCCTCAAGTATATCCACTAGATCGGTGCTGCCGAGCTCAAGATTGAAGGATACGAAGTTCCAGCCGTCGGCATCTGCGGTCAACTGTATATCCATGGTAGTGGTTTCTGCACCCGGTTCCTGCACCGCGTTTGTGTTATCTTCCTCAATACCATTGGTACCTACCGCTCTAACGACATACCACCAGAATATTTCATCAGCCGTACCTCTTTCGGGGTCGATATACTCGTAACCTGTAGAACCGTCGGCGGTAACACTGTCTATCAGGGTACTTCCGTCCCACGGTCCATCACTGGATTCAGCTCGATAGATATTATAGTGACTGACTTCGTCAGGATCATCTGGACTAGCATCCCAGGTGATCAGATTGTCTTCGTCTCCATCCGAGATGATGCCTTCCGCCGTCACCAGGATATCGTCGATACGCCAGCCCTGGGCACCACCATCATAATCTTCGACTCCAGCGTCCCATCTAAGCCATATTGAGTCTCCGGCATATTCACTCAGATCTACCGTTACCTGTTCCCACCCCTGAGAATCAACCCAGGCTGGCTCTCCTTCTATGGGATTTTCAAATCCGGTTCCAAGGGTTACATCATAAGATGGGTCGGGGTTTTCGATCAAAGACCATTCTCCGTTGGGATCCGCACTTTCCACGGATATCTTTAGATTTCCTCCGTCGTAATAGTTCGTCCATGAGTCATCGTAATCGAAGTCCCTCCAGTGCTGGAATGTCAACTCCACCTCCTCGGCTTCTTCGGGTATATCGATCTCGGGAGATATCAACCAGCTGACTTCTCCTACTTTCTCATAGCCTCCATCGCCCCAATCCCAGGAACTGTCTCCGACTATGGATCCGTGGTCTCTGATATCCCATTCGTTCGTGCCTTCACTGCTGCCTGTGGTATATCCAAGGTCCTCCGATGCATCATCATGGAATAATACTTCTTGTCCTGAACCAACATGCTGTACATCTAGATTTTCCGGAGGGTCTGGAGGTGCGCCTTCGATGGTGAAGACATCACTGATGTCTTCTCCACTCCTACCTACCGTGTCTATTACGTTCAACCTGACACGACATTCCGTACTATCTTCATTGGGTACGGTCCATGTATAGCTTCCCGTATCTGCTACTCCGGATCCGATAGATGCCCAGCTATATCCATCATCTACACTGTACCATAGATCTATAGAATCGATAGGATCGTCCCCCTGTTCGGTAGTCCAAGTGATATCTTCTTCAGTGCCCGCGGTGAAGGTCTCTCCTCCTTCAGGTCGGTTTATGGTGATATCCGGGGGATCCCCCACCTCTTCCAGAACGATATCTATCCTCTGGCCCCATTCTTCACCGATGGTAAAATCTTGATCATTATGATCGGCAGAAATACGGAAGGTGTCGTCGGTCGTGTATCCACTATCTACAAGATTTCCAAAGTTCAATTCGTAGTAGCCGTTACTGTTCGTCCCGATGGAGATCGTTTCTGATGTATCGACGTTCTCTACCGTTACTGGAACATCCACCACAGAACCTCCTGAAGAATATTCGACCGTACCGTAAACCAGGTAGGGGACCGGAGGATGGAGGTGGTTTGTACCGTCTCCGAGATCTATATCGGCTATCCTTCCTTGATATATCAGGGCGTCATCAACGTCTTTATTGATGGTCATTATCTCATCTGGTGGTGGATAAAATCCATGACCTCCGGTTTCAAGTTCGAAAACCATCGAGAAAGCTCCGGTTTCATCATAGACCCAATCTCCAGCACCACCAGGTGCTGAGTAACCGATCTCTTCTCCCGCCTGACCATAGCTGTAGGGATCATTCTCATCCCCCATCTGAGAGGTCAGAGAAGTCATATGTCCTGCCATCCCTCGGTACCAACTATCATGGGGCGATGGATCAGTAGAATTACACCAAGGGATCAACATGGTCCCGGCATAGCTGTGGATGTTCTGATACGTGTCGATATCGTTTTCAAGTATGAAATCCCTGAGAGACTTAGTCTCATACTCAGAAAACGGTGCCTCGCCGTGATAATCGTCTGCACCACCTCTTGAATTGCCGTCTTCCCAATGTATATCCCAATTCCGATTAAGATCTACACCTACAGCATCATCAGGGATCGTATCGTTACGGTTTTTCCGCCAATTATTTTGGTTTCCGTAATCGCCGTCACTATCATAGATATACCCATCAGGATTGACCATGGGCATAACGTAGATCCTACGATTGTTGAGCATCCAGTGGATGGTCTCGTTGGAGTCGTATTCGTCCAGTATCCGCCACATGAAGTAGGCTGAAGCCTGAGTGGATGACCATTCTCTTGCGTGCATCGATCCATCCACAAGGAAACCAGGTTTGTGATCCACCTGTGTATCTTCGTCAGAGGTCACCTCCAGGACCCATAGATCTCTGCCCTCCCAGGACTGGCCTATGTTGATCTTCGATACAAGATCGGGATACTCGTCGACCAGGTCATCGTACCAATCATTCAACTCACTCACACTGGGATAGTGGTTGGCAAAAGGATAGTCGGTTTCAAGGATCTTTTCTCTGTCCTCTTCCTGCCTAATAACCTCGACCTCCATACCTGAAGATTCCAGATAAGACAAGGTTGAATCATCGGTTTCAACTAATAGATTCATACCATCTCGCACCAATATTTCAGTATTGGCTTCGTTTATACTCTGTAAGTCCGCTAGAGATCTCATCTGGACTCCAGCTTTGATCACCTCTACATCTTCATCTTCGTAGTGGTTTACAGCTACAAAACAGACAGAAAACATCAAAAGCAGAACTACCGTTATTACCCCGAGGGGGATCTTTGTATTGTGCATTTTTTTCCTCCAATTTTACCAAGAATCTATGTATCGTTGAACACACAGGTCATAAATAAATCTTCTTAGCACATTTAGCTCGAAAAAGGCGGTGATAACTTTCATATATAGCAATAAGAATACAACTTCGCATGACCCTAAATCTGTATAACACCCTCAATGGTAAAAAAGAGCCTTTCGAACCCATCGGGAACGTAGTCAGGATCTATTCCTGTGGGCAGACGATCTACGAGGATATGCACGTAGGCAACGCAAAGACATACAGTGCCTGGGACATCCTGATTAGATACCTTAGATGGAAAGGCTACGAAGTATTTCATGTGATGAATATTACAGATGTGGGTCATCTGACCGACGATGCAGATCAGGGAGAAGACAAGATAGAAAAATCTGCTAGAGAGAAAAAACTTGAGCCTATGGAATTAGTGACCCGTCAGGTCATCAAATTTTATAACGAGATGGACAGGCTGAACATGTGTGGTGCGAACGTATACCCTCGAGCTACTGGACACATGGTAGAGATGATCGAGGCGGTCGAAGATATCATGGAGAACGGTTATGCTTATGAAGTCAACGGCACGGTTTACTTCGATGTGCCGAAGTTCGCAGAGGACCATGGATACCCTATGTTGGGAGGCAGAACTATCGAAGACCTTGAAGTCGGTGCCGGAGGCAGAGTTGGTGAAAGGGAGTTGAAGGAAAAAAGATCGCCTCTTGATTTTGCATTGTGGATAAACGCACCTCCTGAACATCTGATGAGATGGACCTCACCATGGGGAGAGGGATACCCGGGTTGGCACTTGGAATGCAGCGTCATGGGAAATAAATATCTGGGTGAGACATTCGACATCCACGCCGGCGGTGTGGACCATATATTCCCACATCACCCTAACGAGAGGGCACAGAACATCGCCATGAACGATCTTGATGAAGAACCTGTGAAGTATTGGCTGCACAGCGCTTTTATCACTGTTGATGGAGAGAAGATGTCCAAGAGCAAAGGCAACTACTACACCGTCGAAGATCTGTTGGAAGAGTACGACCCCATGGTTATAAGGACCTTCTTCGCAGGACTTCACTACCGGTCCCAAAGCGATTTCAGTGAGAAAGCACTCAAAGAAGCAGAAAAAAATCTAAAAACCATGGAGAACGCTATCCGGCTTGCTAAGGAAAGTGAAGGGGGTTCCGGAGAGGAACTAAAAGAGAGTATTAAGGATGTTAAAAACGGATTTGAAGATGCCATGGACGAGGATCTGAACACCTCTCTGGCGTTGAGTAAGATCCTCAATTTTGCTAGAGCTATCAATCGCAACTTGGATGATAGACCTGAAATATTGCTTTTGGCAGTGGATACCTTGAAGGAGCTCGCGGGTGTACTCGGGATAAGGTTGGAAAGAAGCAAGACCATCATCCAAGGTGATGAATACATAGACTTACTGGTGGACATCAGGGAGGAACTGAGAACGAAGAAGGAGTTCGATCTGGCGGACAAGATAAGGGACGAGTTAGCATCCAGAGGTATCGTAGTAGAAGATACAGCCGATGGTACAAAATGGTATCAGACAGGGTAGAACGGTCTCCGAAAAGGTAAAATCATATCAGGCTTTATTCATCTTCAACTAAAACGAGATGTAGTTCGATGTTTGAGATGAAGGATAATCCACGAATATCCGTGATGATGATCACTGCTTTGATCTTGATTACGCTATCGATCTCAACTTCAGTTCAAGGGTTCCAAGAATATCCCTGGGGTTCGTACGGTGGAGATCCAAGGAACAGTGGTTTAAGCCCTCACGACACTTCACATCATGAAGGTGAGATAATATGGGACTATGAAGTCGATAGAGCCATAAGCGCTTCACCCATAATCGGACCTAGAGATCAAGTGTATGTCGGAACGGTAGGAGGCTATCTTTACTCACTATCTTCGGCCGGGCTTCAAAGATGGGTACACTCAGTCCAAGGAGCCATAAGGTCCACACCGGCCATAGGGGTTAACGATATGATCTACGTTGGGTGCGACGACGGTATGCTCTATGGGATCTCAGATCATGGTGAGCGTGTTTGGGAGCACGAGATCGGTGGAAATGTGAGATCATCTCCTACGGTCGGAGAGGATGGGAGTTTGTATATCGGTTCCAGCTCGGGACATGTTTACTCCTTTTCGCCTCATGGTGATCTTAGATGGAAAACATATGTGGGTGGAAGGATCACCGGTTCACCGGCCTTAAACGATGATAATCTATATGTCGGTGTTAATATAGATGCATTCGGCGATAACGCCACGCTGATATCCATGGACCTTGGTGGTGAGGTAAGGTGGAATCATTCTATCAATACGAGCACACTTTCTTCCCCATCGATAGATGATCAAGGAAACCTATATATCGGTGGCGGTAATAATTTGTACTCATTCGAGGCCGATGGTTCACCCCGATGGACATTTCAAACAAACGGCACGATAAGATCATCGGCATCCATAGGGCCGAATGCAGAGATATACGTCACCTCCATGGACAAAAATCTGTACGCTTTAAATACCGATGGGCAGATCAGGTGGTATTTCGAAACGGGAGCTTATATAAGCGGCTCACCGTCGATCTGTTCGGATGGAAACGTGTTCGTCGGTTCTGCCGACGGTAAACTGTACTCACTGAATTATGAGGGGGATCTAAGGAGTACCGTCAACGTCGGTGAGAACATAATCAGCACACCAGCCATCGGCTCAGATGGAAAGATATATTTTGGTACAGTGGGAGGTGTTTTTTATGCAGTCAATGGGCACGTCGAGGACGAGAAGACACCACCTATACCCGTATCGGTCAGTGTTGAAGTCGGAGCAGATCATATAAACATCAGCTGGGAATTACCGTCTGAAGAACTTGAGGTGGATCACTTCAACATATACAGAACCGATGTAGATGGTAATAGATCCTACCTATTTTCCATAAGCGGAGCGAGGCGTTACTACAGAGATGGTATGGTGGATCACGATGTGAAGTATATCTATCGCATTTCTTCCGTGGATGAAAGAGGGGAGTCCTTACCGAGCGAACCTATGATCATATCTTTAACTCCACCCGAAGATAAAGAAGAGATATCTGTTTTTGAAAGGGGGGAAATCCTTCTGCCCATACTGTTAGTAACCATCATCTCCTTCGTGATGATCTGCAAACATCTTAAAAAGAAAAGAGAAGAAAAGAATCGACTCCCTATGGAGATAGGGTTGCGTTATACCTGCCCATACTGTGCCAATAAAGTGTATTCATCAGGTGATCCCGGAGAATGTGTGAACTGTACTCGATGTGGTAGTCTGATCAAGGGGTTGAATCACTGATGATCTATCGTTTTGTCGAAATCCTTCATCTTATCTAAAACGGTTTCAGTCTCTGGTAAAAACTTTTTGTGTTTTAGGTGTTCGTCTATTTCGTTGAATGGTACGAACTCACCTTCCTGAAACTCGTTTGGATTCAGCCGTACTTCCTCGGGAGGAACTGTAGTCTTAAAGAGTGAAACGTGTTCTATCTCTTCAGGCAGTTCCTTAACGAAATTCCCTATGTGTACGTGTTCACCGACAGTACCTATCTCCTCCTCCATCTCTTTAAGCAACGTTTTTTCGTATGAATCACCGGAGGAGACATGGCCACCTAATACAACGCTCCAGTGACCCCCGAAAAACTCCTTATCATTACTCCGTTTGGTTATCAGTACACGTCCATCGTTACTGACAACGAAGAACATCACAGTTCTATGTGGTAATTTTTTTTCATGAACTTCTTTACGTGTTGCCTTTCCAACGACTTCGTTCTTTTCGTTCACAACATCGATCAGTTCCATGGAGTACTTGATAAGGTTTTCATATAAAAAGTATGTCTTTGATAAGTCTAGTGTGCACGGATATGAGTCAAAAATGACGAATTATCAGAGTAAAGTTTTAAATAATTTAAACCTTTATTCATGAATCCATGCTTTTTCTCTTGGAGTAGTAGCGTATGTCCAGATCCTCGTAACCTAGCTTTTCGAAGAATTTCATAGACTCGGGATTATCCCCTTCTATCAAAACACCGATGATCTCTATTCCTTTGTTATAAAATTCTTCCTCCAGAGCGCTGACCAATCGGGTCCCTAGACCCCGGTTCCGATGCTCGGGATGAACAGCTAAACGGTTTATCCAACCCTTTCTACCGTCGTCAGTACCGAAAGCCACCGCCACCATCCTATCACCCTCATAGAATGCCTTCCAGTATTCCGGTTCCCTCTGTATCTCTTTTCTGATCTTATCACGGGTATCCCTCCCTCGAGGTTTATACGGTAAACCGCAAATACCCCATAATTCCATCATGTCCTCATAATCCTGGATATCTACCGTGCTTATCCTCATAGGATGGGATAGAATATTATCGGTTTATAATCCTTATGTTCATTTCAGATCCAGCTTCAGGTGATATTCGTCCCTCTCCAACCTATATTCCCAGACTTCACCAGTTAATCCTTTAGCCCGCCTTTTATCCAGCAATCCAACTTTAGAAAGAGACCGTAAATATGTGACCGCTGTGGCTGTGGTTATGCCGATATAAGATGCGAGCTCGTTTGCTTTGATCCAATCCTTCCTCATCAGTTCACGGATCACTTCTGGCACGTGCTTTTTCCCTAGGATACGAGCACACTCATTGAACTCTTCGATATACATGCAATAGGTATTAAGTTTTAATATTATTAAATCTTTACTCCTCGACCGAATGAATTTATCTTATCACCCATCTACAGAACCCACTACCGCAACGCACTTTCACTCATCTCCCTCGTCAAAGATTAAGTACTCCCTGGTATATGCTGGTTCAGATGATCCAAGAGCTGTGGCGAATACTGAATGAGATGGGAGGAGTGCCCGATGATTGGGGGGACCCTCACTTCCAGCATCATCAGGGGTATTACGAGTCTGTGCCACTATCTACAGACAACTTTACACCCTTCAGTTCTACCGGGGAGGAGGATAAAGTTGTATGCTGTGTTGACGGAGGGAACAACTGCATCTATAGATCACCGATCGATTCACTTCACCTGATACGGATATATTTCAACCTATTCAAAGGACGAACCCGGTCTAAAAATGTAAAACCCCTCAACGCCTTCCTTACTGTCAAACAGGGATATGAATCTATCGAATGTCGAATCAGACCGATAGAATCCTACATGCCGATCTCAGAAACGGAGTTCATATTGAATAAGGAAGACCTAGGTGATGGAAACGGGGAAAACGCCGGTAGGATCATACGGACATACCTGGAATGGGATACCATGAGTCATGTGGTTGAAAAACACCTCGATGAAGGTGATATACTGGTCAAGGACGGAGTACTGCAGACCAGTGTAGAGGGGGAGAAGGAACATTCAGATAGATTATACGGATTAGTGGAAAAGCACAACATCAACCTTGTTGGGGTGGCAAAGAGCTGTTCATTAAAGACCACCATGGGCCACCCACTCATATCCGCTGTTCGATTTATTGGTGATGGACTCGAAGAAGACCTTTGGTACTATCACCCACTAGCGATAAATAAAAACCCTGATCATAAGGGGGATATGGCCATAGTAAAATATCATCCACGGTCTGAATATGTCTTTAGGACCGAGTTCTACGAAGGTGTTGATATGGATAAAAAAGAAGTACTAGGTCATCTGGCAAACCAGGCCAAGGATCCTTTGTTCCTTGGTTACCCTTACGGGTTGGTTGATGCAGATATGAAAGCGAGAGTAACGGATGAAGAGACAAGACACCTTCGACGTGCTGGGACGGACCGTATGAGAAAAGAAGTATCGTACCGAATAAAAGCGTTAGATGCACATGATAGATTGAGCAATCTTTGAATTAGGGATGATCATATGACAGTTATAGGACAGATAATAGGCGGAGAATACGGAGAACTCTACGTTAGACAGAAAGCACGGAAAACCATAGAGATAGGAGAGCTGCTTTCCGTCGGAGGAGATGTGATACTCCAAGTGCATGATCTAGGTTACGACTCGTTGATGGAGGATGACGATCTAGCCAGGATCAGCGGGATGCAGTTAGAAGGGTACGACGACACCGCTATAATGGAGGAAGAGATCAGGAACTACATATGTGCTAGGGCGAAGCTCCTGGTACACGTTAAAGATGGTACAGCCAAGATACCTAAGAAACTACCACCTTTCTTCGATCAAGTCAGAAGGGTCAGTGAAGAAAACTTCGAGTTCTTGGATGAACCGGAGAATGGACTGTACTTGGGGAAGATAAGGAGCGGCAGCAGAGTGCTCGATGTCCCCGTATATATCGACGGGAAGAAGGCTTTGTCCCATCACATACTGATCCCGGCAACCACCGGCAGAGGAAAGAGTAATCTGGTAAAGGTGATGCTGTGGAACCTCATACCTAAGGACTACTGCGGCATGTTGATCATCGATCCACATGATGAATACTATGGAAGGAACGAACTAGGCGCCAAAGATCATCCAGAAGCCCCGAACAAGGTAGAATACTATTCTCCGAACCCTCCACCGGGAGGGTACAGTCTAAAAGTTAACACGAACTTGCTTCGACCCTGGGATCTAAGAGGCATCATAGATCTAACATCTGCTCAGACCGATGCGATGTACGTTTACTATGGGATATATGGTGAAGAATGGCTTGGATCTATCATGGTCAGCGACCCTGAGGAAGCCAAGATACACGGTGTGCAGGAATCCACCCTCGATGTATTACGACGTAAGCTCTCTCTAGCCATCGATATCAACGAGGTCAATGGAAGGGTTTACTGTGACAGCACGATATTCACAACCGAGGGAAATGAGAACATGATGAACCAGATCGTTGAATCCATAGAAGAAGGAAAAAAAGTGATATTAGACACAAGTTCCATGCCCCAAGACAAGGAACTACTCATAGCCGGGATGATCACAAGCCGTGTGTTCAACAGATACAAACATTACAAAGAGAAGGGAGAACTGGATGGTAAACCAACCGTTAGCGTCGTCATCGAAGAGGCGCCTAGAGTACTCGGTGAAAGAGCGGGCAGGAACGTATTCCACACTATCGCAAGAGAAGGTAGAAAATTCAGGGTCGGTCTGATAGCCATCACACAGTTATCCAGCATGATACCCCGAGAACTACTGGCCAATATGAACACCAAGATAATACTCGGCAACGAGATGAGGAGTGAAAGAGAAGCGATCATCGGTAGTGTAGCACAGGACCTATCCAAAGACAGTAAGAACATCGCTAGCCTTGACAAAGGGGAAGCCATAGTCAGCAGTATATTCACAAAGTTCGCAGTTCCGATAAAGATCGACCTTTTTGACGATATTGTAGAAAGGAAGGAAAGAAAAAATTTGAAGTTCTTTTAAAAAATAAAGAAAAGGGGTTTTGGGGAAAGAGTTCACCAGACTTCTTCATCATCGGATTCCGAATCCTCTTCGATGGAGACTTCCTCATCATCCAACGGTGGAGTTTCAGCCCAGGATCTCTGGTCTTCAGGTGATTCCTCAGGTATCTCGGGTACCTCTTCCTCCTTGGCAGGTTTTTCCGACTTCCTTGCCATGGCGATCATGGCCACTATCAATGCGATGATCACTATGATAGCTATCAATAGTACCTCAAAGAGTGGAGATTCCATCCCGAATATTCCAGTGGTTTCTTCCTCTTCCTCTGTTTCTTGTGTCCTGATGGTTATCGGATAATCTACTTCCCACATCTCTCCATCAGAATCCATAGTCTGTATTGAGATGGTTTCTTGGTATGGTTCGCCAAGCTGCATGTGCTGAGAGGATACCATGCTGAACGAAACCGTTACACTCTCACCAGGGGCAAGTTCTCCGACATACAGAGTCCATATGTGTGGTCGTGGAGCGGAAAGAGCTCCTTCGAAATAGAAGTGCAGGTCAACTAGATCCTCTGCAGAATCTATCCCCAAACTCTCTAAAGTCACTTCCTCTGAAACATTCTTGGACTCATGTATCAATCCGAAATCCTCTACGTCTGTGCTAGAGGATATAGCTTTGATGAACCCGTGCAGAACATCCCAGTTCTCATTGTCGTAGAGTTCTGGAATCATGCTTACCCAGGTGTCTCTAGCAGTATCGTCGCCGTGGTTGGATATCGTGTAGTTCAGTGTGAATATTTCACCGGGCTCGATCAGATTATCTTCTAGTTCTCCTTCCACAACGAGTCTTGGACCCATACCTCTTAGTTCACCTGTAACAGGGATCTGAAAACCAGAGAGCTCCTCGTTTGTATCAACATTCACAGCTCTTGTTACATTAATGTAGGAAACATAAGCGTGGGCTCCTTCGTTCAACCTTTGTTGTACGTAAGCAGAGTTTATGTCCACATTGAAGTAAACATCTACAGAATCCTCCGCTGCCAGATAATCTCCAGAAATGGGGTCCATCTCTACATGATCCAATGATGGGTCAACGGGATTGAGGAACGGTGTGTTCTCTCCGACCTCAAGCTCTACGATCAGATCTTTGAAATCAACCAGTTCATGATTAGTTAGTGTCACTTCTAGTTGAACATAGGTGATATCGCCCAATAGTGCTACCTGTTCCGAAGTCGCAGTCATATGGATAGCCACTGAAGAAACCTGTAAGAATCCATACGGTCCTCTCCAAGGACTCTCGAGCTCTGTATCCCCTGCACCTGGATTATACATGTGATCATCTTCTTCGACCTCGTATAATATCGCCCGGTTGGGGCTCACTGTCTGATCCCAGTCAGCACCGACATGGATATATCTTGTGGCTTCGCCGGTTGAACCGTCATTATAGTACCAACCATCCCATCTGAACATCATCTTATGAAGACCGTCTTGAAGGTAACGATGTAGTCCGATGGTGATCTCCATGGTCTCGGTATCTCCAACGGATAAGTCTCCAAGTGGGACTGCCACATACCTCACATCTTCACCATACTCATAATGATCCACGGTCTGTACGAAGAAGTCGTCATCTGTAATCAGACCGATGTGAACATCGCTTAAGTCTACGTTACCGGTGTTTTCGAAGTCAACTTCGAATGTCACCTCTGTATCACCTTGTTCGATGGTAACTTGGTCCTCGATATCCGCCTCGATCCTTGGAGTGAACTCGACTACTACATCGACTACACCTACCTCTGTGATCTCTACACCGTCCCTGGTGCCAACCAGTTCATAATCTAAGGTATAGATGCCAGGATCTACGTTAGCAGCAACATCTACGCGGAAGTATGCGGTCGTGGTCTCTCCATCCGGCAGATCACCTGGGATATATGCGGTCGAATCAAGGATTGAAACACCTGCTGGTGCACCGCTCAATTCGAGATATATATCCTGAACTGCCTCATCACCTATATTTTCTACGTCCACCTCCAACTCCTGGAAGTGTTCTCCAGCCCATAAGGTTGTATCGATATCTAAAACGTTAGTGTTTTCCCAGATTTCAAAGGTGAGCCATGTTTCCAATGTCCCATCTTGAGTTACGTTCTCATCGTCAACGTATACATAGTGTACCTCTATATCCATAACGTATTCTCCGGGTGTAGCATCAGGGTTTGCGTGGAACTCGAAGGGGCCGAATGAATAAAATTGGTCTCCATCAGGTTCGCTCATGTCAGTTCCATTCTCACCGGGGATGTGTATGTTGTTTACCCATGTGATCTCTCCAAGGTTGTTACCTGGATCGACTTCCACCCAAACATCGGTAACATTGCTTTCAGTTCCATCTCCATACAAGAGAGATTCCACTTGCAATTCAAAGGCTATATTTTGTTCGCCTACGTAGCAGTCCAGATCGCCCACGATATTCACGATTTCAACAAAATCGTCTTCCGGGTCTGGGGCGAGTTCACCGGCTTCAACAGGTGTATAAAATACACCAATTATTGATAGCAGCAGTGCTGTTGCCACAAATATACTTATTAGTCTATTCATTTTTTTGCATTTCATCTTTTATTCCTCCTTATAGGAATATTTTAAGTTATAGGGTTATGCATCATATATTATATTTTTGGTATGTTAATGAAATGAACCGAAAGTGGTTTAACGTTCACTTCGATTTAGTCTACCAATATGTCAGTCGAAGAGATAGTATTCAGAGTAAAGACCTCGAAAGAGCTGGATATCAAAGACATCACACCACATGTGAAAGAAGCGGTGAGCAAAACCGGAATAAAGGAGGGTATAGTTCTAGTCTTCGTTCCAGGGTCAACCGGTGCCATAACGACCATCGAGTACGAACCCGGACTATTGGAAGATTTCCCAAGAGCATTGGAGAAACTCTTTCCAAAGGACATAAGATACGAACACCACGAGAGATGGCACGATGGAAATGGTCATTCACATGTTCGTGCTTCATTCATAGGACCTAGTCTTATGATACCGCTATCTGGCGGATCCCTCACATTGGGTACATGGCAGCAGATAATCCTATGCGATATGGATGTCCCCGCTAGAGAGCGAGAGATAATCGTTAAAATCGTGGGTGAATAGCTCACTGTCTTTTCGCTTCCAGTGCGAAATGAGCAAGTAGAGACTCCAGCTGTATACGTTCGTTGGAACCCTGAACCATACGATACTCCGCCTCGCCGATCTTCTCCACCAACTTCATCCTCTTCCAATTGTCCATCGGAACGTTATAGATGCTTTTATGGATCTGTTTGATGATGTCTCCTCCCGATAGACCGTTCTCGATCAAAAGGTTATCCAATTTGTTACGTACGACCATGAACTCTTCTTTCATAGCGGATACTATCAATTCCTCGACATCCTTCGGTCTCGCTATATTTGCACTGCGTCTGACGATCTCAGCGGTGATCCGGGTGGTTGTAGATGCGGATATCTGGAGTAGATTGGTAGCTCTCCTCAGATCGCCTTCGGACAATCTGACTAACATCTGCATAGCATCCTCGGATATCTCCAGATCTTCTTCATCTGCGATGTGCTCTATCCACTTTCTGACGTCTTCATCGTTTATGTGTCTGAACCTGAAAACAGCACACCTAGATTGTATCGGGTCTATGATCTTAGAGGAATAGTTACAAGATAGGATAAAACGGCAGTTATTGGAGTACTTCTCCATGGTCCTCCGAAGGGCGGCTTGTGCTTCTGATGTGAGAGAATCTGCCTCATCCATGAAGATTATCTTGAACCCGCGTTGACTGATGGCGGTTGTACGGGCATATTCCTTTATCTTATTTCTGATCACATCTATGCCTCGTTCATCGCTGGCGTTGAGTTCAAAGAAAGCGGCGCTCCATTGATCCCCGTACATCTCCTTGGACAGGGCTATCGCTGATGTGGTCTTCCCAGTTCCAGCGGGACCTGCAAAGAGTAGATGGGGAAGGGTTCCTTTTTCAACGTATGCCTGTAAACGTTCGATAACCCTCTGTTGACCGTAAACATCACTCAGCCTGTCAGGCCTGTACTTCTCCGTCCAAATCTTTTCCATCTAAGAACCGCACGTTGGAAGCCGTAATATATTTTTCGTCCGAAAATGGGTGGTTCGGAACTAAAAACTAAAATAACATGAGTTAAATGTTGGTACCGTATGGTAAAAGAAGATGCTGATGAACTGGTTGAAAAATACACTCGCGAGGATCTTAACAGACTTGCTCTTAACTTAGGTGTTACTGGACCGGAGAAACTACCCAACAAAAAAACAGTAGCACTGGAGATAGTAAAGGCTCGTAAAACAAGAGAATACATTAGAAAACCCGTAGGATTATACCTCGGTGAAGATTGATGATCAGGTTATGAACCATGTTCCCCGGTTTATTCAGAAAAGGACCAAAACGAGCTAGCAAAGTCGAAGAACAGAAGCTAATAGAGATGGGGCAGAAGTTGAAGAAGGACCCATCCGTAGTCATACCTCGGTGTGAAGATAACTGCTTACTATGTAAGTTCGGTAAAGAAAAGAGATGGATGAAAAAACTCGAAGCATCCAAGGAAGATAAAAATAAGCTCGAAAAATACTCGAAAAAAGGTCCCGACCTCACCAAAGCAGTAGCGGCTACGATGCTGCTGGCCCACGAAAAAAAAGCTAAAGTATTGGCCACGGCATCCATACCAGGAGGTAAGATATCTTATGCGAAAAAAGGAAATGCCGGTGCAAAATACCTGGTAGGGGTCCAATACTTCGACGATCCATTCCTCAGACTCATGGCATATCATGAATACTCACAGAAAGGATACTACATATATTCTTGGAAAGATAATATAGTCTGTACCGGGAAGGATGATAAACCCCCCAAAGGATACATCAAAGACAGGCTCGGTTCCACACCATACGATCTCAGAAGTAAGGGGAAAAAATTCTCATGCCCACATGATCATGAAGAAAATTCATCATTCACATTAAGATGGATAACACCAGAGTGTTCTATCAAGATATGTGAGAGATGTGCTTCTAAAGGGTCAAACATGTTCATACATCTCAGTGAAGGGATAGCATCTCCGGAGAACAAAAACATGTTCGACCTTTCAGGTGAATACCGGATGAGATGTGAATCAGATTGTGATACCTGTATCGCCGCCGGTGACACTTCTTTGAAGAAGGAAGTCAAAGAAGAGTTCTTTAAAGGATCTATCTCAGATAGAGATCTGATAGAGAAGATCATCGAAGATAAACGTAAGATCCTGAAAAATAGAAAACACATCTTCGCCGTGGGAGAAAGGTGCTTTGGTAAAGACGCCGATGCATTCCTAGAGTCTTTGAGATATGAGAGTTGGGAACAAGATGTTCTTAAAAAGACCATAGAATTGACAGGACCGGTGATGCTTGAACAGGGTACTGTGAACGAGCTCTTGGAACTCGGATGGAAGGAAGATCCCTATGAAATCTTAAAAGTTCTTCTCGATGATGAAGATCGTATCGGAGAGTTGGTGGAAGATAGTGATAAAAAGATACCCAGAGATATCGTAAGAGAAGCAAATAAAAGGAAGACTGAACTCGATGAATTATCCGCTTTACCCAACTTTTCCAAGCTACCGCCCCGGGCGAAATTGGCACACGAGCTGTCTCTGGCCTACAAGACCGGTGGTGCAGAACAGGCCATCAACTACCTAAAAGGTGTCAATCCCAGGGAAACACGGATGAAATCCATAGCATACAGTTTCCTCGTGGCCATCGGAAGAGCGGAATCACACAGGTGGAAGTATGCTGACAACGAAGTGGAAACAGGAGAATTCTTATCTACTTACTTCAAAAAACTGATAGATAGTTCGGGCGAAGAGTACGCAAAAACACTACAGGAGTTGTTGAAGATGAGCGGTTCGACTGAAACCATCGTGTTAGAGGATGGGTCTAAACTCCGTTGAGCATCATAAATGATAAATACACTGCATTGTATTTCTCTTAAGAAGTGAATTATATGTTGGACCTAAATACAGTCAGGGAAAAACTGGATTACTATGATTTTAGTAAGACAAAGATAGGGGTAGTTGCATCACATTCAGCACTCGATGTGTGCGATGGTGCGGTGGACGAGGGTTTTCCTACTCTAGCCATCTGCCAGAAGGGTAGGGAAAAAACATATGACCGATATTTCAAAACCATATTCGATGATAAGGGAGATCGTCTTAGAGGTGTGGTGGATGAGACATGGGTGCTGGATAAGTTCGCCGATGTTTTGAAGGATGAATATCAGAAGAAGTTGATCGAAGAGAACGTGATCTTCGTACCTAACCGTTCTTTTACCTCTTACGCACCGCTAGACAAGATCGAGGATGAGTTCGTAGTTCCCATGGTGGGCAGCAGGAATCTACTGAGGAGCGAAGAGAGGGAAGAGGAAAAGGATTACTATTGGATATTGGAAAAAGGAGGTTTACCTTTCCCTGAGAAGATCGACGACCCTGAGGATATCGATAGACTGTGCATAGTGAAGTTAAAACACAAGGTAAAAAGACTCGAAAGAGGGTTCTTCACAGCAGCGTCATACGAAGAATACCAGGAAAAAGTTGATAATCTTATCAGGAACGACGTGATCACTAAAGAAGATCTCGGCAATGCAAGGATTGAAGAATATATCATCGGACCGGTATTCAACTTCGACTTCTTCTACAGTCCCTTGAATGCCAAAGGTTCGGAGATAGAATTACTCGGTATAGACTGGAGGTTCGAAACAAGTCTTGATGGGCATGTAAGATTACCTGCCCCACAACAGATGACACTGAACGAAGAACAACGGGTTCCGGAGTACACCGTCACCGGACACAACAGCGCTACGCTGAGGGAATCACAGCTGGAGAAGGTCTTCGAGCTGGCTGAACTATATGTAAAAGCCACCAAAAAGCACTACGACCCCGGAGTCATAGGTCCGTTCTGTCTTCAAACCTGTGTTGATAAAGACCTTAATTTCTACATATACGATGTGGCTCCAAGGACCGGTGGAGGTACCAATGTTCATATGAACGTTGGCCATCCATATGGAAACACACTATGGGGTAAACGTATGTCCACAGGTAGAAGACTCGCCCTGGAGATAAGAAGGGGGATAGAGATGGACAGACTAAAGGAGATAATCACGTGAAGATGAAATCGTATATGAATTACTGGAGGATCTGAATATGGGTTTCTTAGACTCTATAGATAATTTACTGGATAAGGAAAAAAGAGTGTTGAATAAAGCACAAAAATACCTTGATAAATCTGAAGAACAACGCCAGGAAGGCGATATCTCAAAGGCGAAGGAACTGTGTGATAGAACATGGGATCTTCTCAAAAAGCACGAAGAAAACTTCTCAGAACAGCAGGAAGAGGTGTCTAAAGCTTTCGATCGATTAGGATGGCTGTACTACCATCTGGGCTACGAAGATCATGCACTTCACTCAGAAGACCAAGCCATCAGATATGATAATAACAACATCGAAGCTTTGAACCACAAAGCGTTGATCTTGACTCAGAAGGGGAGTCCTAGTAAAGGGTTGAAGTTGTTATCCCGAGCGCTTGAGATAGATCGCAAAAATAAGTATTCGTTGATAAATCGTGGAGACATCCTCACAAAGATGGGGAGGAAAGAAGAAGCGGTCAGGACTTATGAAAAAGCTCTAGAAGTGGATGAAGACGATATATCCGTTTACGATAAGATACTCGAAATTGAACCAAGGAACGGTGAGATCTGGGCAAAAAGAGGGCTCGCCCTGAAAAGAGGAGGTAATTACGAGAAGGCCATTGAATCCTTCAACAAATCCCTCGAAATCAACCCAAATCAAGAAAAGATATGGCTGTATAAAGGTCTCACCTTAAGAGATATGGAAAAATTGAACGATGCAGTGGTTTGCTTCGATAACGGGCTGGAGATAAACCCGGATAATAAAGACCTTTGGAGCGCTAAAGGGACCACTCTACACCTATTGAAAAGGGACGAAGACGCATTGGAGGCTTTCAGCAGAGCTCTAGAGATAGATTCTGAAGACAAGGACCTCTGGAATCGAAAGGGGACCATATTGTATGAGATGGAACGTCACATAGAGGCAGTAGAAGCCTTCGACAAAGGTATCGCTATAGACCCCAGCGACGTGAGACTACTCAACAACAAAAAGGAAGCTTTGAAGCCACTCGGTAGATACGAAGAGCTGATCAGAGTTTGTGATAGGATCCTTGAAAAGAATCCCTCCGATGCTGGAAGTCTGTATGATAAAGGTGTAGCTCTCCACAAGTTGGGAAAACCGGAAGAAGCTATAGCACAGCTGGAAGAAGCCCTGTCATATAATCCCAAAGACATCTACGCCCTGGAGAGGGAGAAGAAGATATACAAAGAACAGCAGGACTGGGAAAACGTTGTCCGTACTGCTGACCGTATCCTAGAATTTGAGCCCAACAACTGGGAGGCTTGCTATGATAAGGGTACATCATTGCTAAAGTTGAACAATCCACAAGGGGCGTTAGAAAGCTTTGAAGAAACCCTCAGGATAAAGGATAACGACCTAGATGCTCTTGTGGGTAAGAAGGAAGCATTGAAATCACTGGGAAATTACGAAGAAGTGGTCTTCGTGTGTGATAGGATAATATCCATGGATCCTGACAACATAGAGGCTTACTTCGATAGGGCAAAATCACACGAAAAGCTGAGAGAATACGATAGAGCCATCCGAGATTATCGTAAGGGCCTTTCTTACGATCCTTCCAACGATGAAGCATGGAACGACAAGGGTCTCTGCGAATATCGTTTGAAACGATATGAGGAGGCGCTAGAGAGTTTCGATAAAGCGATAGGTATCAATTCAGATGATAAAAAATACTGGAACAATAAAGCTCACTGTTTGGTCAAATTGGAAAGGTACGAAGAGGCGATCAAATCCTACGATAAAGCTCTAGAGATCGACGTCAGCGACGATAGGATATGGTACAGCAAAGGATTGGCCCTTGAGGGACTGAATCGATATGAAGAAGCCATCATATCATACGACAAGGCTTTGGAGATCGATGATGAAAACGCAAGAGTACTCTACAGTAAGGCGATAGCGTTGGAATGGTTGGACAGATACGAGGAGGCGGTGGAAGCCTTCGATAAATCATTGAAGATCAAACCTAACAACCGCTTCGCATACATCCGTAAAGGACTAGCCCTGGCCAACCTCGGCCGTCATGAAGATGCCGTTCAAGCCTACGATAGAGCTCTGGATATGCAAAGTCAGGACATCAAGTTATTGGAGAAAAAGAAAGACTCTTTGATAACCCTAACACGATGGAGCGATATCATAGAAACGTGCGATAGGATACTGGATATAGATTCCAATAATCTACAAGCATGGAGGGATAAAGGCGAGGCTTTAAAAAAGCTAGGAGAGCCTCAAAGTGCTTTAGATTGTTTCGAAAGGGCATTGTCCATACAAGAATCGGTTGTAGATCTGGTTAAGGCAAAGGATCTTCTAAAAGAGCTGAACATGCCCGAAGAAGTGGTTGAACACTGTGAACGTATAATCGAAGATGATCCGGAAAATATCGAGGCATGGCAAGATAAGGCCATGGCCTTGAAGTTGCTCAAGAGAAGAGAGGAGGCACTAGAGGCTTTCGATGAGGCGCTAGACCTGGATCCCGATAACAAGAAGATGTGGCTGCACAGGGGCATGGTGTTCGAACACCTGGAACAATATGAAAACGCCATAAGATCTTACAATGAAGCCCAAGAATTAGATCCTACCGATGTGATACCCATCGCACGTAAGGCAGAGTGTCTACGTAAGATGGAAAGATATTCAGAGGCCTCAGAATGGTTCGATAAAGCCATGGATCTTGAACCCGAAAATACCCTATACATCAACCGGAAAGGAAGATGTTTGATAGAGATCGGAGAACTGGAGGAGGCTGATGAACTGTTCGAGAGATCATTGAACATAGACGACCAGAATGGCACCACCTGGAAATACAAAGGAATCCTCGCTGAAAAGTTGGAAAAATACGAGGAAGCGATCAGTGCCTTGGATACCGCTGTTAAACTAGGGATCGACGATAGTGAGGTATGGATAACCAAGGCTGAATGTTACGATTACCTCGGAAGGAAAAGGGATGCCATCGATACTTATGATAAGGCAATAGATCTATCTCCAGACGATGCTCATCTTTGGTTTAAGAAAGGCGAGTTACAGATGGAGATAGAAGATCACGCAGGTGCTCTGGAAAGCTTCGACGAGGCTACGGAGATAGATCCGGATTACGAAGAAGCATGGTTCGAGAAAGGACGTGTTTTAGAGGAGGTCAGTAGGTATCAGCGGGCGATAGAGGCATACGACCGTGCCATCGGTTTAAAGTCAGAAGATAAATACGCCTGGAATAACAAAGGTCGAGTACTTATCGAAGTGGGTAAAACGGATAAGGCTATACGTGCATTCGAGAAGGCACTTGAACTCGACCCTGAGATGGAATCAGCTAGACATGGTCTGGACATAGCTAGAGAAAAGGAAGAGGAAAGGAAGTTAGAAGAGTACGCCAAACGGATACTTGAATATGAATGTTCCAGGAATCGTGAGATCTCGAAAGAAGAAGCTTTCAAAAAATGCAATGTCCCCTATAACTACATAGACGATGTGTTCGGTTATCTATCACTACGTGAAGCCCTGGACATCGGTGCTTTAGATGAAGAAGAGAAAGACAAGTTGGAGAACGCTTCTCGAGCGGTATTGAAGAAACTAGCATTGGTATCTCGGGAAAGCCTGATAAAAAATGGGGTGAGGCTCTGTGACATAGTCACTAACTTCCCCGACAAATCGATACCGGAAGCCAAAAGGGTCCTTGAATACATCCGTGAAGTCGATTCAATGGATATCTCTGCCGAACAGATAGATGAAAAAACCGAACGTTTATTGAGGAAAAGGGTGCTGACGCTCCCTGAAGAAAAACGTGATTTCCTCACGCTGATCACCAATCTGAACGTGGGTATATATCAAGCGAAGAAGGTACTGGCCGCATTGAAGAAGTTCGAAGGAAAGGATTATAAACCGCCCAGTACAGAGATATCGACTCTGGTACAGGAAGATTTCGTAAGAAAAGAAGATAAAGCGGAGATAGACACCGTTGGTGAAGAGCAAAAATCTGAAAAGCCGAAAAAGAAGGTGAAAAAGAAGGTGAGTTCCGAACCGGAGCCGGACTGTCATTTCTGTGGCAAAGCGACCAACTACAAACACGACTGCAATGAACTACCTTTATGCCCTTCCTGTGAATCCAAACATGCTGGAGAATTCTGCCCAGAGTGTAGTGAATTGATCGGTTCCATTGACACCGACGAAGAAGACGATATGATGCTCTAAAAGAAACCTTGTCGACGCCTCTTGATGTCTGTCCTTTTGCTCTCAAGGTAGCTGTAAACCGAGCTGTGTTCCGCACCCTCTAGTATCATCTGTATCGCCCTTCGTGCGATGGACAGTTCCAAAGAAGATCCGATTATAGCAACGGTGTTACCATAAACAGAAACATAGCTCTCGCTCAGTTCTTCTATCAATTCCCTAGTTCTACCTTCTTTCCCGATTATCCGAGCCTTCATGCGGTGTACCGCATTGGAACTCTTTCCTACGTAAGAACGTATATCCATGAGTTCAAAGTAGATCTCGTCATCCACTAGAGATAGGGCTTTTTTAGGATTGAATCCACGACCTATGGCTCTGATAATGTCTTCCACCTTGAGTTTTAACACAGGATCTTCCACTTCTCGTGTATCGATCTCAACGACACCAGTTTTGGAATCGATATCCAATGTGGTACCTGTAACTTCTTCGATCTTCATTTTTGTCTTACCACCCTCACCGATGAGTACACCGATACGGTCCTTTGGGATCTTTATTGTTGGCATGGATATCAGCTCTCTTCCTCCATGATAGTTTTGATAATTATATCTTCTGTTGTTTCCAGCCCGTATTTGCTGAAATATCTGGATAGATTCGATACGTCTCTTAAAAATAGTTCATCGGCCATTGGATGACTTGTTGGTACGGATTGAGACACATCGATCAAGTAAGGTACCCCTTCGGAATACAAGATATTGTATTCGCTCAAGTCACCATGTATCATCTTTGCCTTTTTTACCGATATGCGATAATTTTCTAGAACTATATCGTAGATGTCCTTCATTTCGTCCAGTTCCAAATGTACATCCTTTAACAGAGGTGCTGCCACACCCTGATGTTCTAAAAGCTTCATGATGAGCACATTTTTTGAAAATGTGACCGGCTCTGGAACATTCATGGAATGTTCATGCATCCGTTTAAGATTAGAGAATTCTTTTCTAGTCCAGTTATAGACCAGATTCCTACCTCTTCCCACACGTTTGAACCTATAATCCCCCTCGATATACTTACGATATTCTTTAAAAATTGAAGTGCTCAATCTCATAATCTTTATGGCTAATAGCTCACCTTCAGGAGATACCGCTCTGAAGACCTTCGCCTCTTTTCCGGTAGATATGGGATAATCTACATATTCCACGTAATCCTTGTTCATAAGATCATAAAGGACTTCCAAGGTGCTCTTGTCGAAAACCTCGTCTATGGTCTTTCTACCGGGAACATAGATCTCTTCTTCATTCCGACTCATATCATCGATCTTCACTACGATGGAAGTTAAAAACGTTTCGAATCTTCCACAGGGTACTTGCTCCTGTTTTTTTCCAACTTTTTCATCACTGCTTTACCTAGGTCAATATCCATCACATCCACCAAAGAGAGAAGATAGATGAATACATCCGCCATCTCCTCCTCGACCCGCTCCTTTTCAACCATATCCGGATCTCTCCACTGAAACAACTCTAGTAATTCCGCAGCCTCTACAGATATCGATATGGAGAGGTCCTTGGGATTATGGTATCTCAACCAATCGCGTCGATCCCTGAACTTCACGACCTCTTTTTTTAACTCATCGATCTTATTCATGGTTCCTTGAACTATCAAGGTATATTTCAGTCTTGTCAAAAGAGATGATAAGAATGGGTTTCATTGACTCTACCTATGTGTCATCTCAGGCCAGTTTCATAGTTATTTCCATGGAAGACACGTTGGCGGTACCATCGTCACCTTCACGTTCTAACTGTTCAGTGTCGGTTATGATCTCGATGATCTCTGACTCTGGCACGAATCTGTGCCTGGTGATCTCCGCTACATCCACTGCTTTACTTATGGCTCTGCCTCTTGCTTTGATCACTACTTCGTTCGAGCCACTGTTGAACTGAGTCACGACAGCCATTACGTAGTTCATGGTTTCTTTTTTTCCGATATACACTGTGTTTTCATCATCCATCTGTATTCCTCCTGGATCGATTCTAGGCACGACTCTAACTTAAGGCAGGTATTTAATATTTTGGTTTTTGAACTATAAACATGATCTTCAGCAAAAAGCGGACTCGCCGGGAGTTCCGTCCGATGAGGTGTTTCCTCACCAATTTTCGAACCCGGGTTTGGGGCTCCGGAGGCCCCAGTGATATCCATTGTAGTCCAAGCACGAGTATGTACGTTGGATTGCTACACCACGAGCCCTATTTATTTTTGAATTCCGTATATCCACACTTTCCGCAGGATACCCTATCTTCATGTACCGCTAGGAAAACACCATCGCCGCATTTTGGGCAGCTGCGTCTCAAACGCTTCAGCTTGCCGTTCTCTACTTCGTACATATCTTTCTTAGCCATCTCTATCAACCCTTCAACTTGTTTCTAGCTATCTGGTAATCGCGTTCGTACTCCAATGCATCTTCTTTCTTATCGTATAGTTTTGCCTGGACCCTGGCTCTATCCATACCGAATTCTGATCTGATCTTGTTCACTACTATCTTATCCTTTTCAAAACCGGTTAGTGATGCGATCCCTGCCTTTATCTGCTCTCGTGTGGGCGTGGGACCAGACTCATGATGTACTGTTAGTACGAGTTCCCTTCTATTTAGGAGTTTGTTCTCCTTTTCCTCTTCTATGTCTATCGATATTTCCGACATTCTATCCACCTTGGTTCACTTTTTCCATACTATTTATTACTTGCCACGTCTTTTCCTTGATTTTATCGTCTATGATATTGACTACCATGCCCTCTAAGGGTATCCCATATATTACAATTCCTCCTATAGGGGCTAGAGCTATAGATGCCAATGCAAGTAAGTCCTCTTCTCCATGCACATTGATCAACACCGGTTCATGGGATAAAACGGCGTCTTCGATGGCTTCCCATGCCTCTACCGTTATATACTCCGGAGGATTGTGGACTTCGACTTGAATCCCTACATCGGGTCTATCTCCCTTGAAAGGTCCTCGACGCGTTTTACCGTCGAAGATCCCTACATCCGGAATCACACCCTGCTCATGCAATACATCTAGCACGTAATCACCAACGGCGATCATAGGATGGTGATCCAAGTATCTTTCAGGTAGAGGACCAGAGACCACTTCGCCTAACTTTTGTTTTAGTGCATCTCTGAGCTCATTTGGTAGCTTCAGATCTCTATCTAAGGACATGATGTTTTATTCTCTTACTTTTAACGCAAATTTTCCGTTGGTACTGATACCCATCTTACGAGCCAATTCAGAGTGTTCGTGTTCGATGACTATCAAGTACCCCTGCCACTCTTTGGCTACTTCAGAACCACAGAGTGGGCATTCGTTCTCATCTGTGATGGCGTTACACCTCTTGCAGGCTTTCATCTTCTTTGCCATTTTAAGCCTCCTGTTTCTCTTCTATCCATTCCAGCTTACCCAATCCAGTTTGGCGCATGGTCAAACCGATCTTGCTCTCCCTAGGACTTCGCTCGTTAACGCTGACGGTCACTATCCTGGCCCTCAGCTTGTCGTTGACGCCGATCTCTTTTTTGGACTCTCGTCCTCTGAGACGCTGATTTCCGATGTCAACCTCCACCTTATCGTTCATTATCTGACTTATGTGAAGCAATCCATCGAGTGGACCGAACCTTACGAATGCACCGAACTTGAGTATCTCGCACACGTATCCATGTATCAACTCGTGTTCCTCTAATTCGAAAACCAGTGCGTCATAGGTAACATGCTGATATATACCACCGTCACCGTGAACGATCTTTCCGTCTCCAACACGCTCGACGTTGGTGGCCATGATGATCAGCTTATTACCGTCTTCAAGGGTTCCCTCAAAGGTTTCATTAGCTATCTCTCCTGATATCTCATCTAGGTCCTCGTCTAACCTGTCTGGAGGGATCCTTATACTGTCCTTTTTCTTTTCCATCTTGTACATGTGGTTTCACCGATTTAAATGAGTCCGTACTTGGCTATCACGCTGGCAAAAACCAGAGCCACGATAGACATCAACTTTATCAATATGTTCAAAGAAGGACCTGAGGTATCTTTGAACGGGTCGCCGACAGTGTCACCTACAACTGCGGCCTTGTGAGCGTCCGAGCCCTTACCTCCATGGTGCCCCTGTTCTATGTACTTTTTGGCGTTATCCCATGCACCGCCTGCGTTGGCCATCATTATCGCAAGCACAAAGCCAGTACCCACAGACGCCATCAGGAAACCTCCCAATGCCGCAGGTCCGAGCAGTAAGCCGACTGCTACAGGTACTACTATGGCTAATATGCCGGGTATCACCATCTCTCTGAGTGCTGATGCGGTGCTGAGATTTATCACCCTTTGATAGTCTGCATCAGCTTCGCCTTCTATTAGCCCGGGTATCTCTTTGAACTGCCTTCTGACTTCCTTGACAATCTCGAAGGCTGACTTACCAACGGCCTTCATCGTGATGGCACAGAATATGAACGGTACCATAGCACCGAGGAAGATGCCCACGAGAACGGGAGGCTCAAGGATGCTGAAGTCACCGATAGCGATGTCTACCCGTGTAGCATAAGCTGCTGTCAAAGTAAGGGCGGTCAAGGCTGCAGAGCCGATGGCGAATCCTTTTCCAGTGGCGGCAGTGGTATTTCCTAGGGAGTCCAAAGCATCGGTCCTATCCCTGACCTTGGGATCGAGTCCGCTCATCTCCGCAAGACCACCTGCGTTATCCGCCACAGGACCATAAGCATCTGTCGAGAGTGTGACTCCCAGGGTTGAGAGCATACCGACCGCGGATATGGCTACTCCATAAAGCCCTGCTAAATAGAATGATGTGAGTATGGCTGCACAAACTATTATCACCGGGAACAGAGTACTTTCCATACCGCTCGCGATACCCTGTATGATGAACGTAGCAGGACCCGTTTCGGTGGATTGTGCCAGTGTTTTGGTCGGTTTGTACCTATCTGAAGTATAATATTCCGTGAAATAGCCTATCAAAGAGCCCGCTACGAGTCCAGCTATCACCGCTCCCCATATACCCAGGTTATCGGGTGCGAGTAGATAAACTATGATAAAGGAAAAAACGGCAACGATAACTGCTGCACCATAAGTTCCACGTCGTAGAGCATTCAACAACGCTTCTTGGCTTGCATCTTCCCTCGTCCTTACGAAGAATATGGCCACCATGGAAGCTATTATACCTGCAGCGGCGATAAGAAGGGGGATGGCGAATATTTCAGCACCCATACCATCCACGGGACTCTCCAACAAAGGAGTCATATCAGAGCCTTCATAGGCCATCCACCCGAGGGTAAGAGCCGCTATGATCGAGTTAGTGTATGATTCGTAAAGGTCGGCACCCATGCCGGCAACGTCGCCCACGTTATCACCGACGTTATCGGCGATCACTGCTGGGTTCCGAGGATCGTCTTCTGCAATGCCGGCCTCGACTTTACCAGCCAAGTCTGCGCCTACATCGGCAGCTTTGGTGTAGATACCTCCTCCCACACGGGCGAAGAGTGCTATAGAACTTGCACCGAAACCGAATCCGGCTATGAACGTCAGGGAATCCTCCAGCCCCACCATATAATCCGTTAATAAGAGTACGGAACTCAATCCTAGAAGTCCAAGGCTGACCACGGACATACCCATGACCGCACCACCCCTGAATGCTATACGAAGTGATTTATCTAGACTTTTTCGGGCAGCCTGTGTCGTGGGTGCACTGGAATTGGTCGCGGTGATCATCCCAAGATATCCTGCGGTAGCGGATAATATCGCACCCACCAAGAAAGCTAACGCGGTATAGGGTGCATGTCCATCAGCTACATCCATGCCCGCTAGCAATATAGCCACTATGGCTACAAAGATAGCTATGTATTTGTACTCAGTATGTAGATATGTTTTAGCCCCTACCTGCACTTGACCAGCGATCTTTTTCATCAAACTCGTTCCACAGTCCTGTTTGGAGATATATTTTGTAAAGTATCCCGCCAACACTATTCCGAGCAAAGATGCCAATATCGCTACTATGCCGTACTCTATGCCATTCATTTTAACACCTGATTGATTAAAGGCACTGAAATTTAGTATTTATATTTTTTCGATGTTCTGTGATAAATCCATCGTATTTTATTTTATGATCTACAACGGAAAAGACCTAATCATTATGGATTCATCCGGAAACGAAAGACAAGTCCTCCACGCGTACATACGGCAACTCCATGCAAAGCACGGTGACTACGAGCTCAATGTCTGAAGATATATTCGATATATTTGTAAAGAGGTCGAAAACATTTCCAGATACCATCATCTGCTTCAGCGGATGTACTATCTCACCACCTTTGATCATATGTCCACCTTTGACTACTCCCGAAAAATCACCGCTGACCGGATCGACATCTCCAGAAAATCTATTGATCAGAACTCCGTGCTCAACTTGTTCGATCATACTATCATATCCGATGTTCCCCGGTTTGACCACCAAGTTCGTTGGATCTATATAGGGTACCGACCGTGGCCCTCCGGAGGCGTGCCCAGTCGATACGGTCTCCATGGCACTGGCAGTATAGCTATTGTGAAACAACGACTTCAGTACCCCGTCTTCAACGACGGTCATCTTTGGAGTGGGCAACCCTTCACGGTCGAAAGATCGGCTCCTCAACGCATCCTTCTTCGATGCATCATCGATCAATGTGAAGGATCCCGAAGCGATCTGCTCCTCCAACTTATCTCCCATGGGACTCAATCCCTTCACCACCCTATTTCCTTTCAAGGGGTATAGTAACCCCATGAACAAGATTTGTGCAAGGGCGTGTGGAGAGAAGATACCAACACCTTCGAAACTTTTACCCTTTTCAGCACCGAGGTTATCGACTGCGGCCAAAACCAGCTCTCTGGCAACACTCTCTACATCTATGTCCTTGATCGTTATGGAACCGCCGGCTTTAACATCCATGTTGGATACCTCACCATGGGATGATGCCAATCCGATACCGAGATAGTGGAAACCGCTGGACCGCTCGGATTCGGCTATACCCTTCGAGTTGATAACAGCCCTTTCTACGTCGTGGGATGCAAAAAAACCTTCGTTGAATCTGAACCTATCATCCGCTTCTAGAGCGGTATGAAGGAAGTTTTTTCCATACTCCAAGCCATCTTCGACCCCGAAATTCTCGATATCTTTGTCGTAGAGTCCATCTAATTTCTTGACTTTCATCGGCGATGGTATATTATTATGCTTATCTGGTATCGAGGACCGGGCTAGCTTGACGGCTTCCTTTATCTTGTTTATGATAGCATCTTTGTCCAAAGAATTGAGAGATGTGAATCCAAGCTTGCCATCTTGAATATAACGTATGCCCACCTGCTCCTTCTCATGGCATCTAGACATGTTGATCTCATCCCGTTGTATGCCCACATCTATGTTCTTGTCGGAACCCATATACAGTTCGATATCTCCGGGCACATCGACCTTTTCTAATATTTCCGCACCTAGATCCAGTAACTTTGACAAATGAATACCTCCTCTACTTTCCTCCCACGGTGGCTTCACATCTCATATTCGGTCCGCCGCCATCCACCTTCGCGCTCTGGAACTTACCGCAATAGCCCGAACCCATGCTGAACTCGAAGTTGTCTGCTACCGCGTCTACACTCCTGAGTACATCGAAGCCAGAACCAGAGATGGATACTCCTCGTAGTAGTTCTGTCAATTCACCGTTCTCTATACGCCATGCCTTCTCGACTCCGAATGTAAACTCAGCATTGGCATCGGCCTGCCCACCTTTTGCACCTTCTAGATAATATCCATCCTTAGTTTCCTCTATCATCTCATCCACACCGTATTCTCCTGTCTCGATGAACGTGTTCGTCATACGTATTATCGGTGGGTCGGAATACTGATAAGCTCGTGCGTTGCCCCTAGGTGTCATCTCGAGTACCCGGGCGGTCTCAAGATCACACAGGTATCCTTTCAGCACACCGTCTTTTATTAGCTCAGTTCGTTGAGACAACGTTCCTTCGTCATCTACCGGCGTCCATCCTGCTGCGTGTGGGTCCGCCACCCCATGATCCACTAGGGTGACCAATTCACTCGCTACCTTCTTCCCCAATTTATCCTGTGCAACGGAGCCCGAGAGTACAAAATCAGCTTCCACCGTATGTCCGATGGCTTCGTGTGCTATCAACCCGACCAGCTCCGGATTCAGGATCACCTTAGCGGGACCACCTTTGGGATGTTCGGCTTTTAAGAGTCTTTGAGCCGACCCAACGGCCTTATCCGCCATCTCATGAGGTGTACTTTTAGCGAACAAGTCGTCCCATCCACCGGTGACCCCTCTGCTTTCGATCCCCGATATCTTTTCACCATGAAGGTTTGCATAAGCTATCGTATAAAAATCCACTTTTTCATCGTGTATCTCCACCTCGGTCCCAAAGCTGTTGACGATAAACTTGTCGTCCTGCATCTCGTTCCAAAGACATTTGGCAGAGTTGATGGATTTTTTATTCCTCATCTCCGAGTCTAGTTCTTTCAATAATTCTATCTTCTTTTCGATAGGATGATCTGTAACACTATCGTTCACCTCTGCACGAAACACTCCGGAGCAAGGGATGACATCACCGATTTCGCCTACCTTTTGTGTTTTCAACCGTGAGGTGATACGTGCCGCCTTCTCCGCTCGTTGGATGGTGTTGATTATATCTTTGTCATCCATCTTACTGGTGCTGCTGAACCCCCAGACACCGTCATGAAGAACTCTCACCCCGATACCAGAGTAGGTGGACGAGTGTAGGTCCTCTACATCGCCCCTTACTATCTCTATCTTCTTCTGCTCTCTAGAATGATACCTTAGCTCAACATAGGCCGCCTGGCTCTTCTCTACTAACTTCGATAGCTTATCTTTCATATTCACTTACCCGAGATGGTTACATCCTTCAATTTGACCGAAGGAAGCTCGATGTTTATAGTAGCAGATCCGATGCTGTCATAGATCTTCTTGTGATCATCACCCAACTCCATGGTATGCAATGATCCGGGTAGATTACCTGATATCATCAGACCTTCTAAACGTCCCTTTTTGATACCATCTTCCACCAACCATGCGGGATTGGCCACCACACTAAAGTCACCGCTTGCAGGACTGGATGTATGGGCACCCATGACATTGTCCACCAATATCGTTCTACCTGCAAACAGTTCCTCTCTCGGTATATCCTCACCACTCATCATCACGTTCCTACTGCCTATCTGAGGGGGTGATTTAAAGGATGGGCGTACTCCATTGGCAGTACTCTTTGTGCCGCTTTGTACAGCCTCTTTAAGATCGTAAAAGAAGTTGTCCAATATTCCTCCGGATATAAGAGATACTGGTGAGCTGAGTACACCCTCATCGTCGAAGGGGAAACTGCCAAGCCCCCAATTAGATGTGGGATCTTCCACCAGATCGATGTATCCTGCGGCCACTTCATCCCCTACTCTATCTTCATACACAGATTTACCTTTCCTAACGTTCTCACCGTCAAAGGATGGGAGCAATCCGAAGTGGATCAATATCCCCATGGCGTCGGGGCTTAAAATTACCGGGATCTTATCTCCTGGGATCTCCGCTAGATCTTTCATAGAAACTACCCTTTCACCTGCGGCGATACCTACCTCTTCAAAATCTATATCGTACTTTCTACTGCTAGATGATTCACTGGCCATAAGAGATGTCTTCTCACCGGGCAAAGTCGCGGCCACGCCTCCAGTGATGATGGATCCGTCCTGTGAGTAAAAAAGACCTTTGGTATTGCCGACGATCACGTTTCCTGAAGCTATCTTCAATGTACCTCGAGAGGGGAGTATATCGTCATCAACGGATGAGGCACCATCTACCATCTGTTGAGCTATCTCAATTCCATCGTCCATTGCCCTTTCCACTTTTTTATCGTACGTCTTTACTGCTGGTGGTTTCTCGCCCATCGGGAGCTCCATCTCCGTCTTTGGAGATAAAGATGTTAGCTCTATGGCTCTTTTTACACCGATCTCTTCTTTTCCAGGTGCGCAGTATCCGAAGCCGACTCTTCCGTCCTTAAATACCCTGATGCCTAAACCCATATCCTCATACTCATTACTGTCGGATACCTCTCCGTTCATTATCGAATAGCTAAGGATCCTTGAACGGATTCCATAAACATCTCCTGTCAACCCCTTTTTCTTCAACTGCTCTAAACACTCTTTGATACCCTCTTCGATCATTCTCTACCACCTACCGTGACCTGGGAGATGAGGGTGTTACCCCCACCATCGGTGACCGATGCACTCTGACCCTTTCCACAGTGTCCGATCCCCATACCAGTCTCTTTTGTGATACCTACGATGTTCTGTAGTGTTTCAAGAGTAAATCCGTTAAAACTTACGTTCCTCAGTGGTCTCCCTATCTCTCCGTTCTCTATGAGATATGCGACCTGTGCGTTGAATTGGAAGGTACCCTGGGCGGTGTTCACCTGTCCACCGCTTGTAGATCTTGCATAGATACCCTTGTCTATATCTTCTATCAATTCATCAAAGACCATATCACCGGCTTCCATGATGGTGTTACTCATCCTTACCAAGGGTTTGACACGGAAGTCCTCGGCTCTAGCACCACCGTTGGGTTCCATGTTCAGCTTCCATGCATTTTCACGGTCCAGTATGAAATCGTTCAGCACCCCGTCTTTGACCAGTACACGGTTCTTCGCTCGTGTTCCCTCGTCGTCGAAGGGGAAACTCCCGTAACCGTCCATCGTTGGATCATCCTTGATGGTGACTATCTCGGAGGCTACCTTCTCACCTATCTTTCCCTTCAAACAACTGTTACCGCTGGAAACCAGGTCGCCCTCTGCGGCGTGGCCGAAGGCTTCATGGGAGAATACACCGGTAAGGTGTGGATCCATTACCAAAGGTAACTTTCCCGAAGGCGGACTCTTTGCTTCTAAAAGGGCTCCCAATCTGTCCAGTAGGATATCGGCCTTCTCGAATGCCTCACCGCTCAACTCGAAGCCGCCGGTTCCCCCGATGGCTTCGGTAGCCATCTGTACCGTATCGCTTTTACCGGTGACTATCATATAGGTTACCAGTCGAGGTATCTCCATGGTCACGTGCGTACCTTCACTGGTGATTATCTCCTTTTCCACCAGTAGATCTCTGTATCGTAGATCGGTCGATCTGACGATATCGCTCTTTAGATGGGTTTCCAACTCCTGTAAAAAATCCAGCTTCTCCTCGGGACTCACATCAAGAAAGCTGTCTTTCATGGGATATACAGCCTTCTCCTGCAAAGGCTCCACCTCTGCCAGTCCAGTTCTATCTTTTTTCAGCTTATCACTGTTCTTCGCCATGGATAACGCTCTTTCCAGCGATCGTTCTAGTGAAGATAGATCAGCAGTACCTACATAACCCCATCCATCACCATATAATACCCTGGTCATGGCACCTTCTTCTTCCCCCTGTATCACCGTTTCCGGAACTCCATCCTTTAGATAAAGGATCTTCCTGTGCCACTTTTCCTTTCGTATATCACAATACTGAGCACCCTTCTGAAGGATACTTTGTATGAGCTCTTTTTCTTCCATCGCTTGCGAAGAGGACCTTGGGGATAAAAGTATTTTGTGCAAATGTGTACAATATTATTAACGATCTCTCATCATCGCCTGAATGGTTCTAACGACATCTACCGTTTCATGGACATCGTGGACCCTCAGTATCCCGACCTTCTTTTGGACCGCCAGTGCCGCAACCGCAAGAGAGCCGTAAAGTCGCTCATCTGCCTTTTTGTCCAACACCTGTCCTAAAAAGCTTTTACGAGAAGCTCCCAGTAATACCGGATAACCCATGGAATTGAACTCCTCCAAACGTGAGATGATCTCCAGGTTATGATGTATCCTCTTTCCGAATCCGATACCAGGATCGATAATTATATTTGATGGGGATATACCGGCCTCCTCGGCTTGGGAAGCCCTGTTTCTCAGGTATCGATATATCTCGGTGATCACATCATCGTATCTAGGGTCGTCCTGCATGGTTTCAGGTGTTCCCTGCATGTGCATGATCACCACGGGTACGTCCAGGGTTGCAACGGTTTCGCGCATACCTTCATCCCTTAACCCATAAACATCATTGATCATGGAGGCACCTGCATCCACGGCGGCTTCAGCTACCTTCGGTCGATGGGTGTCGATACTCAGCGGTACGTCTATCTTATCCACGAGACTATCGATCACTGGCAGCACCCTATCGATCTCATCTTCTACGGATACACGTCCACTTCCAGGCCTGGTACTTTCACCGCCTATATCTATTATATCGGCACCTTCGCCCACCATATCCTGAGCTCGTTCGATGGCTCTGTCCAGATCGTAGTTTACACCACCATCATAGAAGCTATCCGGAGTCACGTTCAATATCCCCATCACTCGTGTTCCTTCACCGGGAACGGGAGGTTCGGCGGGATCGTCAAAATTCTTTAAAGCGGTCTTTACCTCTTCAGATAAGTTCGGTAATCCCAGGGGTTGTTCTTCGAGTTTTCTAAGGACCCTTCTATAATGAGAGAGGGTCCCCATCATGATCACTTCGCTCTCATCTTCGGATACGTTCAATGCGGCCCAGGATACCGCAGCCTCCGCTCCTGCGGCTAAAAACTCTTGCTTTAAGATGTTGGCAGCTCTTGGATCGAGTCCAGATGCTCTGATCAAGCGGTACGTCCCTTTGGGTGCCATGATCTCTACACCCCTTGGATCACACCCCATGCGTTCTAGTTCATCGGCTATACGATCTTTTGAGAGTATCCGAGTTTCGAACATATTCTCAGGTAATATGAACACATGATAAAAAAGTTAATCCTCGAATATTGCCCCACATCCGGGACACTCATCTGCACTCTCGGACACTTCGCTGCCGCACAGGGGACACATGAACTTTAATTCAAAATCATACTCTTCTTCCGATTCCTCCATCAGGAACGCGAACTGTTTTATTTCCTCGACCACCGATTCAGTATCCGTGATCTCGAAAGTGCGGTCATCCACGTTTTCGAGTAGTTCTTCCAGAAGGGTCTGGTGGATGATCTCCTTTAGATCCGCTCCGCACTCCGGGCATTTCTTTTCTTTTATGGTGGCTTCAGATCCACACTCAGGGCATGCTACGGTCTTTCCCGGGTCCATCTCGTGCCTGACTTCCTCACCCTCTTCGGATAACACTGAAACATAGGGTACCCTGTTTCCGCTCCTATCTACGAACCTTTGCCCCATCTGAGATATTATCCACTCTAAGTCAACATCACATTCTGGGCACTTCTTATCGGAGCTGGAGATATCCGAACCACATCTCGGGCAGTGGTCGGGTCTTTTTGTTTCACTTTCCTGCTCGGATGACATCATACACCTTCCAAGGATACACAGTAAGTACGATTAAAGATTTATCCCTTGAAGATCGGCCTTTGTATGCCTTCTTTTGACACATAGACCATCTCTTCGTCCTCTTCACTCACTTCTTCCTTCGCCTGTAAGAAACCTCGCATACGAACATTGAGCAGATCTATATGGTGTAATGCAACCGCTTCTTCCATCCTGGGACTACGGGCGCTTCCCCACTCGAAATCTCCGTGGTGGGATAGTATTATGTGAGAAAGTTTCAGTGATCGTTCGTCCGTCAGATCATCGATTTTTTGTGCACGTTCCCTGACCAGTCTTTCACAGAGTACGGTATGACCGATCAATCTAGCTTCTGTGGTCAATTCTATGGAGGTGTAATGTTCATATTCTAGGACCTTACCGAAATCGTGGACGATGGATGCTGCCAGGAGTAGATCTCGGTCCAACTCAGAATAAAGGGATGTTACATGATATGATAAACGTACATCGTCGAGAGTGTGCTCCAGCAATCCACCGAGGTAATTATAACTATAATTTTTACTGTAAGGACTCCTTTTGAACGCTTCAGCGAAGGGTTCGTCTTCCAGAAAGGACATCGTCAATGAATATAGTCCTTTATCCTCTATCTCAGCTGCATACTCCATGAGCTCTTCAAACATGGCTTCCACATCTCTGTCCGTGGTGGGCATGAACTCCGAGGGATCTATTGATCCTATATCCGCACGCCTCAATTTATGAAAATCATCTGGACTGATGGATATCTGTAGATCGCCTCTATAGGTGGTGACCGAGCCGTCGACTTCCAACACATCGCCCACCTTGATCCTTTCATAAAGGTCGTTCACCATCTGTCTATCTACACCACCCCAGTAAACTAAAGGGATATCGCCGGTCCTATCACCGACTTTCAATCTAAAAAACCAGCCTTTGGAATACTCCTTAGGTGGCATCTTCGTCCTCACCGCGAACCTATCCCTTACGTTTTGACCCTCTACAAGGTCCTCCACATACTTTTTCTTTTCCAATCTATCACGATATGCTCAAAGTCCGAAGGGATATTTAACTTAAACGGTTTTTCACACTTCCACTTCAAGATCTAATTCGTCCACCAGTTCCTTATATCGGTTCCTTACGGTGACCTCGGTGACCGCCGCCACATCGGCAACTTCTCTTTGAGTTCTACGTTGATTTTTTTGTATAGAAGCTATGTATATGGATGCCGCCGCCAGGCCCGTAGGACCCTTTCCTGAGATCAGTTCCTTTTCCTCGGCCATCTTGATTATCTCGTCCGCTCTCCTCTGTACTTTACCGGATAAGCCCAGTTCGCTGCAGAAGCGACCCAGATATTCTTCTGGTCGGGTGGGTTTCAGTTTGAGAACAAGCTCCCTGCTAAGGAAACGATAAGTTCGGCCTATCTCTTTCCTATCCGATGAAGTGGCTTCAGCTATCTCGTCCAGTGTTCTAGGAACGCTGGCTTTCCTGCAGGCTGCGTAAAGTGATGCAGCCACCACACTGTTTATGCTTCTACCTCGGATAAGATTCTTTTTCACTGCGTTCCTATAGATCACCGCGGCACTCTCTCTGATGTTCTTAGGAAGCCCCATGGTGGAAGCCATCCTGTCAAGTTCGGTAAGTGCGTAAGCTAGATTTCTCTCCGTAGCATCGGAAACACGTATCCTCCTCTGCCACTTCCTTAAACGATAGATTTGTGCCTTCTTTTTACTAGGTATGGATCTGCCGTAAGAATCGCGGTTGGATTGATCTATACCAGTGGATAATCCCTTGTCGTGGACCATCTGTGTCATAGGGGCACCTGTACGCGCTCTGCTCTGTTCCTGCTGCATATCGAATGCCCTCCATTCAGGCCCTTCGTCCACATACTGATCATCCACCACCAGACCGCATTCTTCACACACTAATTCTCCCCGATCGTAATCTTGAGCTAGATGTTTACTATTGCACTCCGGACATTCGGTTATCTTTTCGACCCGGTCTCGACCCCGGCCAACTGCTTCGGTATCATCATTCATAGTTTTCGTCCTCCACGAAAACCGATCTACCTACCATGGTAAGAGGTCTCCTGGAATCCTTCCTTGGTTTTACTTCGACATATGGTGAACCGACTGGACCAAAAACCCACGAAATCTTACCGATAACATTCCTTCTCTTATCGATTACCTCTGTGCCCGGTGGAACATACTGAGGAAAGCGAGTGATAATTTCCCCTCGATGGGACACTGTGTGGATCTTTCCTTCGATTCGCAATATTTAAAGCCTCCATATGGTGGTAGCGGTTCTTCAGCTTAACCACATAAGTGGGGTGGAAGTATATAAAACTTTCGAAAAACTTTATTACATAATCGATTTCATGCAAAATAAAGGTTTCTACAAAAGATGCATCAACGGATTTCCTATCAAAAATGATATCACAAAACCGATGGTCATAGGTACTATAAAAGGTATCTTTGGTGTCACCCATATCCTCTTCCTTCCCTTCAAACTGTCGAACATATCTTCTTCATCCCCCCTAGGTCTGAGTATTACTTTTCTCTCACCTCCTTCATAGAACTCCATTGGCCAAACGAACGATCCCCTTGCCTTATCGATCCCGGTTCTATAACCAAAGAACATCAAAGGGAACTCAAGATCACCCCTCTTAAGGTTCAATATCAGATATGATACCGGAAGAACCAGCATTATAACTGATGAATTCAAGAGCACAACGAAGGTGAAGGGAAACAAACTCTGCATGGATTCTATAACCTGAGTCGAAGCACCATGGTCGGTGATGCCATGTAGTACCGGGTAATAAGGAAGTAGGATGGCAAGAACGACTACAGCCTTTGCATCCGCACCGCCATAGATGATGCCATAATAATAGAACACGAATGCTACAGCCATCATACCGGGTATCCATAGCAAAGGCCATAAATCTGGATCTGTGAAAGATGAAAAGATCAGGAATCCCACTGTAACGACCGGCAGTAGGAACCATAGTACCACTAAAAAATTGACTCCGGATTCATCGTATAGTACCGGTAATTCAACGAAGGCTTCAACCAGTAGAAAGAGTATGGGAACCAGTATCAGATAATAGTGTATCGGAGATCCAGCAGAGATCATCTGATAGATCAATATACCAAGGGCAAAAAATGACATGATGATCCAGACCTTGTCAGGAACCCTCCTAGTTTTCAAGTCGCATATAGATGCGAATAGCAGGAAAGTGATCCCAACAAGAAATCTAGCTGACGAGTACATTCTACCTCTCGATGGTCATGGAAACGTCGACTGCAGGTGCGGAGTGTGTAAGTGCACCAGATGAGACTACGTCCGCATGTGGTGTATAATCCTTTACGTTGTATATATCGATATTTCCGGATACTTCGACGAGTATATCCTTACGTATATCTTTAATTTTTGTGTAAGCCCTCTCGACCTCAGAGGGGGTCATGTTGTCCAGCATCACGATGTCCGCTCCGTTTTCCGCAGCGATCACGGCGCCTTCAAAATCCACCACCTCCACATCGATCTTTTTGGAAAAAGAGGCTTTTTTAGCCCGTTCTATAGCTTCCTGCAAACCTCCAGCAAGTGCGATGTGATTGTCCTTGACCAGGACCATATCGTCCAGGCGCATCCTGTGTGTATCTCCACCACCGTCCTGAACCGCCTTTTTCTCGAAGTATCTGAAGCCGGGTGTTGTTTTTCTAGTGCAGGCCACCACCGTACCCTCGGCGGCATCCACCATGGAACGTACCTTCGTAGCTATTCCTGACATCCTCATTATCAGATTCAAGGCCAATCGTTCCAGGCTCAATATCACGGAAGCCGGACCTCTGACCTCCATCAATACGTCACCTTCGCCGACTCTATCCCCGGGGTCAAAGTACTCTTTGACCTCGACACCGTGATCTTCGAAGAGTACTGTGGCCTCACGGACACCACTCAACACGAAATCCTCTTTTGAAGTGACCACGCCTTTAACGATCTCATCTTCCACACACAGTCGTGTGGTGATATCACCGTCGCCGAGATCTTCCTGGATGAACTGTTCTAGATGTTTGAGTAGGATCCATCTATCCATGGGCCTACACCTCTATCGTTTCTCCTTCGACGGGCAAACGAACATCGTATTCATCAAGATCCTCAGCCACCAGTTCGCGTTTGTCACCGTGCATAAGAACTATCTTCTCAGGTTCACATCCGTGGGCAAAGTCGATGAGTTCGGAGTGACCGCCATGGGCACTGAAGTCGTACTTCTTCACACAGCACTCCACAGGCACCGTAGCTCCTCTATCGTGGACCATACCCGTGTTCAGTAATCGGTCTCCGTTGGTACCTTCCACCTGATATCCGGTCAAGAATATGGCACTGTTCGGATCCCTACGTTTGTTCATGATGTACTCCAGCACGGGACCGCCTTCCACCATACCGCTGGTGGTCACTACTACCTCGGCCTCCTTTGCACGTTTTCTGCTCTTATTTGAATGTACTGGGTTCGCGTTACCAACGGCCTTTTTCAACGCCTTACCTTTCCTGAGGAAGCCCTGGTGATTGAGGTATATCTGATTCACCGTACGTCCCATACCGTCGAACCACACGTCGTAATCTCTATCGTTAAGGACCATCAGTACTTCTTGAGTACGTCCCACTGCGAAGGCAGGAACGATGGCCTGGCCGCCTTTGGCTAAAACGTCGTCTATATCGTCTAAAAATTCCTTCTCAGACTCTTCTCTATCCTTATGTTCTTCTCCACCGTATGTTGCTTCTAATATCAATGTGTCACATTTTACCGGATGTGCACCCCAGAGCAATCTGCTGTTTCCAGTGTTCATATCTCCGGTGAACACCACAGTTTCCTCTCCCCTGAGCTCGGTCATCATGGACCCGGGTATGTGCCCTGCTGAGTGAACCTCTATCTCCATTCCACCTATATCCCTCTTGGAGTTGAACCCCATGAGGTCGAAGGCGGCTTTGGTCCTTTTGATATCGCTTTTATCGTAATACTGTGGATAGCCCTCTATGTTGGCTATCTTCAAGCTGTCGTACAGCAGTAACTCAGTGACCTCTAAAGTCGGGTGTGTCGCCAGTACGTTAACATCGCACATCCTGACCAGAGAGGGTATCATACCACAATGGTCCAGGTGCGAGTGAGTTAAGAAAGCTAAATCAACAAGCGGCGGTCGCATAGGGTATTCTGGAGGGTCCGCCGGAAGCATACCGTGATCGAATATCAAAGTCGTATTCTTGTATTCCATAACCATGGAGAGGGGTCCGACTTTCGACACCCCTCCTAAGAAAGTCAGTTTCATATATTTTTCACCGTTTCTTTTTTTTTCAATATTGCTTAAACATTAAGGGGTGGTATATATTGGTTTTGTGTGTCTCTTTTGATCAAAATTCGACTATAGCGGCCAAATTTTGCTCCTCCGGGTCGTATGTCCCTTCCATCTTTATACCGATCACCATCCCGTTCACAGGGGACTTAACCTCCGACCCCTCAAGCAGTCCCAGTATATCTCCTTCTTTGACCTCCATACCCGGTAGTATCATGGGTACGTAATATCCAGCCTTCTCTACTGAGAACTGCTGGTAGCTGTCGAAGAATCTTACCTTCTCCGGAGCACGACCGGACAGGTAATCTTTCAAAGCGTCCTTGACCAGATCGAGTTCGTCCCTCAACCAGCGTCGCCCACCGGTTTCTATGATCATGGATGGGATACCGATTTTCGAGAGCTCTAAAAACATTTGTTGAGAAGTTCCTGCGGTCTGAACCGCATATGGAATACCCATCCTTCTGCAGAACTCCCTGTTGTGATCCTTCCTCAGGTCGGTCAGCATGTAGGGAACACACCTTCCAGCTTTACCATAGGTGTGAAGATCGATCACCCGGTCGTAACGTTTGGCCTTACCGAACAACTCAGCGGCTATGACTTCTGATACGGTACCGTTCAGGTCCCCGGGGAAGCACCTATTTAGATCTTTACCGTCCTTCGGATTCTCTCTCATGCCTTCCTCGATGGCTTCGGGGTTGACTTCCGGGATCACGTCAACATTTTCCATACCGATACCCTCTATCCATCCCCTGAGCTCACGAGCTATCATTACACTGCCGATCTCGTCGCCATGTACGCCTGCAGTTATCAGCACCTTCTCCATGCTACTACATGAACTTTGCACCTTATATTCTTTTTTGAGATAGAAGCGTAAAGTTATAACCGTGGTCGTGTATTGTATCATCGGTGTCGAGATGCAAGATACTGAAGAACTGAAAGAAGTCATGACGACTTTGAAAGAAACCATACCAACATTGATCTCCGGGATGATAGAGGCTGTTTACAACGCTGAAGACGGCGAAAGTTTGGCTAGGATCACAGCGAGATTCTACCGGGAATTGGTGACTGCGGGGATGGATGAAGATAATGCCTTCCAACTCACCAGAGAATTCATGAAGAGTAGAGATGTGACCAACATCGCTAAGGAAGTGCTCAGATAGGTGGTCGATATGAGATACGATACGATAAACGGGGATGAGATATCCGCTATAGGTATGGGGTGTTATGCTTTGAGCGGAGCTTACGGTTCCGTGGATCATCATAAGTACAGGAAGGTCATAGATAGGGCCATCGAACTAGGTGTCGTTCTTTTCGATACCGCCGATACTTATGGAGAGGATGCTGAAAGGGTGTTGGGAGATGCATTAGTGAATGTCCGGGAAGATGTATTCATCTCCACGAAAGTGGGGATCACCGAGGGTAAGAAGCCGGATCTTTCTTACGATTCAGTTGTGGATGCATGTAAAAATAGCCTTTCGCGACTAAAAACTAATTACATCGATTTTTACTTGATACACTTCGATGACCCTGAAACCCCTGTAGAAGAGACTGTGGAGGCTTTAGAACATCTACAGGACGAGCAGATGATTTTACATTATGGTGTCAGCCATATACCCCATCAAAGGGTCGAAGAATATATCGAATTAGGGGACCCATCGATATTGATGTTCGAGTACAGTGCTGTGGCAAGGGACGCAGAATCAAGATTGTTCCCCCTATGTCGAAAACATGATCTAGCAGGTCTGGCTTTCAGCGTTACAGGGCGGGGTGTTCTTACAGGGAAGATAACTCCTGAAACAGAATTCGGTGAGGGGGATATCCGGAACAACGACCCACTCTTCAAGTACGCTAGGTTCGGATCCGCTCTGAGGATTGCACGGAAGATGGAGGAGATCGGAAAAAAACACGATAAGACCCCTGTGCAGATGGCTATCGCATGGGTACTTTCGCACCCAGAGATAACCTGTGCCCTGACAGGTCCATCGTCCATAGAGCACCTGGAAGAGAACGTTCAAGGTGCCGAATTCACTATCCCCGATGAGGACATGGAAGAGCTGGAACAGTTCCTCAAACAAGACCACCAACGTATGCTGGAGGATGAGAGCGAGCTGTTAAAGAAACTACTCAAAGAACCATTGGACCAGAAAAGTGGGGTCAGTGATCTGGTATACGTTTTTGAGACCGCCATCTCACGAGGATGGGCTGAAGAAACGGACTTGATGCCGCTATTCATGCGATTGTGGAAGATGAAAGAGGATCCCGACAGTGCAGTCATGGAAGAGATCCAGTCTGTTCTCAAAGAAGGTCTGCTGGATAATATTTGATCTAGGCTTCCATCTGTCCCTCTAGGAAAGCTGATATCCGTTCTACGTTCTCAAGGTTCTTTCCATAATCCACAGCAGTTGTCGGAGAGACCGGTTCACTCAAAAAATATACGCTAGTTTTCTCCTCATCCACACTCTCCACCTTGAAGATGATCCTTTCTCCAAGTGTTTTGGATGACATCCCGGTCCTGCCAACGATACGGCCTTGAGAGCGGTCAAGTTTGTTGATAGATGCCTTTTTGATCTCTTTCAAAGATTCGATGCAAAGGTTGAAGGTTTTATCATAAGACAAAGATAGGACCATCCTCCTTTCTTGCTTGACTTCCAGCGCATCCTCATAATCTTCATAAGGGAGTTGCTTCACGGACCTGCGGTGTAGAAAACCGAGTATCAATGATAAAGTACTGCCCACGAACATACCTCCGATCAAACCAGCTATCAGACCTGCTGGAAAGCCCCTCTGCATGTGATAAAAGGTCCCGAACACTAATCCGAAGGGGATACCGGTCGTTAGAAAGATCTTGATATATCTATCCATGTGAAGTACCTCCCCAACGACTCAGGTGTTGAATACTTTGACATCCGTGGGTCATGGAGTGCTTATCAAGAAGACGAAAATTAAATCTTTTGTTGAGCATCGTCCATCATTTTGTATTTTCTTGCGATGTTCTCATGTTTCTTCAACGCATCTTTTACGAAAGAATCCAGCAGCTCTTTTGCACCGTCGTTCTCTATGATACGACCTGAGATCGAACTTTGGGAATAATTATGACTTTGCAAAAGGATTATTTCTTCGTGTTTCTTCAGGTCGGAAGACAACAGATCCACGGTTTCTTTACCACCGGATTCCTCATTACCTATCACGATGTAGTACTTACTGACCCTTTCGAATCGGTTATACAATCGAACATCATGGAAAACACTTTGAGAGCGTTCTCTGAAAGCAAAATATTTCGAACAAGGAGCGCCGCTGTAGATAGGGACACTGATGAATACCAGGTCGTGATCCACTATCTCTCCATATATATCGGAAATATCATCGGATTTTGGACAGTCTTTATCTGGATCAAAACATTGATACTTGCACTCGCTGCAAGGGGCGATGTTGTGATCATTCATCTCGATGAGGTGACTATCCACTCCTTCTTCGTCAAGGATATCTGATATGTGATCCAACGTACCAAGGCAGTTGCCCATGGTTTTCCTACCACTGAAGGACAATAACAGAGCTTTCATAGTACCAGCGTCCTCTCATAGTTCATAATCTTTCTACGTACATACTTGTAAATTAAATCTTTGCTGTGTTAAGGGGAATACCCAAGCTACAAAAATTTATTTAAGGTGTATGCTATCATAATATAGCACAGATAAAGGGATCCACTATGGAAAAGACTAAACAAGGTTTAAAATATTCGATGACGGGATTGTTATCAGCTACCCTGGGGATGATGGGGTTTTTTATGCTAGGTTTTCAACATTATCTATTGAGGGATATTGAAGAGGTAGGAGCAACCTCTATAAGTTTCGCAGGTTTTGGGATCCTCCTATCCATGATAGCTATGGGTTTCCTTCTAGTCGGGATAGTAAACCTTAGAAAGGACTCCGATGAGTTAGGGGATGATCACAAAATGAATGTTCAGAAGAGCTCACGATTTTTAGCTTTTGGGATCATCTTTTTCATATTGTTTATTTTGCTACTGTTCGTGTTCGGATCACGGCCCGTGGTGCGTGCGGACACACCCCAAGAAACCATAAATGAGATCAAAATTCTTATCTTCGCCTTACAGATATCATCCATAATTTCAACAGTTTTTATCTGCCTTGCAGCGGTTTACCAAATATATGACGTAGTTTCAGGATTATGGAGAAAGATACTTTGGTCTGCTGCGGGAACTGGTATCGTCTCAACTTTGGTAGGATTCGGGATGTTCTTTTCGATCTACATAGGGAACGATTTCGTGGACGTCATAAGAAGATTCGATACATCACATTTTTTGACCAAAGGGTTCGCATTCATCGCGTATGGGATCTTTTTTGTGACTTATTTAACCGTCTACATCAACCTGAAAAGAGACGGATCTGAAAAGGAAAAAGATAATAAAAATCCTTTTCAATAACAGATCATGACGGATCTGAAATTCGGAGTGTGTGGTAACCTCGATTGGCACGGTACACCCGATGAATTGAACCCGATATCCACATTGAAGAGAAATGATGTTGGGGAATTACTGCTAAAACTCAACAGGGAACCTATGGGAAAAAGTGATCTCATTGATGAATACGGTGATCTAGAAGAGGAGATCGAAAAGCTGCTCAGATTAGGGGCTTTGAGAGAAGATGATCTGGTTTATGTAAACTTCACATTCATAGATGAAAAAGACAGCGATCACGTGTTCAGAGAAAGCGAGCCTTTTGCCAGACGTTTATGTGGATCGATCATGGAGAATAAGGGTACACTGTATGAAACACTCGATAGATACGATAATCCTGAGGTTTCTAAAGAAAAGCTCGCCTTCTTCATAATAGGCTGTTACCTACTCGATTGGGGCGCGTTGGAGATGTTCCGTAATTGGGAGGTATCTAACAACCTGAAAAGTCAGCCCGGAGGGAATGAATATACTTTATGGGGTGAAGAAGAGGTGGACCAGTTATTGAAAAGAGTATATTGGGGAGGTCATGCCTTGAAGTCCGGCGAATACATCTTTCATACCTTCGGGGATCATCACGGATACAAGATGAGGAACGCTTTTCCGGATATAATCAATTCTTTTCCAGATCTTGATTTTGAAGGTAGAAACGAATACAGAACACTGATGCTGGAAAAAAAGAAAGAGTTACTAAAGGAGTTGGGAGATGTTATCCACGGAGCTTTCGATAACAAAGAGATAGGTAAAGATCGTCGAGGCCATATAGAACTACTGAAGAAAACAGGTTATATCCGTGAAGAAGACGAACTGGCCGTCATCATACCATATTTCTTTGAAGAACACATAGATATGCTCACGGATGCTTTGGATCCTTTCGCCCCCGTGCTGAAAAGTTGGGTGGAAGATCAGCTGCCGATCTTCGAAGAAAGGATGAAGGATATAAGACCGATTCAAAACGGGGTACCATTCGACGAAGTCTTCATCCAGCTATGGCACGTCGTTTTCGGACTGACAAATCGGTATCTTGCGGAGGAAGGTGTCATATACGATACCTATGAAGATGGGAAAGGCTACCTACCAGGTCTATTCAAAGAGGAAGTCAGCCAAGAGTTCGTCGAGTATTTGACCACTCGATCTTAGCCTTGAAGCATGCTTTTGATCTTCTTAGAGCTGGGTACCTTACCCGTCACCAGTACTTTACCATCTACAACTAGTGCCGGTGTCATGACTACCCCTCTAGAGCTTATCTCACCGACATCCTGAACCTTCGATATCTCTGCACCCAGCCCCAGCTCTTCAACCGCTTTACGTGTGTTCTTTTCCAACCGATCGCACTTCATACATCCCGAACCGAGTATCTCTATGTTCTTCATTTTTACACCTTTTTCGATCTATATTGAGGGTGGATCGATGATTTAATCTTTTCGATTTCAAAAAATGTTGAAATGGTTTCTTGGTCTTCAATATACAAAAACGCCGTTAACCCATGGAAAAACATTTATATGTGAGGCTATCTTCTATGGGTTGAAGAGATTTTAGGGGGTTTAGGTAAACTCTAATTCCCGATGTATAACCTACTAAAATCATATATTAGCCAAATGGGACAGAGTGTGAAACCATGGAAAACAAAGGAAAAAAAGGAACTACAACCATAGGAATGGTTTGCGATGGTGGCGTCGTTTTGGCCACCGAGAAAAGAGCAACGATGGGGAACTTCATCGCCCACAAAGATACGCAGAAGTTGTTCCAGGTAGGTAACAACCTGGGCTTGACCATAGCAGGACTCGTAGCCGACGGGCAGATGCTAGCACGCTACATGAGTGCTGAAGTCGAGCTGTACCAATTGAAGAGGGATAAAGATATGACGGTGAGAGCGGCAGCAACACTGTTATCGAACATCCTGGCTGGAAGACGTATGATGCCATATTTTGTAGGACTTCTTTTGGGTGGCGTAGATTCCAAGGGAGGACACGTTTATTCCCTTGACCTAGCTGGCGGTGCTATATCGGACGATTACGTTTCGGTTGGATCAGGATCACCTTTCGTCTATGGTGTCCTCGAAGACCACTACAAAAAAGGTATGAAGATCGAAGATGGTATAGATCTGGCCGTGCTTAGCCTTATGGTATCGAGCAGTAGAGATTCAGCTTCCGGAGATGGGATCAGAGTCGCAACGATAACCAAAGAGGGTTTCACAGAACTAGATGAAGATAACATCGAAAAAAGGATGTCTAAGATCAAAGAAGAAAAGGGTCTGAGATATCCCTGACGAAACCATTTAAAAATTTCAAGTTAAAAAGTGAATTCTATGAGTGTTGAAGACGTTTTAAATGATGCTAGAAAGGCGGTAAACGAGGTGATATCCTCCTCGGTACAGATAACCAATATCGAGTTCGAAGGTTCTACTATAGTGATATATACTAGAGATCTGGAGGAGTTCACCAAAGGAAACGAAGTGGTGAAGAAGTTAGCTGAGCGGTTGAAGAGAAGAGTGTCCATAAGACCTGATCCATCACTATTAGATAGTACTGGTGAGGCCGAGGATAAGATACGAGAGATCGTACCAGACGAGGCCGAGATCACGGATATGTACTTCAAGGAAGATACTGGTGAAGTGGCTATAGAAGCTAAGGCACCGGGATTGGCCATCGGTAAAAAGGGAGTAGTGCTGAACGAGATCAAAAGAGAGACCGGTTGGGCCCCTGAAGTGGTGAGGACTCCTCCCATACCTTCGAAAACGGTGAAAGATATCCGCAGTTTCCTCAGATCGGTCAGAGGGGATAGAAAAGATTTCCTCAATAGACTGGGTAGAAAGATAAACAGAGATACTAGGAGAGGTGAAACCTTCGCTAGAGTGACCGCCTTAGGTGGTTACAGAGAGGTCGGGAGATCATGCCACCTTATACATACAAGAGATAGTAAGATACTTGTGGACTGCGGCGCCGACGTTTCGTCCGATGACGACGGTACACCTTATCTTAACGCTCCGGAACTGATGCCACTGGACAGTATAGATGCCATCGTGCTGACCCACGCGCATCTAGACCACAGTGGTCTGATACCAGCACTGTATAAATACGGATTCGATGGACCGATCTACTGTACCGCACCTACACGAGACATGGCCGCTCTTCTACAGTTAGATTATATAAAAGTGGCTGTTAGCGATGCCAGGGATGCACCCTATAAATCCAGCCATATAAGACAAGCGGTCAAGCATACCATAACTCTTGAGTACGGAGAGACAACCGATATCGCCCCGGACATCAGGTTGACGCTGCACAACGCGGGTCACATCATAGGGTCCGCAGTGGCACATATGCATATCGGAGAGGGCGATTACAACGTGGTTTTCACAGGCGATCTAAAATACGACAAAACCTGGCTATTCAACCAGGCGGTAAATAAATTCCCAAGGTCAGAGACGGTGGTAATGGAATCAACATATGGTGGATACCACGATCTTCAGCCCAGCAGACTTGATGCTGCTGAACAACTTAAAGACATACTGATACAGCATATAGAGCGGGCGGAAGGAAAGGTTTTGATACCGGTGTTCGCAGTCGGCCGTTCCCAAGAAGTGATGCTGGTTATCGAAGAAGCGATGAGAAAAGGAGATGTTCCTGAGGCTCCGGTTTATCTTGATGGTATGATATGGGAAGCCACCGCTATACACACCGCCTATCCTGAGTTCCTCAACAACAAGTTGAAGAAGAAGATATTCCAGGACGACGAGAACCCTTTCATGTCTCCCATATTCAAACAGGTAGACAGTGTCGACATGCGTAAGCAGATATGCGACAGTTCCGAGCCGGCTGTAGTGTTGGCTACTGCTGGTATGATGAACGGAGGCCCGGTCCTCGAGTACTTCAAATCATGGGGAGATGATCCTGAATCAGGTATAGTCTTCGTGGGCTACCAGGCATCCGGAACCATCGGTGACAGGATACAAAAAGGATACGATCACGTCACCCTAACGGAGAACGGCAATCCGCTGGATATACGTGTTAAGTTGAGGGTACACACCTGTGAAGGTTTCTCAGGTCACAGCGACCGGATACAGTTACTGCACTACATAAGCGGTATGAGACCTTCTCCCGAGAGAGTCATCGTGAGTCACGGTGAAGAAGGTAAATGTACTAACCTAGCAAGCACGATATACAAAAAATACGGTATCGAAACTAGGACTCCTAAGAACCTTGAAACCGTAAGATTGTACTAAAAAAGAATTCAAAGGGTTTGTTCGAAGTCGTCGACCGAATATTCGAACTCGTCCCTGTTCTCTATTTTTCCATTGTTCATCTGCACTTCTCGTGCGAGTAACCAGAACACTAGAGCAAGGGCCTTTCTACCTTTGTTGTTTGTGGGTAGAGCAATATCAACGTTCTCCAGAGTATTGTTCGTATCAACGAGTCCGATGATCGGTATACCGATATTGACGGCTTCCCGGATGGCTTGTCTGTCGGCAGTGGGATCTACGACGATGACTACTTCAGGTTCGAGAAAATTCGGTATGGAGGGATTGGTCAGGATACCGGGCATGAACCTACCGGCTAGACACATGGTTCCAACTATATCAGAGAACCTCTGTATCGGTTTGTTACCATACTGTCGGGCCGATACTAATAATATTCTCTCTGGTGGGAACCTCGAGAGAAATTTTGCGATAGTAGATATACGTTTGTCAGTCTGCGTTACATCCAGTACATAGAGTCCGTCGTTCCTTACTTTGAATATGAAAGGTTTCATGGACTCGCTCTTCTGTTGCGTACCGATGTGTACTCCGGACGTCAGGTATGTATCCTCTGAAACCAGCATATCTTCGTTACTTTCTTCCATCTTTATTCCTCTCTGATAACT